>NZ_JAYJJS010000017.1:0-111441 GCF_020181635.2 Mycobacterium zoologicum | reverse complement strand
CCCCCCCCCCCCCCCCCCCCCCCCCCCCCCCCCCCCCCGGGCGGTATGGCCGGCGCCGGTGGTGACGGCGGCACGAGCAGCGGCAGCGCGTCGGCGCTGGCCGGCAACCCCCTGGGCATCGCAGCTGGTGACGGCCACGCCGGTAACGGCGGTGACGGTGGCGCCGGTGGCGGCCAGGGCGGTAACGGCGGCGCGGCTACCGGAACGGCCGACGGCGGTGACGGCGGCAACGGCGGTGCCGGTACCGCCGGAGCGGACGGCACGGCCGGCACCGCGTTGGCCGGTGCGGCCGGCGGTAACGGCGGCGACGGCTCGGCCGGCAGCGCAGGCGGCAAGGGCGGTGCCGGTGGTACCGCGACCACCGGTGACGGCGGCAAGGGCGGCAACGGTGGAGTCGGCGGCAGCGGTGGAGCCGGTGGAGCCGGTGGTGCCGGCGGCACCGACGCCAATGGCAACGGCCTGGCCGGCGGTAACGGCGGTAAGGGCGGCGCGGCCGGCACCGGCGGCGCGGCCGGCGCGGGCGGCGCGAGCACCAGCGGCACCGCGGGCGCGGCGGGAACGGGCGGACTCGACGGCAGCGGCGGCGCGGGCGGCGCCGGTGGTAACGGTGGGGCCGGAGCCGCGGGCACTGACGGCGCCAGCTCGACGAGCGCGGCCGGTGGCAATGGCACCAACGGCGGTAACGGCGGCACCGCCGGCAACGGCGGCGCCGGCGGCACCTCGGGTACCGGCCAGGCCGGCAGCGGCGGAGTCGGTGGTACCGGTGGAGCCGCGGGTGCGGGCGGTAACGGCGGGGCCGGCGGTGGAGGCCTGGACGGCGGTAACGGCGGTAACGGTGGGGTCGGCGGCGCGGCCGGCACCGGCGGTGCGGCCGGTACGAGCACCAGCGGCCCGGCTGGAACCATCGGCGCCGACGGCACCGGCGGTTCGGGCGGCGCCGGCGGTAACGGTGGTACCGGCGGCGCCGGCGCGGCCGGTACCAACAACTCCAACGCGGCCGGCGGCAACGGAAGTGCCGGCGGCGACGGTGGTAACGGCGGCAAGGGCGGAGCCGGCGGCACCTCGACGGACGGCAACGGCGGTGCCGGCGGTGCCGGTGGACTTGCCGGTGCCGGTGGCGCCGGTGGGGTAGGCGGCAACGGCGGCACCAATGCCACCGGCGATGGCTTCGACGGTGGCAACGGCGGGGTCGGCGGTAATGGCGGCAACGGTGGCCTCGGCGGGGCCGGCGGTGCCAGCACCAGCGGCACTGCCGGCGGCGCCGGTGCCGACCGGGCCGGCGGGGCAGGCGGTCACGGTGGCGGCGGCGGTAAGGGCGGTACCGCCCAAGGCTCCGGCAACACCGGCGGCGACGGCGGCGACGGCGCGAACGGCGGCAACGGTGGCAGCCCGAGCGGTCCTGGTGGCGCCGGTGGAGCGGCCGGTAGCGGCGGCACCGGAACCGGTGGCGCCGCCAACGGCGGACCCGGTACCCCGGGTACTGACGGCGCGCCTGGCGCATAGCCGACAGCGCAGCCGGCTAGTCGCCGAGAAACGGCAACGGCCGCCGGGTCCTTCGGGATTCGGCGGCCGTCGTCGTCGGGGCAGCTAGCCGAACAGCGCGGCGATCTTCTCCTCGGGGGTCACCGGCTCCGGCAACCCCTCCAGCGTCTCGGTGCGTGGCAGTTGCACGGTCGGGTCGGCGAACTGCCGGTAGGCCTTCTCACCTGCCAGCTGCGCCAGCAGGTACCCGGTCAGCAGCGCGCGCACCCGTCGCTGCGTGCGCCGGTCCGACGTCGGCAGCCCGAAGAAACCGGTCAGCCGCCGGCCCTGCGGCAGCCCGGCCGCTGACGCCTTGCTGATCACCCGCAGCGTCGCCGTCGGCCAGGCGTGTGCCAGCTCGACGGCGTTGGAGCGCAACGCCGTCGGGCCGTCAGGCGCGCTGAAGATCGTCCCCGGAACATTGAGACCGGCCGCGGCCTGCTCGGCCGGCGGTGTGGTTATCGCCGGGAAGATGGCTGCCACCGCTGCGGGTTTCACCGACGACGCCGCCGCGGCGAACACCGCGGCCGAACCGCCGAAACCGTGGCCGGCGAGCGCGATCCGGCCCGCGTCGACGCTGATCCGGCCCGGCCCCAGCCGGACTTCGGTGGCGATCTGCAGCGCGCGACCCAAGTCGACGGCCAGGTCCAGCACCGAGGGCACCGGGCCCCGTGCGGTGTCTGGGGCCACCGCCACGATGCCCCACGAGGCCAGGTGCTCGAGCAGGCCCGCGTACCGTTGCGCGCCGGTCAGCCAGTCGTGGCCGAACGCCACCGCGGGCAGCCGGTAGCCCGACGTCGGGGTGTACACCACACCGGCCAGGCCCGCATAGGCCAGATCACCCCTGAGCACCCGGTGCGGGCCGGGACGGGTCAGGGAGGCGTGAAGGCGCTTGAGGCTGGCCATTCGATGACCGTAACTCATGGTGGCCGACAGTGATCGGACGTTGGCTGACCTGCACGATTGTTGGGGGTCCACCGCCGTTGCACTACCCTGAACAGCTATGTGCGGAATCGTCGGCTACGTGGGGCAGCGCCCTGCCCGCGAGGTAGTCGTCGAGGCTCTGCGGCGGATGGAATACCGCGGATATGACTCTGCGGGAATCGCCGTCGTCGACGGCGCCGGCCGACTGACCGTCCGGCGCAAAGCGGGCCGGCTCGCCAACCTCGAAGCCGAACTGGCCGCGACCGACCCCGCCCTGCTGGCCGGCGGAACCGGGCTGGGCCACACCCGCTGGGCCACCCACGGCAGGCCCACCGACGCCAACGCGCACCCGCACTGTGATGCCGCGTCGGAGTTCGCGGTCGTGCACAACGGCATCATCGAGAACTTCGCGGTGCTGCGCGACGAGCTCGAGCTCGAAGGCGTGGAGTTCACCAGCGAGACCGACAGCGAGGTCACCGTCCAGCTGCTGGCTCGCCAATACCGCCGGGGGGACACCGCCGGAGACTTCGTGGCGTCCGCACAGGCCGTGTTGCGCCGGCTGGAGGGCCACTTCACCGTCGTGTTCGCCCACGCCGGCGAGCCCGGCACCATCGTGGCGGCCCGCCGGTCCACCCCGCTGGTGGTCGGTATCGGCGACGGCGAGATGTTCCTGGGCTCGGATGTCGCCGCCTTCATCGAATACACCAGGGATGCCGTCGAGCTGGGTCAGGACCAGGTTGTGGTGCTCACCGCTGACGGCTATCGCATCACCGACTTCGCCGGTAACGACGACGCCGGCAACGCCCGGTCGTTCAAGATCGATTGGGACCTGTCGGCCGCTGAGAAGGGCGGCTACGAGTTTTTCATGCTCAAGGAGATCGCCGAGCAGCCCACCGCGGTGGCCGACACCCTGCTGGGGCATTTCGACCTTGGCCGGATCGTGCTCGACGAGCAACGCCTCTCCGATCAGGAGCTGCGCGAGATCGACAAGGTGTTCGTGGTGGCCTGCGGCACGGCATTCCACTCGGGCCTGCTGGCCAAGTACGCCATCGAGCACTGGACACGACTGCCGGTGGAGATCGAACTGGCCAGCGAATTCCGGTACCGCGACCCGGTTTTGGACCGCAGCACGCTGGTGGTGGCCATCTCCCAGTCCGGTGAGACCGCCGACACCCTGGAGGCGGTGCGGCACGCCAAGGAGCAGAAGGCCAAGGTCTTGGCGGTCTGCAACACCAACGGCTCGCAGATCCCGCGGGAGGCCGACGCGGTGCTCTATACCCGGGCCGGCCCGGAGATCGGCGTCGCCGCGACCAAGACCTTCCTGGCTCAGGTGACCGCGAATTACCTTGTCGGCCTTGCCCTGGCTCAGGCCCGCGGCACCAAGTACCCCGACGAGGTGGCACGCGAGTACCACGAGTTGGAGGGTATGCCTGAGCTGATCCAGCGGGTCATCGACGGCATGGAATCGGTCACCGAGCTGGCTCGGTGCTACGCGCAGTCGTCGAGCATCCTGTTCCTGGGCCGCCATGTCGGCTACCCGGTGGCACTCGAGGGCGCCCTCAAGCTCAAGGAGCTCGCCTACATGCATGCCGAGGGGTTCGCCGCCGGCGAGCTCAAGCACGGCCCGATCGCGCTGATCGAAGAGGGCCTGCCGGTGATCGTGGTGATGCCCTCGCCGAAGAATGCCGCGATGCTGCACGCCAAGCTGCTTTCCAACATCCGCGAGATCCAGGCGCGGGGCGCGGTTACCGTCGTGATCGCCGAAGAGGGTGACGAGACGGTTCGGCCCTACGCTGATCATCTGATCGAAATCCCCGCGGTATCAACGCTTTACCAGCCGCTGCTGTCGACCATTCCGCTGCAGGTGTTCGCCGCGGGCGTGGCGCAGGCCCGCGGCTATGACGTGGACAAGCCGCGCAATCTGGCCAAATCGGTCACCGTCGAGTAGCGGGAGTATTCAGTGCGACGTTTTCTGGTGGTGGTGGCCGCTGCGCTGGCCGTGTTCGCCCAGGCGCCCAATGCTGTTGCGGCAGGCGAGGTTCCGGATCTGGGTCCGCTGATCGACGACAGTGGGCCGCTGCCCGGCTCCGTCGGCGACCTCACCGGAACTCCCGATCTGGCGTTCACCACTCCGACAGGTCTGGCCTGCCGCAAGAGCCGCGGCAAGGTCACCCACAGTGTGGCCTGTGCGGGCAATATCATCGGCGCGCCGGCGGGAACCCGCGGCGTGAGCCTGGGCACCGTCTACGCCGACGGCAGCGGGCCGGCGCAGTTCCAGCCGTTCGCCCCCGAAGGGCTGCTCGGCGATCCGGCGAAGGTTCCGACGACCATGCTGTTGCCCGGCCACAAGATCGTGTTCTGGGACTTCTCGCCCACCCAGTCGCTGGTGTGCGGCATTCCGACCGGTACCGACGTGGTGTGTGTGCTGCACGCCGCACGCGAGAACGGGTCCAAGGGCGGCTCGCCGGTCACTCACGGGTTCGTCATTTCTGCGCCGCAGAGTCAGGTGTTCTGACACTCTCGACCGCGGGGGCTATCAGAGTGAGGGAGACCCACCTTGTCCCACGAGCCCGCCGCGCACGTCCTGCGCACCAGACTGCTGCTGATCCTGGGCATGGCGGTGTTCTTCATCGCGTCCTACGTCGTCACCGTCGGGCTCTACGAGCGGGCGGGATGCGGCTGCCCGCGTCAGCTCACTGACGGCCAGGCCGCGCCCGACGGAACGACCGTGACCATCGACCTCGAAGACCTGCTGCCGGTGAAGGGCACGCTGGCCGGAAAGGTCGCCATCAATCCGGGTCCAGCACTGCTCGATTCGGCCACCCACGGGCTCACCGAAGACCTGAGCATCGCGGTGCATTCGGCGGTCACGCCGACCAAGCGCAGCTGGACCAAGGGCATGGTTCCCGGCGAGTTCCCGGTGCCGCTGACGGTGTCCGGCAACTCGTCGAAGTGGCCGTTCGATCACTACCAGACCGGGCCAATCACCGTCGACATACTGCGCGGCGATTCCACAGTGCCGCAACGCATCTCACCGATATTCGTCGACCACATCGCCGGCTGGCGCAACGAGATCGCCAGCGACCATGAGGCCGGTCCGTATCGGGTGACGCTGCACCGGTCCCCGAGCACCGTGGCGTTCGGTGCCGTGATCGTAGGCGTGCTGATCGCCCTGGCCGCGGTGTCCGTCGTGGTCGCGAACCTGACCTTCCTGGGCCGTCGCAAATTCCAACCGCCGATGGCGACGTGGTACGCGGCAATGCTTTTCGCGGTGGTCCCGCTGCGAAACGCACTGCCGGACGCACCGCCGATCGGCTCCTGGATCGATGTCACGATCACGCTGTGGGTGATCGTGGCACTGGTGATGTCGATGCTGTTGTTCATCTATTGCTGGTGGCGCGATACCAAACCCGCGTCGGTGGGCTCAGACAACAGTTGACCGGCGAGCGTGCCGTTCGTATGTTGAGGGTTCGACGGCGAATGAGGGCTTCGGTGGGGCGTTGGGTACTGGCAGCGACGGTGGCGTCGGCAACTCTGATGATGACGGTGGTGCCGAATGCCGCTGCCGCACCGACGATTCCCGACATCGACTCTCTGATCGACGACAGTGGGCCGTTGCCTGCTTCGGTGAGTGATCTACGCCAGACCCCGAGCGTGGTGTTCGGTACCGAGTCGGGCGTGGTCTGCACGATGTGGCGCGGCAGGATCACCCACGACATCACCTGTGCCGGCGACATTCCGGGCGTGGCGCCCGGCGACGGCGCCGTGCAGCTACCGGGTATCTACGGGAAGGCAAGTGCACCGGCGCGTTTCGTGCCCGCACCGCCGGACGCGCTGGTCGCCGGAGAGCCTGCCGTGACGATTCCGGTGGGCCACAAGGTGGTGTTCTGGGATTTCTCACCCAGTGAGTCGATGGTCTGCGGGGTCCCGCCGTTCGCCGAGCTGGTTTGCGAGCTCAAGGAACCGCAGAACGCCACCGGTCCGGTGACCACCCACGGTTTCGTTATCGCGACCCCGCAGAGCTGGGTGTTCTGAAGCCGGCCCGCCCGATGCCGCTGGGATGAGCCTCTGTCGTGATCCCACCAGGCGTGGGCGGCCGAGCCGGTGACTCTGTGACGACCGGCGTATTCACCATGACCACCCGGTTCCTCGAACGCCATATCAGCGTCAGCGATCCACGGGATGGGTGACCGGATGGACCTCGACCAATCCCTCCAGGCCGGCAAAGTCGTCGGTGTTCACCGTGAACAGCGGCAGTCGGTGCACCGATGCGATCGACGCGATCATCAGATCGATCCGGCGGGGACGTTCCTGCCGGCCCGCCGCCAGGACTGCGGCGACGACGTGCCCGTAGCGGCGTGCTGCATCGGTGCCGAAGGCCAGTGGCTCGAACAACGCCTCGGCGTGCTGCAGCCGTTCGATGCGGCTGGCCCGCTCGGCGGGATCGTGGGTGTGGTGCGGTCCGGCGGCGAGTTCGGCCATGGTGATCGCACTGACCAGGATTTCGGCAGGCAGGTCAGCGGGGTCGATCTGATCGATCAAGATCAAGACGTTGGTGTCGACCAGGCCGCGTGGGGACCGCGTCACTCGGTTGCCCTCGGGGCGAACTGGCCTTCGCGATACGCCCGGTCGTAGGGGTCATAGATCGTGTCGTCGATCCGATCATCGCGATAGTCGCCGGGCTGGCCGCCGGGTGACAGTGCCGAGAACGCTCTCACCACCTCGTCCCGGGGTACCGCGGTGCGTCGCGGCGTACGGGCATGCGGAACCAGGTCGGCCACCGGTTGGCCGTCGACGGTCACGACGTAGGACTGCCCGGCGCGAACTTCGCGCAGGACGCGGCTGGATTCGTTGCGCAGTTCGCGCTGCGGAATGCGGGGAGCATCTGCCGTCGTCATTCGGACAGTGTAGCTTTAAGTGCTACGGGACTGCTACGACTGTTCAGGGATGCCGCGCGGTGACCCCACCGTCGACGACGATCTGGGTGCCGGTGATGAACGACGCCCGCGGCGACATCAGGAACGCCACCGCCTGGGCCACCTCGTCCGGCTGGCCGATACGCCCCAGCGGTGCCGCGGCCACGAAGCCGGCCGCGACTTCCTCGACGTCGAGTGCGATCTGCAGCATCGGGGTCTCGATGAAGCCTGGGCAGACGGCGTTGACCCGGATTCCGGCCGGGCCCAGTTGCGCGGCCATCGACCGGGTCATGCCCAGAAGGCCTGCCTTGGAAGCACAGTAGGCCGGGATGAAGGGGTTGGCCGTCAGCGCCTCGATGCTGGAGATACCGACCACCGCCGGGGCGCCGCCGGCCCGGGCGACCGCCTCCAGGTGCGGCAGCATCAGCTGCACCAGCATCGCCTGGGCGCGCAGGTTGACATCCATGACGGCGTCCCAGGATTCGCCGGTGTAGGCGCCGACCGGCTCGGGCAGCACCCGCCCGGCGGCGTGCACCAGCCCGTCGATGCCGTCGAGGGCTTCGGCGGCCGACGCGACCGCGCCGGGCAGCGCGGCGTCGTCGCAGACGTCGACCACCGCACCCGGCATGCCCAGCCCGTCAGCGATGTCGGTGACTCCGGTTGCGATGTCCCACAAAGCAACCCGGCGACCGTCGGCGACCAGGGCCTGCGCGCACGCCCGCCCGATCCCGGATGCTGCTCCGGTGACGACGACTCCGCTCATGGGTGGCCTCCCTGTCTGACGACGAACTGCGACCAGTCCGGTGCGCGCACCGCCGACCAGTACTCGTCGAGCCGCCACGGGCTCACGGTGTGGATCTCACCGTCGGCGTTCTTGAAGTAGGAGTGCTTGATCGCCGGGTGCGCCCAGACCGTCTTTTTGATCGCGTCCTGGGTGGCCCGATGCCACTCGGCGGCCGCCTGGGCGGTCGGCTCGACGGAGTGCAGCCGCTCGTCGGCGAGGCGGGCCAGGCAAGCGTCGATGTAGCGCATCTCCAACTCGGAGTTGAAGATCAGGCTGCCGCCGTGCGCCAGGTGCGCGCCGGGGCCGTAGATCAGGAAGAAGTTCGGGAACTGCGGCACGGTGATTCCCAGGTACGCGTACGGCCGGCTGCCCCACAGCTGGTGCAGGTCGGTTCCGTCGCGGCCGGTGACCTGCATCGGCGCCAACACGTCGGTGTGCCGAAAACCGGTGGCGTACACGATCACATCGACGTCGTGGTGCACGCCGTCCTCGGTCTGGACGCCGTGTGGGGTGATCCTGCGGATCGCAGTGCGGTTCAGTTCGACATTGTCGCGTTTGAGCGTCCCCAGCCAGGTGCCGTTGTCCTGCAGGGTGCGTTTCCCGGTCGCGGGATAGTCCGGCAGTACCTTGGCCAGCAGCTCGGCGTCGTCGCCGACCTGATCGGTGATCCACCCGGTGAACATCATTCGGGCCATCGCGTTGATCTCGCTCACGGCGTGGTCCTGGTCGGGATAGTCCGGGTCCACCCGCGCGGCTTCCAGGCCCTTGTCGGCTCCGGGCCACAGCAGCAGGAAGCGGTACCAGCGGGCGTAGAACGGCAGGTGCTCGAGAGCCCAGCGCACTCCGTCGCCGACCGCGTCGTGATACATCGGGTTGGGGAACATCCACTGCGCGGTGCGCTGAAACACCGTGAGGTGCTCCACTTTTTCCGCGATCGCCGGGGCGATCTGGAATCCGCTGGCGCCAGCCCCGATCAGTGCCACCCGCTTGCCGGTCACGTCGACGCTGTGATCCCAGGCCGCGGAGTGAAACGACGGCCCGGTGAAGCTGTCGGCGCCGTCGATGTCGGGCAGGTGCGGGCGGTTCAGCTGGCCGACCGCGGTGATCACCGCGCGTGCCCGGATCGCCGACAGCGTGCCGTCGGCGCCGCGCACGCTCAGAGTCCAGACCCCGTCGCCGTCATCCCAGGTGGCGTCGGTGACCTCGGTATTCCACCGGATGTGTTGGTCCAGATCGTGTTTGGCGACCAAGTCGGTGAAATACGCCTGCAGTTCCGGCTGCTCGGCGAAGTAGTGGCCCCAGCCGTTGTTGGGCTCGAAACTGAAGCAGTAGAAGTGGTTGGCGACGTCCACCCGGGCACCCGGATAGGTGTTCTCCCACCAGGTTCCACCGGGGCCGGCGTTCTTCTCGATGATGGTGAACGGAATTCCGGCCTGCGCCAGCCGGATTCCCGCCAAGACTCCTGATTCGCCGCAGCCGACCACCGCCACCGGCAGGTCCTTGGCGACGGCGTGGTCCAGCTCGGCGGGTCGGCGCGGGTCGACGCCTTCGAGATCGAGTTCCTCGGCGAGCAGGCCCAGGTAGGCGTCCGGCACGACTTCGCAGGCCGCCCAGTCCATCATCTCCTTGACCAGGTCGGCGGGCAGCGGCTCAGGTTGTGGGCAGCCGCGATCGCGATAGTCGGCGATCACCTCCAGCGCTTCGGCGCGGGCCCGGGCCTTGTCCTCCTCGGACATGAACCCCTGGATCTCGTTGAGGAAGATCCCGTTCTGCTTGTAGTCGCGGATGAATCGGGCGTCGCCGGTGATGTGCACGCACGACAGCAGCAGGGTGGGGATGCTGACCTGCTCCAGGGCGGCGGCGATCTCGGGCGTCGGCGTGCTGAACGGTTCCCCGGCGTAGCGGTTGCGCATCAATGCAGCCCTCTCCGTTTATTCGCTACCGGCCGTCGCGTAATTGACTCGGACGATACGCGAGCTGTCATGGCTGATCAAGGATTGTCATCTGTGCGACGCTGTACGCCGTGGTCCGCGTGAAAACCCGCCTCGAAGCAGCGTGGCACTTCGTGCACGCCGCACCGTTGACCTATCTGTGGCTGGCAGTGCTGCTGGTGACCACGGTGGTGCAGAACTCGGTCGGGCCGCGGCTGCACGCCATCCTCGTCGATCAGTCGACCAACCTGCACCACCTGGCCACCGACCCCTTCGAGGTGCTGATCGCGAGCCTGCTGTGGATCGACGGCAAGGACTGGACGCCATACCTGGTGCTGTTCACGTTGATCCTGGCGCCGGCCGAGCACTGGCTGGGCCACCGGCGCTGGGCCGAGGTCGGACTGGCCGCCCACATCGGCGCAACCTACATCAGCCAGGCCGCGCTGTACGCACTGATCAACCTGCGCCGCGAGTCCGAGCACCTGACCTACGCCCGCGACATCGGGGTCAGCTACTTCCTCGCCGGGGTGGCAGCCGTGCTGACCTACCGGATCCGCCGGCCCTGGCGCTGGGGTTATCTGATCGCGCTGATCGCGATCTTCACCGTCCCGCTGGTGATCAATCCCGACTTCACCGCGATCGGGCACCTGGCCGCGGTCGGCATCGGGTTGGCCTGTTACCCACTGACCCGGCACCGTCCCCACTAGCCTTGGGCAGCGAGGGAGGCAGCAGTGCGCCACTACTACACCGTTGAACAGATCCGCGCCGCCGAGGCGCCGCTGCTGGCGAGCCTGCCCGACGGCGTCCTGATGCGCCGGGCGGCGTTCGGGCTGACGACTGCGATCGCCGGCGAGTTGGTCTCGCGAACCGGCGGGGTGGCCGGCCGGAGCGTGTGCGCGGTGGTGGGTTCCGGTGATAACGGCGGCGACGCACTGTGGGCCGCGGCCCTGCTGCGCCGGCGCGGTGTGGCAGCGGCCGCGATCCTGCTCGATCCGGAACGCGCCCACGCCAAGGGGCTGGCCGCGTTCCGGAAAGCCGGCGGCCGCATCGTCGATACCGTGCCGGCCGCAACGGATCTGGTGATCGACGGAGTGGTCGGCATCTCCGGGCGGGGTGCGTTGAGGCGGAATGCCGCCGTGGTGTTCGCGGCGGTTGCCGCGGCGGGCATCCCGGTGGTGGCCGTCGACCTGCCCAGCGGCCTCGACCCGCACACCGGTGCGGCCGACGGGCCCGCGGTGCACGCGGTGCTGACGGTCACCTTCGGCGGCCTCAAACCCGTTCATGCTCTGGGGGAGTGCGGGCGCGTCGAACTGGTCGACATCGGCCTGGACCTGCCTGCCACCGACCTGCACGGCTTTGAAGCGGCCGACGCCGAAGCGCTCTGGCCGGCGCCCGGTCCCCGCGACGACAAGTACACCCAGGGCGTCACCGGAATCCTGGCCGGCTCGAAGACCTATCCGGGCGCGGCCATCCTGTGCTCCGGTGCGGCAGTAGCCGCCACCTCAGGCATGGTCCGCTACACCGGAAGTGCTGCCGCCCAGGTGGTTTCGCACTGGCCGGAAGTGGTGGTCGCACCGAGTGCCGCGGCTGCGGGCCGGGTGCAGGCCTGGGTGGTCGGACCCGGCCTGGGCACCGACGGCGACGCGGCCGCCGCGCTGTGGTTCGCGCTCGGCACCGACCTGCCGGTGATCGTCGACGCCGACGCGCTGACCATCCTGGCCGCGCACCCCGATCTCGTCGTCAACCGAACGGCACCGACGGTACTTACCCCGCACGCCGGCGAATATGCCCGGTTGGCCGGCCACCCGCCCGGTGCGGACCGGGTGGGCGCGGCCCGCGGGCTCGCCGACCAGATGGGCTGCACGGTGCTGTTGAAGGGCAACGTGACCGTCGTCGCCGACCCGCATGAACCCGGCCCGGTCTACCTCAACCCGGCCGGGGGATCCTGGGCGGCCACCGCCGGGTCCGGCGACGTGCTGTCCGGCATGATCGGCGCGCTGCTGGCCTCCGGCCTGCCCACCGCGCAGGCCGCCGCGGCCGCCGCCTTCGTGCACACCCGGGCGGCCGCAGCGTCGGCCGCCGACCCCGGACCCGCCGACACCCCGACGTCGGCGTCACGCATCGTGGCGCACATCCGCACCGCCCTGGCTCAGCTATAGAGGAGTTGTCGTGACCCATTCGCACCCGTCCGTCCCCGCGCACACCATCGCCCCGGCCTACACCGGCCGGATGTTCACCGCGCCGGTCCCGGCGCTGCGGATGCCCGATGACCCGATGGACCCGCAGACCGCCTACCGGTTCATTCATGACGAGCTGATGCTCGACGGCAGCTCACGGCTGAACCTGGCCACGTTCGTCACGACCTGGATGGACCCCGAGGCGTCGGCGTTGATGGCGGAGTCGTTCGACAAGAACATGATCGACAAGGACGAGTACCCGGCGACCGCGGCCATCGAGCAGCGTTGTGTGTGCATGGTCGCCGACCTGTTTCACGCCGAGAATCTGCGCGACGACGACCCGGCCAGCGCCGTCGGGGTGTCCACCGTCGGGTCCAGCGAGGCGGTGATGCTGGGTGGGCTGGCGATGAAATGGCGCTGGCGCTCGAAAATCGGCAAGTGGCAGGGTCGCACCCCGAACCTGGTGATGGGCTCGAACGTGCAGGTGGTGTGGGAGAAGTTCTGCCGCTACTTCGACGTCGAACCGCGCTACCTGCCGATGGCGCACGGCCGCTATGTGATCACCCCCGAGCAGGTTGTCGACGCCGTCGATGAGAACACCATCGGGGTGGTCGGCATCCTGGGCACCACCTACACCGGCGAGCTGGAACCCGTCGAGGCGATCTGCGCGGCCCTGGACACTCTCGCCGCGGGTGGCGGGCCGGACGTGCCGGTGCATGTGGACGCGGCCAGTGGCGGGTTCGTGGTGCCGTTCCTGCACCCGGATCTCAAGTGGGACTTCCGGTTACCGAGAGTGGTGTCGATCAACGTCAGCGGCCACAAGTACGGCCTGACCTACCCCGGTATCGGGTTCGTGGTGTGGCGCAGTGCCGACTATCTGCCCGATGAGCTGGTGTTCCGGGTGAACTACCTCGGCGGTGACATGCCCACCTTCACGCTGAACTTCTCCCGGCCGGGCAACCAAGTGGTCGGCCAGTACTACAACTTCCTGCGGATGGGCCGTGCCGGCTACACCGAGGTGATGCGGACGCTGTCCGACACCGCTCGCTGGCTGTCGCATCAACTGGCCGCGTCCGAGCACTTCGAGGTGATCAGCGACGGCTCGGCCATCCCGGTGGTGAGTTGCCGGCTGGCCGGCGATCGCGGCTACACCGAGTTCGATGTCTCCCACGAGCTGCGGACCTTCGGCTGGCAGGTGCCGGCCTACACCATGCCGGAGGGCGCCGAGGACGTCGCGGTGCTGCGGGTGGTGGTGCGCGAGGGCCTGTCGGCGGATCTGGCCCGGGCGCTGTTCGACGACATCATGAAGTCGGTGGCCGCGCTGGACCGGCTCAAGCCGGGTGGGCACTTCGACGATCAGCAGCACTTCTCGCACTGATTTCGGCGGCCTCACGGGGCATCCCGCGGGTTCTGGGACAATCGACGGTGACATGACTGCCCTATCTCGGACCTCCGGCCTGCTCGCGCAAGCGCTGGTAGACCTCGACGCCATCGCCCACAACGTGCGGGTGCTGGCCGAACACGCTGGTGCGGCCGGCGTGATGGCCGTGGTCAAGGCCGACGGCTACGGCCACGGCGCGGCCCAGGTGGCCCGTGCGGCACTGTCTGCCGGGGCGGCCGAACTGGGGGTGGCCACCGTCGACGAGGCGGTGGCATTGCGGGCGGCCGGCATCACCGCGCCGGTACTCGCCTGGCTGCACGGGCCGGGCACCGACTTCGCCCCCGCACTGGCCGCCGACGTGCAGATCGCCGTCTCCTCGGTGCGGCAGCTCACCGAGCTGCTCGACGGGGTGAGACGCACCGGGCGCACGGCGACGGTGACGGTAAAGGCAGACACCGGCATGAACCGCAACGGAGTAGGAGCCGCGGATTTCGGCGACCTGGTGACGGCATTGCGCCGCGCCGTCGCCGACGACGCAATCCGGGTGCGCGGGTTGATGTCCCACCTGGCCTGCGCCGACGAGACGGACAGCCCGGTCAATGACGTTCAGGGGCAGCGGTTCTCCGATCTGTTGACCCTGGCCCGCGCCGACGGACTGGAGTTCGAGGTCGCGCACCTGGCCAATTCCGCGGCAGCGATGACGCGGCGCGACCTGGCCTACGACCTGGTGCGTCCGGGGATCGCGGTGTACGGACTGAGTCCGATCCCGGAGCGCGGTGACATGGGTCTGATTCCGGCGATGACACTGAAATCCGTTGTGGTGTTTGTTCGCTCGATCAAAGCCGGGGAGGGCGTCTCCTACGGCCATACCTGGGTCGCCGATCGCGACACCACCGTGGCGCTGGTGCCGATGGGCTACGCCGACGGCGTGTTCCGCCCGCTGAGCGGACGCTTCGACGTGCTGATCAACGGCCGGCGCCGCCGCAGCGTCGGGCGGGTGTGCATGGACCAGTTCATCGTCGACCTGGGCCCCGGGCCCGTCGACGTCACCGAGGGTGACGAGGTCGTGCTGTTCGGGCCCGGGTCGGCCGGCGAGCCGTTGGCCCAGGACTGGGCCGACGCGTTGGGAACCATCCACTACGAGGTGGTGAACAGCCCACGCGGGCGGGTGGTCAGGACGTATCGGGGCGCCGATGGCCGATAGGAGGCGCGGGTGGCGGGCCGGCGGCTGGCTCGCGGGTGCGGCCGGGGTGGCCGCGGTCGGTGCCATCGCCGGAACCACCGTCGCCCGCTCGATGACACGGCGTATCAGTCGCGATGATCCTTACGCCGGCGAGGATTTCGAGATCCTGGAGCACGATCACAGCTCGGTGGTGGTCACCGACGACGGTGTCGAGTTGGCGGTGCGCGACGTCGGTCCGCGTGATGCGCCGCTGACGGTGGTGTTCGCGCACGGCTTCTGCCTGCGGATGGGTTCCTTCCATTTTCAGCGGGCGCGACTGGCCGCCGAATGGGGTGCCCAGGTCAGGATGGTCTTCTACGACCAGCGCGGTCACGGCGATTCAGCGAGCCTCGACGAAGGAGAGGCGAAGCTGGGACCGCCGCGTAGGCACGGCGATTCAGCGACCGCCTCGCCGAAGACTTACACCGTGCCCCGGCTCGGCCGTGACCTGGAGGCGGTATTGGCGGCGACGGTGCCCCGCGGCCCGGTGGTACTGGTGGGGCATTCGATGGGCGGCATGACCGTGCTGGCACACGCCCGGCAGTTTCCCCAGCACTACGGCAACCGCATTGTGGGCGCCGCGCTGATATCGTCTGCGGCCAAGGGGGTTTCACGATCCCCTCTGGGGGAGGTCCTGCGGAACCCGGCGCTGGAGGCGGTGCAGTTCAGCGTCCGCTACGCGCCGAATCTGGTGCATCGCGGGCGTGGAGCGGCCCGCCGGGTGATCGCACCGATCCTGCGCGCCGCCTCCTACGGCACCGACGAGATCAGCCCGAGCGTGGTGGCATTCTCCGAGGCGATGATGCATGCCACCCCGGTACCCACCATGGTGGGCTTCCTGCATGCGCTGGAGGTGCACGACGAAAGTGCCGCGCTGACAACGCTGGCCAAGATCCCGACCCTGGTCGCCTGCGGTGATCACGACCTGCTCACCCCGGTCGGCTATTCGCGGGCGATGGCGGCCACGCTGTGGGACTGCGAGCTGGTGATCGTCCCCGGCGCCGGACACCTGGTGCAACTGGAGGAGCCCGACGCGATCGACGAGGCTCTGGTTCGGTTGGTGGAGCGCGCCACGCCGCGCCGGGCGGGGCTGACCCGCCGGCTGCGCCGGAAGGCCGGGCGCCAGTGATCCAGACGCAGACCCTGGCCACCGCAGAAGATACCGTCGCGCTGGGCGCCCGGCTGGGCGGACAGTTGCGGGCCGGCGACGTGGTGGTGCTGAGCGGTCCACTCGGGGCCGGAAAAACGGTGCTGGCCAAGGGGATCGCCGCCGCACTCGACGTCGACGGTCCGGTCACCTCCCCGACGTATGTGTTGGCCCGCGAACACCGCCCGCGCCGGCCCGGAACTCCGGCGATGATCCACGTCGACCTGTACCGGCTGCTCGACACCGACGGCCTGGATCTGCCGGCGGAGTTGGACTCGCTGGACCTCGACACCGAACTCGACGACGCCGTCGTCGTCGTGGAGTGGGGTGAGGGCCTGGCCGAGCGACTCTCCGAGCGGCACTTGGACATCCGGCTCGACCGGGGCGCGGACTCCGAAATGCGCACCGCGACATGGCGGTGGCACACACCGTGACCGGGGTGATCCTGACCATCGACACCGCCACGCCTGCGGTCACCGCGGGCCTGGTGGCCCCGGACCGGCGCACGCTGCTGGCCGAGCGGGTCACCCTCGACGCTCGCGCGCACGCCGAGCGGCTCACCCCCAATGTGCTGGCCGCCCTGGACGATGCGGACCTGACCATGGCCGATCTGACCGCGGTGGTGGTGGGTTGCGGGCCGGGGCCGTTCACCGGGCTGCGGGTCGGGATGGCCAGCGCGGTGGCCTACGGCCACGCCCTGGGGATTCCGGTGTACGGGGTGTGCAGCCTGGACGCGATCGGGGTCCGCACGTCCGGTGAGACGCTGGTGGTCACCGACGCCCGTCGCCGCGAGGTCTACTGGGCGCGCTACCGTGACGGGATCCGGACCGCCGGACCGGGAGTTTGCGCACCGGCCGACGTCGACCCGGGTGATGCCGTCGCGGTGGCGGGTTCGCCCGCGCACACCGGGCTGTTCGGCCTTCCGGTGCTCGACATCTCCTATCCGATACCCACTGGACTGGTTGCGGCGGTAGGGGATTGGGATGGCGAGCCGGCGCCGCTGGTGCCGCTGTATCTGCGCCGGCCCGACGCCAAGCCGTCGGTATCGGCCGCACCGCCGGTCACTTTGGGGGCGCTCGCCGGCACCGACGCCGACCGGTGCGCTGAATTGGAAGCCCAGCTGTTCGGCGGTGACGACCCGTGGCCGGCCGAGGCGTTCAGCCGGGCGATCGGGGCGCGCGACAACCACTACGTCGCCGCCCGGATCGGTGACACCGTGGTCGGCTACGCCGGTATCGCGCGGCTGGGCCGCAGTGCGCCATACGAATTCGAGGTGCACACCATCGGGGTGGACCAGGCACACCAGGGCCGGGGCATCGGGCGGCGGCTGCTGGCCGATCTGCTGGAATACTCCGGCGGCGGGGTGGTGTACCTGGAGGTCCGGACCGACAACGCCCCGGCGATCGCGCTGTACCGCGACGTCGGCTTCGTCGAGATGGGCGTGCGCAAGGGCTACTACCGCAACGGCGCCGACGCCTACACCATGCGGCGGGAAGCAGTCTCATGACAATAGTTCTGGCCATCGAATCCTCTTGCGACGAAACAGGTGTCGGCATCACCCGGCTGGCACAGGACGGCACGCTGACCCTGCTGGCCGACGAGGTGGCCTCCAGCGTCGAAGAGCACACCCGGTTCGGCGGGGTGGTGCCCGAGATCGCGTCGCGGGCGCACCTGGAGGCACTCGGCCCGACCATGCGCCGGGCGCTGGACAAGGCGGGCATCGAACGTCCCGACGCTGTGGCGGCCACCATTGGGCCGGGCCTGGCGGGGGCGCTGCTGGTGGGTGCGGCCGCGGCGAAGGCCTACGCGGCGGCCTGGGGGGTGCCGTTCTACGCGGTCAACCACCTGGGCGGGCACCTGGCCGCCGACGTCTACGAGTTCGGTCCACTGCCCGAATGTGTGGCCCTGCTGGTCTCCGGCGGCCACACCCACCTGCTGCACGTGCGGTCACTGGGGGAGCCGATCGTCGAGCTGGGCAGCACTGTCGACGACGCCGCGGGGGAGGCCTACGACAAGGTGGCCCGGCTGCTCGGGCTGGGCTACCCCGGCGGGCGGGTGCTCGACGAGCTGGCCCGCACCGGCGACCGCGAGGCCATCACGTTCCCGCGCGGCATGACCGGCCCGCGCGACGCCCCGTACGTGTTCAGCTTCTCGGGGCTCAAAACGGCCGTCGCCCGCTACGTCGAGAAGACCCCGGACTACTCGCCGGCCGACGTGGCGGCCGGTTTCCAGGAGTCGGTCGCCGACGTGCTGACCGCCAAGGCGGTCCGGGCGGCCACCGAACTGGGGGTCGAAACCCTGCTGATCGCGGGCGGGGTGGCGGCCAACTCCCGGCTGCGTGAACTCGCCGAACAGCGCTGTGCGGCAGCAGGTCTGGCCCTGCGCATCCCGCCGCCGCGACTGTGCACCGACAACGGGGCGATGATCGCGTCGTTCGCCGCGCACCTGATCGCCGCCGGCGCGCCGCCGTCGCCGCTGGACGTGGCCACCGACCCGGGCCTGCCGGTGGTGCAGGGCCGCGTCAGCTGACCCGCTTCCCCTCCTCGCCGAGCGTGCACCAACGTCCGGCATTCCCCCAGGTCGAAGTGGACCTTGGTGCACGCTCGGCGGGAAGGGTAGGGGTTCACCGGGTGACGATCAGCAGGTTGTTGCCGGTGCCCCAGGCCTGGGTGAAGGTGGCCAGCGGGATCTGCTCGTCGCGGCCGTCGGGGGTGCCGCTGTCGTTGAGATGCACCACGTCGTTGGCCGTGTCGACCCCGGTGACGACGACGGCGTGGTCGGCGTCGGTGCGCTGTCCCTGTCCGGCCGGGTAGTTCCAGATCGTTTCGGCGTTGAGGCCGGCGATCACCTTGCGGCCGGCCGCCAGATCCTGTTCCAGACCCGTCAGGGTGTTGCCGGTGCTGAGCTCGGATGCGACGCCGTAGTGCTCCAGCAGGGCCACCATGTCCTGCGGTGAGGTGCCGTCGAAGGCGTAGATGCTGCCCTGGTGGTCGGTGCTCGGGGTGAACAGGCCGCGCAGTTCGATGCCGATCTGCAGCGGCTCATGCCCGGTGACCTGGCCGACCACGTCGGCGACCGCCATCAGGCCGCAGTCCTCCTGGTGCTGGTAGCGCCAGTACGGGGCGGCGGCGCCCGGGTCGCCGTACATCTGGCCGTTGGGGTCGGCGTGGGCGGTCCCGACCAGGCCGATCGGGGCCAGAGTGAGCAGGGCGAGCAGGGCGGCGATACGACGGTGAATGAGCATGACGCCAAGTATCGTCCCGCGATGGAATTTGTCGAGGCGTTCACCCTCGGCGCAAAGCACAGGCCACCCTTGAGTGCTAGCACTCTCATGTATAGAGTGCTAGGTGGCAGTCGGTCGGTTCCTCGCTCGGCACCCGCGACGACGACGTGAGGGCTCGCACGATTGCCGAAACCTTAAGTAAGTACGTTCCGATGGGCTCGGCTGGCGCCGGGTCGCATCCAGACACATGTGGAGGGCTCCAATCGTGGCGAGCGTGAACATCAAGCCACTCGAGGACAAGATCCTCGTTCAGGCCAACGAGGCCGAGACCACGACCGCTTCCGGTCTGGTCATTCCCGACACCGCCAAGGAGAAGCCGCAGGAAGGCACCGTTGTCGCAGTCGGCCCCGGCCGCTGGGACGAGGACGGCGACAAGCGGATTCCGCTGGACGTTGCCGAGGGTGACGTCGTTATCTACAGCAAGTACGGCGGCACCGAGATCAAGTACGGCGGCCAGGAGTACCTGATCCTGTCCGCGCGCGACGTGCTGGCGATCGTCAACAAGTAGTCACAAACGACCACCGTGCCCGCCCCGGAGATCCCCGTTTCACGGGCGATGTCCGGGGCGGTGCTCGTGTAAGGAAAGTAGATCCATGAGCAAGCAGATTGAGTTCAACGAGGCCGCCCGCCGGGCCATGGAAGCCGGCGTGGACAAGCTCGCCGACGCGGTCCGGGTGACGCTGGGCCCGCGCGGCCGCGCCGTGGTGCTGGCCAAGTCGTTCGGCGGCCCGACGGTGACCATGGACGGTGTCACCGTGGCCCGCGAGGTCGACCTGGAGGACCCGTTCGAGAACCTCGGCGCCCAGCTGGTGAAATCGGTCGCCACCAAGACCAACGACGTGGCCGGCGACGGCACCACGACGGCCACCGTGCTGGCGCAGGCCATCATCTCCGCCGGGCTGCGCAACGTCGCGGCCGGCGCCAACCCGATCGCGCTGGGCGCCGGTATCGGCAAGGCGGCCGACGCAGTGTCGGAAGCGCTTCTGGCAGCGGCCACCCCGGTCGCCGGCAAGGAGTCGATCGCGCAGGTCGCCACCGTGTCGTCGCGCGACCCGGAGGTCGGCGAAATGGTCGGCGAGGCCATGACCAAGGTCGGCGCCGACGGTGTTGTCAGCGTCGAGGAGTCCTCGACTCTGAACACCGAGCTGGAGATCACCGACGGCGTAGGCTTCGACAAGGGCTTCCTGTCGGCGTACTTCGTCACCGACTTCGACTCCCAGGAGGCCGTCCTGGAGGACCCGCTGATCCTGCTGCACCGCGACAAGATCAGCTCGCTGCCGGACCTGCTGCCGCTGCTGGAGAAGGTTGCCGAGGCGGGCAAGCCGCTGCTGATCATCGCCGAGGACGTCGAGGGCGAGCCGCTGAGCACCCTGGTGGTCAACGCCATCCGCAAGACGCTCAAGGCCGTTGCGGTCAAGGCGCCGTACTTCGGTGACCGTCGTAAGGCGTTCCTGGATGACCTCGCGATCGTCACCGGCGCCCAGGTGATCAACCCCGACGTGGGTCTGACCCTGCGCGACGCAGGCGTCGACGTGCTCGGCACCGCGCGGCGCGTGGTGGTCAGCAAGGACGACACCGTGATCGTCGACGGGGCCGGCACCGCCGAGGCCATCGCCGGGCGGGTCAAGCAGCTGCGCGCCGAGATCGAGGCGACCGACTCCGACTGGGACCGCGAGAAGCTCGAAGAGCGGCTGGCCAAGCTGGCCGGCGGTGTGGCCGTGATCAAGGTCGGCGCGGCCACCGAGACCGCTTTGAAGGAGCGCAAGCACCGGGTCGAGGACGCGGTGGCGGCGGCCAAGGCCGCGGTCGAGGAGGGCATCGTCAGCGGCGGCGGTACCGCGCTGCTGCAGGCCGGGGCGGTGCTGGACAAGCTGCGGTCCTCGCTGAGCGGTGACGAGGCCACCGGCGTCGACGTATTCGCGTCCGCGCTGAGCGCACCGCTGTACTGGATCGCCACCAACGCCGGCGTGGACGGCGCGGTGGTGACCAGCAAGGTCTCCGAGCTGCCCGCCGGGCAGGGCTTCAACGCCGCGACGCTGACCTACGGCGACCTGGCCGCCGACGGCATCGTCGACCCGGTCAAGGTGACCCGTTCGGCCGTTTTGAATGCCGCCTCGGTGGCGCGGATGGTGCTGACGACGGAGACGGCGGTGGTGGAGAAGCCGGCCGAGGCCGACGACCACGCCGGGCACGGGCATCACGGGCACGCGCACTAGGTAGTACGACGTGAACACCCCCCGGTCCTGTTGGGCCGGGGGTGTTCTCGTTCTCGGAGAGATCCGCGAACCTGCCGGTCTGATGTCAGCAGCGCTGTGAATGTGCTGAAGCCAGTTGGTTCGACGACTCTCAGCCGGATAGTTTTCTGAGCGCGCAATTAGTGCGCTCGATAATCGTCCAGCCGGTGGACGATCTCGTGAGGGGGAGGTTCACCATGTCGCAACAGCACGCCGACCGCGCACAGCATCGGATGCACCGGGGTGGCCGTCGTGCGTTGGCCACCGGTTCCGCGGTCGGAGCGGTCCTGTTCGGCATGGGAGCGCTGGCCCCGGCCGCCCGCGCCGACGGCCTTGACGACCTGTTCGACCCGACGCTGCTGGCCGGCCTGTTCGACTCGACGGCCGGACACGCGGACGGCTTCGCCGATGCGCTCCCGGGCTCCGCGGGCGCTACCGACGTCGCCGACTTCTTCACGACCTTTGATCAGTACCTCAACGAGGTGCTCCCGGCCGACATCGGCCCGCTGATCAGCGGCATCTATCAGGCGGGCGAGAGTCTGATCGGCATGAAGATCTTCGATCCGATCAATGCGCTGTTCGCATTCGACGACCACTGCGGTCTGATCTGCAACGGGGCCGACGCGAGCGCGACGGTCGACTCCACCACAGGTGCGCTCACCGACGTTCAGGCCGCCGGCGACGGTGGCTGGCTGTTCGGCGACGGCGGCAACGGAAACTTCACCTACACCTACGACGGTGAGACCCACACCGTCGGGCTGTCCAACGGCGGTGACGCCGGGGCGTTCGGGCTCGGTGGTAACGGTGGGCAGGGCGCTGACGCGACGCTGGCCACGGTTGCCGGCACGGGCTTCGACGGCGGTGCCGGCGGCACGTTCATCGGCCAGGGCGGTACGGGCGGCCAAGGTGGCGCCGGGATCGCCGGTGGCACCGCAGCGCAGGAGGTCGGCGGCACCGGCGGTGCGGGCGGTTCGATCGCCGCTTCGTTCTACGGCGTCGGTGGCCAGGGAGGCCAGGGCGGCACCGGCGCCGCCGGTATCGACGGTGTTGCCGCAAACGACGGCAGCGTAAGCGTCACCGCGACCGACGGCGCCACGGGCGGTAACGGTGGCACCGGTGGTGACAGCACTAATGGCTTGATCAGCCTGGGCGGCTTGGGCGGCTGGGGTGGGACCGGCGGCGACGGCGGCGCCGCGGCACCCGTTGCCGGCGCCAGCGCCGGCGACGGCGGCACAGGCGGAGTCGGTGGTGGCAGTGGGTCGGGCATCCTGGGCTCCGGCTTCGGCGTCGGTGGCACCGGGGGCACCGGAGGCGCGGCGACGTTCGCCGGGCAGACCGCCGGCGACGGTGGAGCTGGCGGTGCGGGTGTCAACGCCGCGGTCGGTCAGCTCGGTGGCGACGGTGGTGCCGGCGGCAATGGCGGCACCGCGGCCGTCGTCGGCAGTGGCGCGAATGCCACCCCGGTCGACGATGTCACCGGGGGCAAGGGCGGCGCCGGCGGCGCCGGTGGCACTGCAGAGGCCACCGTCAACGGCGACGGCGGTATCGGCGGCCACGGTGGCACGGGCGGCGACGGTGGCGACGGAACCGGTGACGGCTCGGGTGGCACCGGGGGCGCCGGTGGCGACGGCGGCGCGGTCGACGGCAACGCCACTGGCACGCAGGGTACAGCTGGTGCCGGCCCCAGCGGTCTCACCGGCGGCACGGGCGGTGCCGGCGGTGCGCGCGGCGGTACGGTGGCAGCACAGTCCTCGACCGGTAGCGGCAGCAGCTGATCGCCGCGAACTGACGGCCGGCCGACCGCGACCAGACGCTAAAGGCCGCTCAGTACGAGTTGGTGAACAGCAGCACCAGCGAGTCCCACACGCTCTGGAACGGATCGCTGTTGGCGACCCCGCTGAACAACAGCGCGTCGAGCCAGGCGTCGAAGCCGTTGATGTCGTCGTCGTTGATGTTGACGTAGGTCAGCAGGCCGTCGGTCGTGGTGGTGGCGTCGGCGATCTGCTCCGGAGTCAGCCCCAGGTACTCGACGTGCGAGCCGAAGATGTTCAGCAGTGCGCCCCAGAATCCGTTGGCGGCGTAGGAGTCTACGAAGTTGGCCACCGGGTCGTCGGGCAGGCTGTAAATGGTGGTGGGGTACAGGTCATTCGGCGTCGAGCTGCCCAAGCTGGCATCCATACCGGTGAAGCTGAGGAAGGCGTCGGTGAACTGGGTGCCCAGCGTCGCGTTCATGGCCGCTTCCAGGTGTTGCCAGACGCCGTCCGGGTTGGAGGGATTGCCGATGAATACGAAATGCATTGCATCGCTGGGGATTCCGTACGCAGCGAGTTGTTCCATGGCCATCGATCCGGCGGTGGCGCTCTGCGAGTAGCCGAAGATGGTCAGCGGATGGTCGGCGTCGAAAGCGCCTGGATTGGCGTTGAATTCGTTCTCCACGGCGAGGACGAGCTTGAGCGCGTCGGCAGCGTTGCTCTGCTGGAACAGCTCGGGCGTGGTCAGCACCTGCAGCGGGGCGCTGCACGGGTCGGTGCCGTCCATGTGGCAGACCATCGAGCCGGTCGAGCCGCCGTTGAAGCCCAGTGCGTTGAGGTACAGCTCTTCTGCCGAGCGTGCGTACTCCGGCGACGGGGTCGGCTGGCCGGTTCCGCCGAGGATCAGTGCCGTCACGCTGCCCGCCAGCGGGCCGGTGGTGGCCAAAAGCAGTGCATCGGTGTTCAGGGCGCCGGCGGGTGGGCTGATCGCCAAGCCGGTGGCCGCGACGATGACGCCGGCCGCGGCCAGGTGGCTGAACTTGTCGTACCGGATGGGCCCGTCCTTGAGCCGCGCAGCATGAAACATGAGACCTCCCCGTTGTGTGTCATATGTGAATATCACATTCTCATTAATGAGTCTAGGATTCTCGTCAGTGGAATCATGGCATGTCGCAGGTGGTTTGTGGTTAGCTACGGCCGGGAAAGGGTATTGATTCGCCGTGACGTTGAGCATGCAGCGTAAGCAGAGGAGATCACCATGAACCCAGTGGCGGCCACTGAATTGCTGGCCCGTTCGGCAACATTGACCAGTGTGGGCTGGATCGGCTACATCATTATCGGCGCGATTGCCGGCTGGATCGCGGGCAAGATCATGAACGCCCAGTACGGTCTGCTCACCGACATCGTCGTGGGTGTCGTCGGCGCATTGATCGGTGGATTTGTGCTCAGCTTCTTCCTCGACACCGCGGGCGGTGGCTGGTGGTTCACCTTGTTCAGCGCGGTCCTGGGTTCGGTCGTCCTGCTGTGGTTGGTGCGCACGCTCGGCGGGCGCGGGGCGTGAGGGCGGGAATGATGATGAAATACATTGCGGTTGGGGCTATGGCCCTGGGTGTGCTGCTGTCCAATGGGTGCTCGGCGTCGCAGGTGGTCAACACCGGTGGCGACACCAAGTGCAAGGACTTCGTCGACCAGGACGAGAAGAAGCAGGACGACGAGATCACCAAGATGCTCAAAGATCACAGCGGTACGGAGCCCGCCAGTCTGGAGATCTCCGCAACCCGCCTATCGGTATCGGCGTACTGCAAGACTCTGGGCAAGCCGGACAGCAAGATATCCGAGGCGCCGCACGGCTGATCCGCTCGGCGCCTGCCCGGGTCAGAAGAAGTTGCTGAACAGCAGTTGCAGCGAGTCGGACACGCTGTCGAACAGTCCGCTGTTGGCCGCGCCGCCGCTGAAGACCGCGCTCAGCCAGGCGTCCAGGCCGTTGATGTCGTCGTCGTTGATGTTGACGTAGGTCAGGGCGCCGTCGACCGAGGTGGTGGCGTCGGCGACCTGCTCCGGTGTCAGCCCCAGGTACCACACGTGCGGCCAGAAGATGTCCAGCAGCGCGCCCCACAAGCCCTTGTCGGCGTAGACGTCCACGAAGTTGGCGACCGGATCGTTGGGCAGGCCGTAGATGGTTGCCGAGTAGAGGTCAGTGGGCGTCTGGCTGCCGAGTACCTCGGTCATACCGAAGGTGGTGAGCAGCCAATTCGTCAG
Organism: Mycobacterium zoologicum; assembly: GCF_020181635.2. Lineage (NCBI taxonomy): Bacteria > Bacillati > Actinomycetota > Actinomycetes > Mycobacteriales > Mycobacteriaceae > Mycobacterium > Mycobacterium zoologicum. The sequence goes on along the minus strand of NZ_JAYJJS010000017.1, from coordinate 85,911 downwards.
GTCGGTGCCGAGGGTGGCATCCATGGCCGCCTGGATGTGCCCCCAGATGCCGTCCGGGGTGGACGGGTCGCCGATGAACACGAAATGCAAAGCGTCGGTAGGGATTCCCGCTTCGGCGAGCCGGGTCATGGCGATCGACTCGGCGGTCGCGCTCTGCGAGTAGCCGAAGATCACCAGCGGATGCTCGGCGTCGTAGGCGCCGGGGTTCGCGGCGAACTCGTTCTCGACGGCAAGCACGATGGCCGAGGCGGCGGTCAGGCTGCTCGGCCCCTGCTGGATCAGTTCGGGTGTGGTGAGCACCTGCAGCGGGGCGCTGCACGGGTCGGTGCCGTCCATGTAGCAGACCGTCGAACCGGTGGAGCCGCCGTTGAAGCCCAGCGGGTTCAGGAACAGGTTCTCGGCGGTTCGCGCGAAATCCGGCGACGGCCTGGGCTCGGTGGTTCCCCCGAGGATCAGCGCGGTCTGGCTGCCCGCCAGCGGGCCGGTGGTCGCGAGCAGGGCCGCATCGAGCAGCGCCGCCGCGTGCGCCGGTGGGCTGATCCCCACCCCGGCCATGACCACGCCGGCGACGGCGAAAGAGGCAATGGATTTCTGTGCTGTCGACCCCCACGATTTCATCGGTATTACTTATCACACGCTGAGAGTGCGCTCGCGGAGTTTATGAACGTCGGTATCCGGGTGTTACTCGACGGTTCCTGGCGGCGCCACCCATTTCGTGGCGGCGGCACAGGGTCCGGGCCGAGAGCTCAGAGCGTGTCAGGGCACAGGTTGTGCTGCGCGGCGTTGATCAGCATGCGTCCCTTGTCCACGTCGTTCGGGCTCAGCAGGGCCAGCGTCTGCTCGGGCCTCTCGCCCAGGTGCAGCCGGTTGCACGCCATCCAGCCATTGGCCACGACCGCGCCGTCGGGCAGTTGGGCGTCGCCGATGCTCAGGCCCGGGAACCCGTTGGCCCGCAGTTCGTTGAGGAACCCCGCCTCGTCGGCGCTGGCGACGGGCGCGCCGAACAAACCGATGAGACCCGCCAGGGCGCTTGTCAGCAGCAGTTGTCTTCTCACGCTGAGCAGCCTACGGCCGCGACCGCCGCCGCACGCTCAGTTCAGCGGAGACAGCCCCTCGTTGGGCCGCAGCCCGCCGGGGGCGTACGGCCCGGTCACCAGCGACGGGCACGCCCCGAACGCGCCGACCACCGCACCGGTGTCGGGGCAGTAGTACACATCACCGAGATCACCGCACAGTCGCTGGTCATAGCAGTCGGCCGGATCGGCCCAGGCAGGTGCTGCCAAACCCAGTGCGGCAGCCATGATCGAGACGCTGAACAGAACCGGTGTCAGTCGCATACCTGTGATCGAACATGAAGGGTCCGACAACAGCGGGCTAGACGCTGGCCCGCAGGCCGCAGCGCAGCTCGGCGTGCCGTTCGGCTTCCGACATTCCGCCCCAGATGCCGTAGGGCTCTCCGACGGCCAGGGCGTGCTGGCGGCACTGCTCCATCACCGGGCAGTTTCGGCACCATTGCTTGGCGTTCTGTTCGCGCTTGGCTCGCGCGCGGCCACGTTCCCCGTCGGGAGGGAAGAACACCGACGAGTCCAGGCCGCGGCAGGCGCCGCGGAGTTGCCAGTCCCACACGTCCGCATTACGGCCGGGCAGTTGCTCAACCTGTGGCATGTAGAGCCCCTCTCCAACGCTGGTCGGCCGGTTCGCACCGCGGCTGGCGCGGTGTCACGGTTGATGCTGCGCGTAAAACAGCGCCGGCGATGTCCGGCGCTGTGGGGACCGTAGCCAAAGCGTCTGAAGTTAGGGCAACGTAATTATTAAGAGCGGAGGCCCAAAGGTGGTGGACTTTCCCTGAGAGCGGATGGCCTTCCGGGTGGGGCGACGTATTCGCAACTGTGCAGCGTAACGTCGCGCAGCGATGACAGAGGAACCAACCGCCGCGTTGACCGCAGCCGCGTTCGGCGCCGACCCCGGCCGCTGGCCGCTGCCGGCCGCGACCACCGGCCACCAGCGGTGGCTGCGTGCGGTGACCGCCGGCGGACAGGGCCGCTATGCCGTGGCCACCGCCGAGCTGGCCGAATTGCTGCGCGACACCCCGTCGGGCCCGCTGGCATCGTTGGCGCTGAGCACCTGGGGGTCATTCCTGCGGCAGCTCGGCGATCATCGCGGCGCCCGCGGTCTGGACGGACGCGCCCTGGTGCTGGCGAGCGACGGTCAAGAGGTTGATCCGGAGGCCGGTGCCGACGCCCTGGTCGGGCTGGCCGCCGACGCCCTGGGCATCGGGCGCTTCGCGGCATCGGCGGCCCTGCTGGCCCGGGCCGCGAAACTGCCCGAGGCCGCGCCGGTGAGGCTGGGCGTGCGCCGCCACTGGGTAACCGCCGAGCTCGCGATGGTCACCGGCGACGGCGCTACCGCGGTGCGCAACGCCGAGCAGGCCCTGGAACTGACCAGCGCGGGCACCGTGCGGCATCGGGTGAAAAGTCAGGTGGTGCTGGCGGGGGCGCTGTGCTGCGCCGGGAATCTCGACCGGGCCCGCACCGTCGCGCAGGAGGCGCTGGCCGACACCGGCCGGCTGGGGCTGATCCCGCTGCGATGGGCGCTGGCGTGCATGTTGGTCGACGTGACCAGTACGGCCCACACCGTCGAGGAATTGGCGGGCGTGCGTGGCGAGGCCGCCGAGCTGGTGCGCCGTCGCGGTGGCCACTGGCCGGGGGATCAGCGGTAGCCGTCGGTCTCCGAGGTCGCCCCGTTGAGCGAGGCGTCCGCGTAGCCGCGGCAGTAATCCCAGGTCACGTAACTGTCCGGCTCCGGGTCGTAGGCCGGCTCATGCGGGCGGACGGTGCCGTCGATCAGCAGTTGCAGCAGGTTGGCGCGCAGCATGTCCCAGTCGTGGTAGTGGTCCTGCTGGCAGTCGTCGCAGCACACCACCAGGCCGCGGATGCCCCGGTGGGCCAGCAGCGCCTCATAGACGGCGAGATCGGCGAGGTCGGCCTCGACCGCCGTGCGCTCCTGCGGATCCAGCGGCTGCCCCGGCTCGACGGCGTCCAGCGCAGCGGAGGGGTCGTGCGGATCATCGGCGAACGGATCGGGTGGCAAACCGGGTGGGAAGTGGTCATGCACGCCCATCAGGGTACGCAGTCGCCACGACAGAATGCCAGCGGCCGCTTGGGCGCCGTCCGCGCACCCGTAGGATGGGCTACCTCACCCCGGCTGCGTAGTTGGAGGCCCCCCGATGGCTGTTGGTTACCCAAAACGGAAGTCAGTACCCGAATGACCGGTCCCCAGGCAACCGGCTCGCTCTACGATGTGGCGCCTACCGGTGGCGCCGACCCCAACAAGATCGCCATGCTCGGCCTGACGTTCGATGACGTCCTGCTGCTGCCGGCGGCGTCCGACGTGGTGCCGGCCACCGCAGACACTTCCAGCCGGCTGACCCGCAAGATCCGGCTCAAGGTGCCGCTGGTCAGCTCCGCGATGGACACCGTCACCGAAGCCCGGATGGCCATCGCGATGGCCCGCGCCGGCGGCATGGGCGTACTGCACCGCAACCTTCCGGTCACCGAGCAGGCCGGCCAGGTGGAGACGGTGAAGCGCTCCGAGGCCGGGATGGTCACCGACCCGGTCACCTGCTCACCGCAGAACACCCTGGCCGAGGTGGACGCGCTGTGTGCGCGCTTCCGGATCTCCGGCCTGCCGGTGGTCGACGCCGAGGGCTCGCTCGTCGGGATCATCACCAACCGCGACATGCGCTTCGAGGTCGACCAGAACCAGCCGGTCGCCGAGGTGATGACCAAGGCCCCGCTGATCACCGCGCAGGAGGGCGTCTCGGCGGACGCCGCGCTGGGTCTGCTGCGCCGGCACAAGATCGAGAAGCTGCCGATCGTCGACGGCCACGGCAAGCTGACCGGGCTGATCACCGTCAAGGACTTCGTCAAGACCGAGCAACACCCGCTGGCCACCAAGGACAGCGACGGCCGGCTGCTGGTCGGGGCCGCGGTCGGCGTCGGCGACGACTCCTGGATCCGGGCGATGACGCTGGTCGACGCCGGTGTCGACGTGCTGATCGTGGACACCGCGCACGCCCACAACCGCATGGTGATCGACATGGTCGGCAAGCTCAAGGCCGAGGTCGGTGAGCGCGTCGAGGTGGTCGGCGGCAACGTCGCCACCCGCTCCGGCGCCGCCGCGCTGGTCGAGGCCGGTGCCGACGCGGTCAAGGTCGGGGTGGGCCCCGGCTCGATCTGCACCACCCGGGTGGTCGCAGGGGTGGGTGCCCCGCAGATCACCGCCATCATGGAGGCCGTTGCGGTGTGCGCCCCGGCCGGCGTGCCGGTGATCGCCGACGGCGGGCTGCAGTACTCCGGTGACATCGCCAAGGCGCTGGCCGCCGGCGCGTCGACGGCCATGCTCGGCTCGCTGCTGGCCGGCACCGCCGAGTCGCCCGGCGAGCTGATCTTCGTCAACGGTAAGCAGTTCAAGAGCTACCGCGGCATGGGATCACTGGGTGCCATGCAGGGCCGGGGAGCTGCGAAGTCCTACTCCAAGGACCGCTACTTCCAGGACGATGTGCTCTCCGAGGACAAGCTGGTGCCCGAGGGCATCGAGGGCCGGGTGCCGTTCCAGGGGCCGCTGTCCACGGTGATCCACCAGCTCACCGGCGGCCTGCGGGCGGCGATGGGCTACACCGGCTCGCCGAGCATCGAGGCTTTGCAGCGGGCGCAGTTCGTCCGGATCACCGCGGCGGGGTTGAAGGAAAGCCACCCGCACGACATCACCATGACCGTCGAAGCGCCGAACTACTACGTGCGCTGACTCCCAATCCGGTTACCCGAGAGGTTTTCCCATGCGTGACATGGTTGAGATCGGCATGGGCCGCACCGCCCGTCGCACCTATGAACTCGACGACATCAACATCGTGCCGTCCCGGCGCACCCGCTCCTCCCAGGACGTCTCAACGGCTTGGCAGCTGGATGCCTACCGGTTCGAGATCCCGGTGCTGGCCCACCCCACCGACGCCCTGGTGTCCCCGGAGTTCGCCATCGAGCTGGGTCGTCTCGGCGGATTGGGTGTGCTCAACGGGGAAGGGCTGATCGGCCGGCACGCCGATGTCGAAGCCAAGATCGTCCAGGTCATCGAGGTTGCCGCCCAGGAGCCGGAGCCCTCGGCGGCGATCCGGCTGCTGCAGCAACTGCACGCCGCGCCACTGAACCCCGAACTGCTCGGCGCTGCGGTCAAGCGCATCAGCGACGCCGGGGTGACCACCGCGGTGCGGGTGAGCCCGCAGAACGCCGCGGCGCTGACCCCGGCGCTGGTGGCCGCCGGCGTCGACCTGCTGGTCATCCACGGCACCATCATCTCCGCGGAGCGCGTCGCGAACGACGGGGAGCCGCTCAACCTCAAGACGTTCATCTCCGAGCTCGACGTCCCGGTGGTGGCCGGCGGTGTGATCGACCACCGCACCGCGCTGCACCTGATGCGTACCGGCGCGGCCGGAGTGATCGTCGGCTACGGCTCCACCGCCGGGGTGACCACCTCCGATGAGGTGCTGGGCATCTCGGTGCCGATGGCCACCGCGATCGCCGACGCCGCCGCTGCGCGGCGCGAATACCTCGACGAGACCGGCGGCCGCTATGTGCACGTGCTGGCCGACGGCGACATCCACACCTCCGGTGACCTGGCCAAGGCGATCGCCTGCGGTGCCGACGCCGTGGTGTTGGGTACGCCGCTGGCGGCGGCGGCCGAGGCGCAAGGCGACGGCTGGTACTGGCCGTCGGCGGCCGCCCACCCGTCGCTGCCGCGCGGCGCGCTGATGCAGGTCGCCTATGGTGAGCGGCCGTCGCTTCAGCAGGTGCTCTCCGGGCCCTCGGATGACCCGTTCGGCTCGCTGAACCTGGTGGGTGGGCTGCGCCGCTCGATGGCCAAGGCGGGCTACTGCGACCTCAAGGAGTTCCAGAAGGTCGGGCTGACCGTCGGCTCGTGATTTCGGCGCGATATTCGTCTCCTGGCGACGAAAAACGCGCCGAAGTCTGTCCTCGATGACCCTGCTACCGCCGGTACCGGCTAGGGCATACTTGTCCGATGCAACCTGACTACGACGTCCTGATCATCGGCTCGGGATTCGGTGGCAGCGTCAGCGCGTTGCGCCTTACCGAGAAGGGCTACCGCGTAGGCGTTTTGGAGGCCGGCCGCCGCTACGCCGACGCCGACTTCGCCAAGAACTCCTGGCACCTGCGCGAATTCCTGTGGGCGCCGAAACTGGGTTGCTACGGCATCCAGCGCATCCACCTGCTCAACAACGTGATGGTGCTGGCCGGCGCCGGGGTCGGTGGTGGCTCACTGAACTACGCCAACACCCTGTATGTGCCGCCGGCGCCGTTCTTCGCCGACAAGCAGTGGGCGCACATCACCGACTGGCACGCCGAACTCATGCCGCACTACGACCAGGCCAAACGGATGCTCGGCGTGGTGCAGAATCCGACGCTGACCGACGCCGACCGGATCGTCAAGCAGGTCGCCGACGACATGGGGGTCGGCGATACCTTCGTGGCCACTCCGGTCGGGGTGTTCTTCGGCGCGGACGGTGAAAAGGCGCCCGGCAAGACCGTGGCCGACCCGTACTTCGGCGGTGCCGGCCCGCAGCGCACCGGGTGCATCGAGTGCGGCGAGTGCATGACGGGCTGCCGCTGGGGCGCCAAGAACACGCTGGTCAAGAACTACCTGTATCTGGCGGAATCGGCTGGCGCACAAGTGCATCCGATGACGACGGTGACGGGGTTCGAACAGGGCGAAGACGGGCTGTGGCGGGTACGTACCGCACGCACCGGACTCTCGCCGCGGCGGCGTCACCGCAGCTTCACGGCGCGCCACCTGATCCTGGCCGCCGGCACCTACAACACCCAGCGGTTGCTGTTCAAGATGCGCGACGCCGGCAAGCTGCCCAAACTGTCCGACCAGCTGGGCGTGCTCACCCGCACCAACTCCGAATCGATCGTCGGCGCGGCGACGCTGAACGTCAACCCGGATCTGGACCTGACGCACGGGGTGGCGATCACCTCGTCGATCCACCCCACCTCCGACACCCACGTCGAACCGGTCCGCTACGGCAAGGGCTCCAACGCGATGGGTCTGCTGCAGACGCTGATGACCGACGGCAAGGGTCCACAGGGAACCGATGTCCCGCGCTGGAAGCAACTGCTGCAGCAGGGGCGCGAAGACCCGCGCAACATCCTGCGTCTGCTCAACCCGAAAGACTGGAGCGAACGCACCGTGATCGCCCTGGTTATGCAGCACCTGGACAACTCGATCACCACGTTCACCAAACGAACCAAGCTGGGCTTCCGCCGCTACACCAGCAAGCAGGGCCACGGCGAGCCGAACCCGAGCTGGATCCCGGTCGGCAACGAGGTCACCCGCCGGATCGCCGCCAAGATCGACGGGGTGGCCGGCGGCACCTGGGGCGAACTGTTCAACATCCCGCTCACCGCGCATTTCCTGGGCGGTGCGGCGATCGCCGACAGCCCCGAACACGGCGTGATCGACCCCTATCAGCGGGTGTACGGCTACCCGACGCTGGCCGTGATGGACGGTGCGGCGGTCTCGGCCAACTTGGGCGTCAACCCGTCACTGTCTATCACCGCGCAGGCCGAGCGGGCCGCGTCGCTGTGGCCCAACAACGGCGAGACCGATCTGCGGCCGGCTCAGGGCGAGGCCTACCGGCGGCTGGACCCGATCGCGCCGAAGAACCCCGTGGTTCCCGCTCACGCGTTCGGCGCGCTGCGCCGCTAGTGTCGCGCGTCACCGCGCGACCTCCCTGCGGTGTTTGGGTTCTCGGCCGGGCGGCTGTGTCGGGGTGGGCAGCAGAGGTTCACGCCGGCGGGCCGGCACCGTGGTGGGTGAGTCGGTGCTCAAGAGCAGTTCCTCGCCGGCGTGGTTGATGCTCAGCCCGCCCTCGGGGCCGTCTCGCAGGGTGTAGGTGACCTCGTCGTCGGCGGCATTGACCGTCAACCGGGCACCCTGCCACCGCAGCCGGAACTGTAGTCGCGAAATACCGTCCGGCAGTGCGGGATCCAGCGAGAGCACGCCGTCGTCGTCACGCAGGCCGCCGAACCCGGCTACCAGCGCCAGCCAGGTCCCGGCCATCGAGGCCATGTGCAGGCCCTCGCGGGTGTTGTCGTGCAGATCGCGCAGGTCGACGAACGCCGTCTCATAGGTGTAGTCGTGGGCCAGATCCAGATGGCCGACCTCGGCGCACATCACCGCCTGGGTGCAGGCCGACAGCGACGAGTCGCGCACCGTGCGGCGCTCGTAGTAGTCGACGTTGCGGGCCTTCTGCTCGGGCGTGAAAGCGTGGCTGCACCAATGCATTGCCAGCAACACGTCGGCCTGCTTGACCACCTGGGCCGGGTACAGCCGCACATAGGGTTCGTGCAGCAGCAGCGGGTAGGTGGTGCGGGCGTCGAAGTCCCACTCCGCGGCGGAGGTGAAGCCGTCGCACTGCGGATGCACGCCCAGTTCTTCGTCATAGGGGATGTGGGCGGCGTCGGCGGCGTCGCGCCAGCCGGCCATCTCCTCGGTGGTGACGTCCAATTCGTGTGCGGCGTCGGGATGGCGGGCGCACGCGTCGGCGGCGATGCGCAGATTGTGGGCGGCCATCAGATTGGTGAACACGTTGTCCCGCACGATCGCGGTGTACTCGTCGGGGCCGGTCACCCCGGACAGGTGCCACACGCCGTGCCGGTCGTGATGGCCCAGCGACCGCCAGAGCCGGGCGGTCTCGACCAGCACCGCCAGCCCGCACTCGGCCTCCAGCGATCCGTCGCCGGTGACGACCCGGTACTGCTCGAACGCCGCCGCGATGTCAGCGTTGATGTGCCAGGCGGCCGTACCCGCCGGCCAGTAGCCGGAGCATTCCTGGCCCCGGATGGTCCGCCACGGGAATGCCGCCCCGGCCAGCCCCAGTTCGGCCGCCCGCTCGCGGGCCAGATCCAGTGTCGTCGCCCGCCAGCGCAGCGCATCGGCCGTTGCGTGCGGAGCCGTATAGGTCAGCACCGGGAGGAGGAAAGTCTCAGTGTCCCAAAAGGTATGGCCGTCATAGCCGCTGCCGGTCAATCCCTTGCTGGGGATCGCCCGGCGTTCGGCACGTGCGCTGGCCTGCAGGATGTGGAACAGCGCGAAGCGGATCGCCTGCTGGCAGTCCGGGTCGCCGTCGACCTCTATGTCGGCGCCGTCCCAGAACTCGTCCAGGTAGGTCCGCTGGGCGTCGAGCAGACCCTGCCAGCCGCTGTAGCGGGCGCCGGTCAATGCCGCGATCACCTGGTCGCGCAATGCGGGCCGGGACCGCTCACTGGACCAGCCGTAGGCCAGGTACTTGACGATCCGCAGCTTCTGCCCGGGGCGTAGGCCGCACACCACGGTGGTCCCCGCGACGTCGGGGATCGCCATCGTGGTGACCTGGACCCGGCCGGGCACCTCGATCTCGTGATGCATGCCCGCGGCCATCATCAGGTCGCTGCCTCGGGTGCGGTGCAGCAGCACCGCGCTGGTGTCGGTGTGCTCGCGCTCGACGGCCTCCAGCGGGTTCTCCAGGATCGCCGCGACCCGCGGGTCACCGCTGGTCGTAGGTTGGTCTTCGTTGGCGACCAGCTCGGATTGCACTGTCACGCGCACGAATTCGTCGACCGACTCGACGATGTACTCGATGGCGGCGACGCCGCGCTGGGCCAGCGACACCAGCCGGGTGGAGTGCACCTTGACCTGCTTGCCCGCTGGGGAGCGCCAGTGCACGCGGCGGGTCAGAGTGCCCGCCCGCATGTCGAGGATGCGTTCGTGGTCGATCAGCTCGCCGTAGCGGACGTCCATCGGCTCGTCGTCGACCGTGAGCCGGATGATCTTGCCGTTGGTCACGTTGACGACGGTCTGCCCGGCCTGCGGATAGCCGAATCCGGCTTCGGCGTAGGGAAGCGGCCGCACCTCGTAGAAGGAATTGAGGTAGGTGCCGGGCAGGCCGTACGGCTCGCCCTCGTCGAGGTTGCCGCGTAATCCGATGTGCCCGTTGGACAGTGTGAACAGCGCTTCGGTCTGTCCGAGCAGATCCAGGTCGAGCCGGGTCTCGCGGATCTGCCACGGCTCGATCGGAAAGTAATCCTGCGGGATCATCGGCGGTCCCTCACAACAGTTCCTCCAGATCGTTGACGACGACGTCGGCGCCGTGGCTGCGCAGATCCTGCGCTTGCCCCACCCGGTCGACGCCCACCACATAGCCGAATCCGCCGGCCCGCCCGGCCGCCACCCCCGACAGGGCGTCCTCGAACACCGCGGCCTCGCCCGGTTGCACACCGAGCAGGTGTGCCGCGCGCAGGAACGAATCCGGTGCCGGCTTGCCCGCGATGTTCTCGGTACGCAGCGTCACGCCGTCGACGCGCTGCTCGATGAACTTCGCCAGGCCGGTGATCGCCAGCACGTCGGCGGCGTTGGCGCTGGCCGACACCACCGCGGTGGCCAGGCCCGCCGCGGTGACCGCCGCCAGGTAGCGCCGCGACCCGGCGAACACCTCCACCCCGTCGGTCTCCAGCGTGGTACGGAAGGCCGCGTTCTTGCGGTTCCCCAGGCCGTGCACGGTGTCGGCGTCGGGCGGGTCGTCGTCGGTGCCGTCGGGCAGCGTGATATCGCGGCTGGCCAGAAACGAGCGCACCCCGTCGTCGCGTTTTCGGCCGTCCACGAAGCGCCGGTAGTCGTTCACCGGATCGAACGGCACGAACCCGGGGCCGTCACGCTGCTGCAGGTAGGCGTCGAACATGGCTTTCCATGCCCGCGTGTGTGCGCTCGCGGTGTCGGTGAGTACTCCGTCGAGGTCGAACAGGCAGGCATGCACCGTTTCAGGCAGACCCAGCACCCCGGTCATAGGCGGTCCCCCTTCCGGTTCGGACGTGCCTCCACTTCACCATGCCCGCCGTCGGCTCGGTGCGGTTTGCTGCCACTAAGCTCTATGCGGTGTCGTCACCCTCGTCTCGCCCCGTGTTGGTCATCGACTTCGGCGCGCAATACGCCCAACTGATCGCCCGGCGGGTCCGGGAGGCACGGGTGTTCTCCGAAGTCATCCCGCATACCGCGACCGTCGATGAGATCGCCGCCCGCAACCCGCGGGCGATCGTGCTCTCCGGCGGGCCTGCCAGCGTCTATGCCGAAGGCGCCCCCCGGCTCGATCCGGCACTGTTCGACCTCGATGTCCCGGTGTTCGGCATCTGCTACGGCTTCCAGGCCATGGCGAACGCGCTGGGCGGCACCGTCGAGCGCACCGGGACCAGTGAATACGGCCGCACCGAGCTGAAAGTGGTCGGCGGTGAACTGCATTCGGGTCTTCCCGCCGCTCAGCCGGTGTGGATGAGCCACGGCGACGCGGTGACCGCTGCGCCGCAGGGATTCGCTGTGGTTGCCAGCACAGCAGGCGCCCCGGTGGCCGCGTTCGAGAACCGGCAGCGCCGGCTGGCCGGGGTGCAGTACCACCCGGAGGTGCTCCACACCCCCTACGGGCAGCGGGTGCTCAGCCGGTTCCTGCACGAGTTCGCCGGCATCGACGCGGTCTGGACGCCGGCCAATATCGCCGACGCGCTGGTCGAGCAGGTGCGTGAGCAGATCGGTGACGGCCACGCCATCTGCGGGCTGTCCGGCGGGGTGGACTCCGCGGTGGCGGCGGCGCTGGTGCAACGCGCCATTGGGGACCGGTTGACGTGTGTGTTCGTCGACCACGGGCTGTTGCGCGCCGGGGAGCGCGAGCAGGTGCAGAACGACTTCGTCGCCGCCACCGGGGCGAAGCTGGTCACCGTAGACGCTGCTGCCGTCTTCCTCGACGCGCTGATCGGGGTGTCCGATCCCGAGGGCAAGCGAAAGATCATCGGGCGCCAGTTCATTCGTGCGTTCGAGGGTGCGGTGCGCGACACCTTGGGTGATCATGACGTCGAGTTCCTGGTGCAGGGCACGCTGTATCCGGACGTGGTGGAGTCCGGCGGGGGAGCCGGCACCGCGAACATCAAGAGCCACCACAATGTTGGCGGGCTGCCTGATGACCTGAAGTTCAAACTCGTTGAGCCGCTTCGGCTGCTGTTCAAGGACGAGGTGCGCGCGGTGGGACGCGAGTTGGGCCTGCCGGAGGAGATCGTTGCGCGCCAACCGTTCCCGGGCCCTGGCCTGGGAATCCGGATCGTCGGCGAGGTCACCGGGGAGCGGTTGGAGACGCTGCGGGCGGCCGACGCGATCGCCCGCGAGGAGTTGACCGCCGCCGGTCTGGACCACCAGATCTGGCAGTGCCCGGTGGTGCTGCTGGCCGACGTCCGCTCGGTCGGGGTGCAGGGCGACGGCCGCACCTACGGGCATCCGATCGTGCTGCGGCCGGTGTCCAGTGAGGACGCCATGACCGCCGACTGGACCCGGGTGCCCTATGAGGTGCTGGAGCGCATCTCCACCCGGATCACCAACGAGGTGCCCGAGGTCAACCGGGTGGTGCTGGACGTCACCAGCAAACCGCCGGGCACCATCGAGTGGGAGTAGTCCGGCCTCCCTGCGCGAGCGTCCGGCCTCCCTGCGCGAGCGTCCGGCCTCCTTGCGCGAGCGTGCGGGTCTGTACGCCGACACGCCGAAAATCCCGTACAACTGTGCACGCTGGCGACTGGACACGCGGTGCTGATGTGACGCCTGGGGCCGTTGATGCGCCCTCAAGTGGCCCGGCTTGACGGTTGTCGGTGGGTGGGTGTTCACTCGGGTTCAATCGAACAAAGTTTCGAACGAATTCGAGTGCTCCGGAGGCGATCATGACGGTGGCTGTGGACTTGGGGCACCGCCCTGAAAATCGTACTGAACAGCTGAAACAGCTGCGACGGCAGATGGCGGCAGTAGCCGGGAAAGTGGGTGCGGGCCGGCGAGAATCAGGCGCCGCTCCGGCCGCCGAGGCCGTGCTGCCGGTCCCGTCGCTGCTGGCCGCGGTGCTACCCGCCGGACTGCCGCGCGGCACGGTGGCGGTGCTCTCGGGGGCCCGCTCACTGGGGCTGAGCATGGTGGCCGCGGTGACGGCGGCCGGCGGCAACGCGGCCATTGTCGGCCAGCCGGACACCGGGCTGCTCGCCGCGGTGGAGATGGGCGCCGACCTGAGCCGGCTCGCGGTGATCCCCGACCCCGGCAACGACCCGGTGGAGGTGGCCACGGTGCTGATGGACGGCATGGATCTGGTGGTGCTCGGCCTGGGCGGGAAGTCGGTGCCGCCGGCACGCACCCGGGTGGTGTTGGCCCGCGCCCGCCACCGGGGCTGCGCTCTGCTGGTCTCCGGCGGCGCCTGGCAGGGTGCGGCACTGCAACTCGAGGCCCGGGTGAGTGGTTACGAGACCGTAGGCGACAAGATCACGAGCTGCGGCGCCATCCCCGGGTTCGGGCGGATCGGCGCGGTACGGCTGGAGGTGCGGGCCGCCGGGCGCGCGGCCGGGCACACCAGGGCCGGGTAGTGATGGCTGCGTCCCGGGTACTGGCGCTGTGGTGTATGGACTGGCCCGCTGTCGCCGCGGCGGCCGCATCCGGTCTGCCGGCCACCGCACCGGTCGCGGTCACGCTGGCCAACCGGGTGGTCGCCTGCTCGGCGGGTGCCCGCGCGGCGGGGGTGCGTCGCGGGCTGCGCCGCCGGGAAGCAGCCGCCCGCTGCCCGGTGCTGCATGTGGCGACCGCCGACACCGACCGCGACGCCCGGCTTTTCGAGCCGGTCCTGACCGCTGTCGACGACCTGGTGCCGCACGCCGAGGTGCTGCGGCCCGGCCTGCTGGTGGTGTCGGTGCGCGGTGCGGTCCGGGCGTTCGGTTCCGAGGAGCGCGCCGCTGAACGTCTGGTCGACGCAGTTGCCGCGGCCGACGTGGAATGCCAGGTCGGGATCGCCGATTCGCTCTCCACCGCGGTGCTGGCCGCGCGCGCCGGCGCCGTGGTGTCACCCGGGGGCGACGCCCGATTCCTGTCGGGGCTGTCGATCCGGCAGCTGGCCGCCGAACCCAGCCTGTCCGGTCCCGGTCGTGACGGCCTGGTAGACCTTTTGTGGCGCTTAGGGATTCGCACCATCGGACAGTTCGCCGCGTTGCCACGCCCGGATGTGATCTCCCGGTTCGGTGCCGATGCGTTGATCGCGCACCGATTCGCCCGCGGTGAGCCGGAACGCGGGCCGTCCGGACGTGAGCCGGATCCGGACCTTGATACCGTGCTGCACTGCGATCCGCCGATCGACCGGGTCGACGCCGCGGCGTTCGCCGGTCGCTCGCTGGCCGGTGCGCTGCACCGGACGCTGATGGCCGCCGGCGTCGGTTGCACCCGGCTGGCCATTCACGCAGTCACCGCAGGCGGTGAAGAGCTGACCCGGGTGTGGCGGTGCGCTGAGCCGCTGACCGAGGACGCCACCGCCGACCGGGTGCGCTGGCAACTGGACGGCTGGCTCAACAGCCGCGTCGCTTCCGATCGCCCCACCGGCCCGGTGACGCTGCTGCGGCTGCAGCCGGTGGAGGTGCTCTCGGCGACCGAGGCGCTGCAGCTGCCACTATGGGGTGGGCTCGGCGAAGAGGACCGGCTGCGTGCTCGCCGGGCGCTGGTGCGGGTGCAGGGTCTGCTCGGCCCCGAGGCGGTGCGGGTGCCGGTGCTCTCCGGTGGCCGCGGCCCGGCCGAGCGCATCACCTTGACCCCGCTGGGGGACGAGCCGGTGCCGCTGGCCGACCCGCGTCAGCCGTGGCCCGGCCGGCTGCCCGAGCCGGCGCCGTCGGTGCTGCTCGATGATCCGGTGGAATTGCTTGACGCCGAACGCAATCCGATCCGAATCACCGGCCGGGGACTGTTCACCGCCGACCCGGCATGGCTGGTCGCCCGGGGCCGTGACGAGCGGCTGCGCTGGTGGGCCGGGCCCTGGCCGGTCGACGAACGGTGGTGGGACCCGCAGCGGGAGGGGCCGGGATCGGGACGCACCGCTCGGGTGCAGGCGCTGCTGGACATCCCGGCCGGTGCCCCGGGGCGGGCGCTGCTGCTGTGCTACCGGTTGCGGTGCTGGTACTTGGAGGGCAGCTATGAGTGACGAGGGCGACCGCATTGATCGGCGCAAGAAGCTAGCATTGCAGTCAATGCATTCATCGCCGGCTTTGGAGGTGAAGATGGCGACCCTGACGATTCGTGACTTCGATGACGAACTCAAAGCAGCATTGCGGGTGCGCGCGGCGCAACGGGGTCGGTCGATGGAAGCCGAAGTGCGGGAGATCCTGCGCACCGTGCTGACGCGTCCGTCGTCGGATCAAGGGATGGGGACCCGGATTCGGCAGCGTTTCTTCGACGAGAACGCCGAAATCGAACCGCCGCCTCGCGTCGAGCGCCCGCGAGCCGCGGAGTTCGGCAGATGATCGTTCTCGACACCAATGTCATATCTGAGTTGATGCGAAAGTCGCCACCGCTCGAAGTTGTTCGGTGGGTCGACGCATTCGACGCAGCCGATGTGTTCGTGACCGTGGTGACTGCTGCCGAATTGATGTACGGCGTCGCGCGGTTGCCCGCGAGTCGCCGCAAAGAGCGGTTATCGGTAAAAGTCCGCGCGCTACTGGCCGATGATTTCGCCGATCAGGTACTGCCCTTCGATGCGCCGGCAGCCATCCAGTACGCGGATATCGTTGCATCCAGGGAGCGGTCCGGGCGGCCCATCAGTATGGCCGATGCGCAGATTGCCGCAATCTGCCGGCAATGGAGCGCCGGCGTGGCCACGCGCAACGTCGCCGACTTCACCGAGACGGGCATCGACGTGGTCGATCCATGGCACGCCGCTTGACGAGTGCCTGAATCCGGTGCAAGCGATCCCGGCCAGTCAGGTCACCAGTACACGCCCGGCACCAGCCGCACCGCCCGCTTGAGTGGCCGGGGCACCCGCACTCGGGGGATCGTCCGGGACGGCCGCTTCGGGCGACGCCGGACAGATTGCACCGCAACGGGTTCGGCCGGCTCCACGCCGCGCGCGGCGGCCGAGTCCGGGTAACCGAGGTAGACCTGGTGCAGCATCCGGCGGGCCAGCCCGGGGGTGACGTAGTTACCGGCCTCGGCCAGCGTGCCCAACGGGGTGTCGATCCGGTCCGGCTTCTCGACCAGGCCGCGCACCACCATGGCCGCGGCGTGCTCGGCACTGATCGCCCCGACCGGGAGCAGCTTTTTCGACGGCGTGATCATCGGAGTGGCTACCAGCGGCATGTGGATGGTGGTGAACGTGATGTGGTCCGACAGCGTCTCGGTGGACACCACATCGGCGAACGCATCCAGCGCCGCCTTGGTCGGCACGTACGCGCTGTACTTCGGGCTGTGCGCCAGCACTCCCTCGCTGGAGACGTTGACGACATGCCCGAATCGGCGTTCTCGCCAGTGCGGCAGCAGCGCCAGCACCATCCGCACCGCGCCGAAGTAGTTGACCGCCATCGTGCGCTCGTAGTCGTGCAGCCGGTCGGTGGAGCCGGTCACCGAGCGGCGGATCGACCGGCCGGCGTTGTTCACCAGGTAGTCGACGTGGCCGAACCGGCCCAGGATGTCCTTGATGGTGTGCTCCACCGACGCCGAATCGGTGACATCGCAGGTGAACGCGTGGGCCTGCCCGCCTTCGGCGCGGATCTCAGCCACCAGCTCGTCGAGCGCGGAACCGCTGCGGGCCAGCGCGAAGACCACACCGCCGCGCCGCGCGACGGCGATCGCCGAGGCCCGGCCGATGCCGCTGGACGCCCCGGTGATCACGACGTGCCGACCCACCAGCGGCCCGGCCGGGTCGTCGCGGCGGGCGCGGTCGGGATCGAGGTGCGTCGCCCAGTAGCGCCACAGCCCCGGCGCGTAGTCGGCGAAGTCGGGAAGCTCGACGGTCCCCTTCAGTGCGGCCCGGGTGGCGTCGGCGATGAACGTCGGCCGCAGGTTCACCAGGTCGAGCACCTCGGCGGGCAGCCCCAGTTGGGTGGCGATCATGTTGCGCCACACCCGCGCCCGTCCGCCGACGTTGAGCACCGGGGCGGCCAGCGCGCCCGGCAGCTTGGCGCGCAGTCGCGGCAGTCCGGCCTCGCGCGCGACGGCCCGGTAGATGTCGGGCAGCCCGATGGATTTCGGCGAGGTCAGGTGGAAGGTGCGCCCGTCGTACCCGTCGGCGTGCATCAGCTCCACCAGCGCGTCGACCACGTAGTCGACCGGGACGACGTTGGTGCGCCCGGTGTCGGGCAGGGCCATCGGGGTGAGCCCGGGCAGCGCTGCGAGCTTGGCCAGCAGCGGGAAGAAGTAGTACGGCCCGTCGACCTTGTCCATCTCACCGGTGCGCGAATCGCCCACCACCACCGCCGGCCGGTACACCCGGTACCGCAGTCCCGGCGTCGAGCGCACCAGCTGTTCGGCCTCGAACTTGGTCTGGTGGTACGGGGTGGGCAACCCCTGGCCGATGTCGAAGTCATCTTCGGTGAACTCGCCGTGGTAGTCGCCGGCCACCGCGATCGACGACACGTGCGACAAGGTGGCATCCAGGCGCTTCGCTAGCCCGATCACCGCGCGGGTGCCCTCGACATTAGTCGCCTGCTGCTCGGCCGCACCCGCGGTGATGTCGTAGATCGCCGCGCAGTGCAGCACGTGATCGATGTCGCCGAGTTCGGCGATGTCGGCGTCGCTGAGCCCCAGGTTCTCCGCCGTCAGGTCGCCGACCAGCGGCTTTACCCGCTCGCCCCACGCTTGACCGTTCTGCGAGGCCAGGGCCTCGAAGCGGCCCAGCGACGCGCGCCGCACCAGCACCCACACCTGCGCGTCGGGACTGTGCTCCAGAATCCGGGCCACCGCCCGTCGTCCAATAAACCCGGTACCGCCGGTAACGACATAACGCATGCGGACATCGTGGTCGCTCACGGCCGCCACGTCAACAGGACACGTCAACCGGGCGGCGAGGGCGGATCAGAACGCGCGAATTCCGTCCCAGTCCACCAGTTTCCAGCCGGTGCCCGGGCTTCCGGTGAGCACCACCCGGCCGTTGTTGGGCAGCGGGTGGTCGGTCATCAGCTCGTCGCGGGCATTCTTGACGTTCATCAGCGTCCACGTCATGATCGACGCCCCGTGCGTGAAGGCCACCGGCAGTTTGTCACCGGTCGCGTAGATCTGCTGCACCGCGGCGCTGAACTCCTCGTTGAACTGGTTGCCGTCGATCGAGCCGGGGATGGCGGCGGTCCGATCACCGCGGATCCAGGCCATCGGCGCGAGCAGATATGGCGTGCCGACAATCGCCACGGCTTTGTCGTCGAACCAGCCGGCACCGATCTCCTGCAGGCCGGGCAGGACCTGCACCTGCAGGCCCAACTCGCGGGCCAGCGGGGCGGCGGACTGCTGGCTGCGGGCCATCGAGGAGGCGAAGACGCCGTCGAAGTGGTTGTGCGAGAGCTGTTTCGAGAGCTCCTCCGCCTGCGCACGGCCCTTCTCGGTCAGGCCCGGGCCGGGCACCGAGGTGTCGAGGACGCCGGCCGCGTTGGCCTCGGACTCGGCGTGACGGATCAGTGTCAGGGTGATGGTGCGGGGCTGCGGTGGCCCCGAACAGCCTCCGAGTACCAGAACCGCGGCCAGTGCGGCCGCTGTCATTGCGAGTACGGCCCCGAAGCGTCTACCCAAATTCCCCATGGCGACAGCCTGCCGTGTTCATGGTGCGATCGGAGCGGGTTCTGCTGAAATGGTCGTGATCCCCGGCCCGAATAGGAGACCTCATGGCACTGGACCCGACAGCCATCGGCGTGACCACCGATCCCGTTCTGGTCGAGTGGACCGACCGCGACACCATGCTGTACGCGCTCGGGGTCGGAGCCGGCACCGCCGATCTGGCCTTCACCACCGAGAACAGTCACGACATCGCTCAGCAGGTGCTGCCCACCTACGCCGTCATCTGTTGCCTGGGGTTTGCCGCCGCCGGCAAGATCGGCACCTTCAACCCGGCGCTGCTGCTGCACGGTTCGCAGGAGGTGCGACTGTTCGCGCCGTTGCCCGCCGCCGGAAGCCTGCAGGTGGTCGCCGAGGTGGCCGACATCCAGGACAAGGGCGAGGGCAAGAACGCCATCGTGATGCTGCGGGCGCGCGGCAGCGACCCCAAGACCGCGCAGCCGCTGGTCGAGACGCTGGTGACGGTGGTGATCCGCAAGGCCGGTGGCTTCGGCGGCGAGCCGGGACAGCGTGCGGTGGCCCCGGAGATCCCTGAGACGCAACCGGATTCGCGCACCGCGTACCCGACGCGGGAGGATCAGGCACTGCTCTACCGGCTCTCCGGCGACCGCAATCCGTTGCACAGCGACCCGTGGTTCGCCACCACGCTGGCCGGATTCCCCCGGCCGATCCTGCACGGGCTGTGCACCTACGGATTCGCCGGGCGGGCGCTGGTCGCCGAACTCGGTGGCGGCGACGCCGGCCGGATCAGCGCGATCGCGGCGCGGTTCACCGACCCGGTGTTCCCGGGGGAGACGCTGACTACCTCGATCTGGCGCACCGAGCCGGGTAAGGCGGTGTTCCGCACCGAGGCTTCCGGTCCCGACGGCACCAACGCCCGAGTGGTGCTTGACGACGGTTCAGTGGAGTACCGGGCCTGAGCAGTCCATTTCTGCCCCAGTTGGCACTGGATTCACGGGAAAACGATTCCGGCGACGAGGACGACGACGAGCCCTAACCGGGTTCGTTGCTAGGCGTCCTCTTTGGCCATCCGCAGTCCGGTGGCCAGGCCGTCGACCCAGATCGACACCATCAGCTCCACCACCGGCGGATGGTTCGACGGCATGAACATCTTGGTGAGCTTGCCGACACGAGCGTGGGCGAGCCTCTGGAAGTCTCGGTCGTCGAGCTCGGGGAACTCCAGGTACTCGCTGCCGATCTGCGCGGTCTCAGCGGCGGTGTAGGCGTCCATGACCCCATCCGATCAGGCGCGCCACTGCCAGAGAAGGGGCGGAAGTCCCCAGCCGCTACTCCGCGAGCCGGTCGGCCAGCCGAGCGGTGAACTCGGCCACCTGCGCCGGACTGTCCAGTGCGTATCTGGCGGCGGTGGCGCGATCGCCATCGTCGTTGTGCCGCACGATGATCCCGACACCCGCCACTTCGTTCACCGCATCGAAGGCGTCCTCGTCGGTGATGTCGTCGCCGAGAAAGACGGGCGTCACCGGGCCGTCTCCGGCCAACCGGTCCAGTATCCAGCGCAGTGTGCGGCCCTTGTCCCAATCGATCTCCGGGCGCAGCTCGATCACCTCGCGGCCGGTGGTGACCCGCAGGCCACGACGCCGGCCCGTGTCGCGCACCGCGGCCAGCACCTCGCCGACCCGATCCCGGGCCGCATTGCGGTAGTGCACCGCGACGGCATACCGCTTGTGCTCCACCATGACTCCCGGGATCGCGCCCAGCTGATCGTGCAGAGAACCGGCCGCGGCCGACAGCAGGAGCACCGCGCTCGTGGCGGCGTCGTTCTGGTGATGGGTGCCGTCCGGCCCGGTCATCTCAAAGCCGTGACTGCCGGCGTACCAGATCCCGTCCAGGCCCACCCGCGCCCGCACGTCGGCCAGGTCGCGACCGGACAGCACCGCCACCGGACACCGAGCGGCCAACGCGGACAACGCATCCACTGCACCGTCCACCGGCCGGGCCGCACCCGGATCATCGACGATGTCCGACAGGGTGCCGTCGAAGTCGAAGAAAACCGCCGGGTGGGAGAGCTTCGTCAGCGCGGTCGTCGCATTCGGCAATGCTGACATCGGCCGGTCCCCGGTACGCACCGCAATCCGGTCCGCGGCATCCACGCGAACGTCCCCGTCGTCGCACCCCACCCCGATCACCCATGCGAATCCGGCGCTGCGCGCATCGATTGCACACGGCCCGGCGTCGGTCACCACCACGCACCGACCCGGAAGCACAGCCAACCGGGCGGCGGCGGGCCGCAGGTCCGAACTGGCCGACACCGGCGCGACGCGCACGCCGGCCCGCTGCAACTTCTCGGCGAGTGCCGCCGGTACGCCACCAGCGAGACAGAACAGCACGGCGTCGTGGCGACGGGGGTCGATCGTGACGGGCATGGCGGACATAGCCACCACGGTGTCACACCATTAGCGTGGAGGCATGAAGCCCGCAATCCTGGTCGGTGTGGACGGATCGCCGTCGTCGGTCGCGGCGGTCGAGTGGGCGGCGCGCACCGCCGCCCTGCACAACATGCCGCTGGGTCTGATTCATGTGCTGGCGCCGCAGGTGGTGATGACGTTTCCCGAGACGCCGATGCCGCCCGGTTACACCGAGTGGCAGCGCGAACAGGGCGAACGCTACCTGCGCGATGCGGTCAGCCGCGCCGAGGCGCTGGTCCCCGAGCAGTCGATCGAGGCGCAGACCGTCGTCGGCTCGACGGTGCCGACGTTGGTGGACATGAGCCGTGAGGCGATCCGGCTGGTGGTCGGGTCCCGTGGACACGGCCGGTTGCGGCGCAGCCTGCTCGGGTCGGTCAGCTCGTCACTGGTGCGGCATGCGCACTGCCCGGTTGCGGTCATCCACGAGGGGCATCCATGTCCCCCCGAGGCACCGGTGGTGGTCGGTATCGACGGCTCCCCGGTGTCGGAGGCCGCGACGGCGCTGGCTTTCGAAGAGGCGTCGCTGCGCGGTGTGGAGCTGGTGGCGGTGTACGCCTGGCATGACACCGGGATGCTCGACTTCCCCGGAATCGACACGGCCGCAATGGCTTCCGACGGCGAACTAGCGCTGGCCGAGCGGCTGGCCGGCTGGCATGAGCGCTACCCGGATGTCACCGTGCGTCGGGTGGTGGTCGGTGACCGGCCGGCCGATCAACTCATCGAGCGATCGCAGGAGGCCCAGCTGGTGGTGGTGGGCAGTCACGGTCGCGGCGGCTTCACCGGAATGCTGCTGGGTTCGGTCAGCCTGGCGGTGGTGCAGTCGGCGCATGCGCCGGTGCTGGTGGTGCGCCCGGCCTCATGAGGCCGACAACCGTCAGCCGACGGGTACCTGGTCGCTCGCCGGCAGCGAAGCCGCCTGCTGCGCAGCGGGACTCGGCCTGATCCACACCCGCTGTGGCCACCAGAACCAACGTCCCAGCAGCGCGGCGATCGACGGCGTCATGAACGACCGGATCACCAACGTGTCGATCAGCAGGCCCAGGCCGATGGTGGAGCCCACCTGGCCGATCACCTTCAGGTCGGAGACCATCATCGACATCATCGTGAACGCGAACACCAGGCCCGCCGAGGTGACGACGGAGCCACTGCCGCCCATGGCACGGATGATGCCGGTCTTGAGCCCGCCGTGCAGCTCCTCCTTCATCCGGGAGACCAGCAGCAGGTTGTAGTCCGAACCGACCGCCAGCAGGATGATCACCGACATCGCCAGCACCATCCAGTGCAGGTGCAGGCCGATGATGTGCTGCCAGATCAGCACCGAGATGCCGAACGAGGTGCCCAGCGACAGCAGCACGGTGCCGACGATCACCGCCGAGGCCACCACGGCGCGGGTGATCAGCAGCATGATGATGAAGATCAGGCACAGCGACGCGATGCCGGCGATGATCAGGTCCCAGGCGGAGCCGTCCTTCATGTCTTTGAACATGGCCGCGGTGCCGGCCAGGTAGACCTTGGAGCCCTCCAGTGGGGTCCCCTTGAGCGCCTCGTGCACGGCGTGCTTGATCGGCGCGATGTGGCTGACGCCCTCCGGGGACATCGGGTCGCCTTCGTGGCTGATGATGAACCGCACCGCATGCCCGTCGGGCGACAGGAACATCTTCATGCCGCGCTTGAAGTCGGGGTTGTCGAACGCCTCGGGCGGCAGGTAGAACGAGTCGTCGTTCTTGGAGTCGTCGAACGCCTTGCCCATGGCGTTCTGGCCCTC
Organism: Mycobacterium zoologicum; assembly: GCF_020181635.2. Lineage (NCBI taxonomy): Bacteria > Bacillati > Actinomycetota > Actinomycetes > Mycobacteriales > Mycobacteriaceae > Mycobacterium > Mycobacterium zoologicum. The sequence continues at coordinate 63,036 of NZ_JAYJJS010000017.1, read as the reverse complement.
GATCATCTTTTGCATCTGCAGCTGCATGCCCTCCTGGGAGGCCTGCATCTCCAGCTGGGTCTTCTGCATGTTTTCCATGGTCTTGATCATCGGCGGCATGATCTCGAGCATCCGCGGCATCAACCGGTCGAGGTTGTCGATGTCGGGTAACACCAGCTCGAAATCCTCGGTCATCTGGTCGATGCCGTCCATCAGGTCGAAGATCGACCGGATCGAGTGGCAGATCGGGATGTCGAAACAGTGTGGCTCCCAATAGAAGTAGCTGCGCATCGGCCGCCACATGTCGTCGAAGTCGGCCATCTCGTCGCGCATGTTCTGGATGTCGGCGAGCATCTTGTGCATCTTGGTGGCCATGCTGTGGGTGGTCGCAGACATCTCGCGGGTGACTTCGAGCATCGCCTTCATGCTGTCGACGGAGACCTTCATGTCCTCGGCCATTTTCAGCATCTTCTTCATGCTGTCGAGCTGGTACTTCATGTTCAGCTGCTGGGTGGTGCCCTGCATGCTGATCGCGAACGGGATCGTGGTGTGCTCGATCGGCGTGCCCAGCGGCCGGGTGATGGTCTGCACCCGCCCGATGCCCGGCACCTCGAAGACTCGTTTGGCGATCCGGTTGATGACCAGGAAGTCGGCCGGGTTGCGCATGTCGTGATCGGTCTCGATCATCAGCAGCTCGGGGTTCATCCGGGCCTGGGAGAAGTGCCGGTCCGCGGCGGCGTAGCCGATGTTGGCCGGCACGTAGTCCGGCAGGTACATCCGGTCGTTGTAGTTGGTCTCATACCCCGGCAGGGTGAGCAGTCCGACCAGACAGACCGCCGTGGTGGCCACCAGCACCGGCCCGGGCCAGCGCACGATCATCGCGCCGATCCGCCGCCAGGTACGAATCCGCATGGCCCGCTTGGGTTCCAGCATGCCGAAGCGGCTGGCCACCGCCACCACCGCGGAGCCGAAGGTGAGCGCGGCGACGACCACGACCAGCATGCCGATCGCCAGCGGAATGCCCAGCGACCGGAAATAGGGCAGCCGGGTGAAGTGCAGACAGAAGGTTGCTCCGGCGATGGTCAGGCCCGATCCCAGGATCACGTGCGCGGTGCCGTGATACATGGTGTGGAACGCCGACTCCTTGTCCTCGCCGAGCGCTCGCGCCTCCTGATAGCGGCCCAGCAGGAAGATCGCATAGTCCGTCGAGGCGGCGATGGCCAGTGTCACCAGCAGGTTCACCGCGAACGTCGACAGGCCGATGATGTTGTAGAAGCCGAGGACGGCCACCACGCCGCGGGCGGCGCTCAGCTCGAAGACCACCATGCCCAGCACCAGCAGCACCGTGCCGATCGATCGGTAGATGGACAGCAGCATCGTGATGATCACGACGAACGTCAGTGCGGTGATGATCTTGAGGCTCTTGTCGCCGGCGATGTGCTGATCGGCGTTGAGTGCGGCCCCACCGGTGACGTAGGCGTGCACCCCCTCGGGGGCCGGGGTATCGGCGATGATCTTCTGGACGGCCTCGACCGACTCGTTGGCCAGCGTCTCGCCCATGTTGCCGGCCAGGTACACCTGCACGTAGGCGGCCTTGCCGTCCGGGCTCTGCGAGCCGGCCGCGGTCAGCGGGTCACTCCAGAAGTCCTGGATGTGCTCGACGTGGGTGTGGTCGGCGGTGAATTTCTTGACCAGTTCGTCGTAGTAGTCGTGTGCCGCGTCACCGAGTGGCTGGTCGCCCTCGATCACCACCATCGCCGAGCTGTCGGACTTGAACTCCTCGAAGGTCTTGCCGATGCGCATCATCGCGACCATCGACGGAGCGTCCTTGGGGGCCATCGACACCGCGCGCATCTTCCCGACTTCGTCGAGCTGCGGCACGATGACATTCACCAGCACGGTGAGCCCGAGCCAGACCAGGATGATCGGTACCGCCAGCCGGCGGATCCACGCCGGGATGCCGCCGCGCTTGGGCTGTGGGGACACCGTCAGCGTGTCGGTCGGGGCGTCGGCATCGGGGCCGGTGTGTTTGCTCATGCGGATTTCACAATGCAGAAGGTCTGGGCGCTCACCGGGCCGGTGGCGATTCGTTCGTCTTTGACCACGCCGTCGATGGTGACTCGGCAACCGATGGTGGCGCCGTCACCCTGGGCGACGATATTGGGGCTCACCGCCGGGTTGGTGGTCGACAGGGTCAGTGACCACGGCAGGCCGGCGCCGTCGACCCGCTGCGGGGTGGCGTCGAGGTCTAGGTAGTTGATGTCGGCGTAGGTCCCATCCGGGCTGAAGATGTCGTAGACCACGACCTTGGGGTGAAACGGCTTGGTGTCCTCGAACGGGGCGGCGCTGCTGCCGCTGTCGTCGGCGCCGAAATAACCGCGAACCCGCTGCACGACGAATCCTCCCACCAGCAGGACAAGCACGATGAGCAGCGGTAACCACGCACGTTTGACAAGGCCGAACATCAAGAATGCCTTTCGAGGTGGTGTGCCGAATCTGACACAGATTAGTGCATCAAAGTTCTTCTCGACACCCAACTTCAAGCATATCGCACACATGTTCGATAAATTGGGGGGTGTGAGTTGGGGTTACGGGCCGCCGAGCTGGGCGGAAATGGAACGTGTTCTAGATGGTAAGCCTCGTCACACCGGTGTGTCGGCCGGTGTGTCGGCAGATCGCGCCCCGTCGGCCCCACCGCAACGCGAACAGTATCGGCCGCCTTCCCTGGTTGTGCCCTACGCCGAGCTGCACGCGCACTCGGCGTACAGCTTCTTGGACGGGGCCAGCACCCCGCAGGAGCTGGTCGCCGAGGCCGTCAGGCTGGGCCTGCGGGCCATCGCGCTGACCGACCACAACGGCCTGTACGGGGTGGTGCGGTTCGCCGAGGCCGCCAAGGAACTGGAGATCGGCACCGTCTTCGGCGCCGAGCTGTCGCTGGGGCAGGTTGCGCGCACCGAGGGGCCCGACCCGCCCGGGCCGCATCTGCTGGTGCTGGCCCGCGGCCCGGAGGGCTATCGGCGGCTGTCGCGGCAGATCGCCGCCGCGCACCTGGCCGGCGAGAAGGGCAGGCCGCGTTTCGACCTGGACGCATTGACCGACGCGGCCGGCGGGCACTGGCACATTCTGACCGGGTGCCGCAAAGGTCACGTCCGCCACGCGCTGGCCACCGGCGGCCCGGACGCGGCGGCCGGCGCGTTGGCCGACCTGGTGGACCGGTTCGGCGCCGGGCGGGTCAGCGTGGAGCTGACCCGGCACGGCGATCCCTGCGACGACGAGCGCAACGCGGCGCTGGCCGCACTGGCGCCCCGGTTCGGGGTGGGGTTGGTGGCCACCACCGGCGCCCACTTCGCCCGGCCGGATCGGGGCCGGTTGGCGATGGCGCTGGGTGCGGTGCGGGCACGTCAGTCGCTGGACTCCGCCGCCGGCCGGCTCGCCCCGCTGGGCGGTGCGCATCTGCGTTCCGGTGCGGAGATGGCCCGGCTGTTCGCGCCGTACCCGGCGGCGGTGCCGGCGGCGGCCGAACTCGGCGAGCAGTGTGCGTTCTCGCTGGCGCTGATCGCCCCGCGGCTGCCGCCGTTTGCCGTTCCCGACGGACACACCGAGGACAGTTGGCTTCGGCGCCTGGCGCTGGCCGGAGCCATGGAGCGCTACGGCCCGCCCGAACGCGCACAGGCCGCTTATACGCAGATCGAGCGTGAGCTGGAAGTCATTGCCCAGCTGGGCTTTCCAGGCTATTTCCTGGTGGTGCACGACATCACCCGGTTCTGCCGGCGCAGTGACATCCTGTGCCAGGGCCGGGGGTCGGCGGCCAATTCCGCGGTCTGTTACGCCCTCGGTGTCACCGCGGTGGATCCGGTGGCCAATGAGCTGTTGTTCGAACGGTTCCTGTCGCCGGCGCGCGACGGCCCACCCGACATCGACATCGACATCGAGTCGGATCGCCGCGAAGAGGTGATCCAGTACGTCTACGACAAATACGGCCGCGACCACGCCGCCCAGGTTGCCAACGTCATCACCTACCGGGGCCGCAGCGCCGTGCGGGACATGGCCCGCGCGCTGGGGTACTCGCCCGGGCAGCAGGACGCCTGGAGTAAGCAGCTGAGCCGGTGGGGGGCGGCTGATCGTTCCGAGCTGGACGGTGTCCCCGACCCGGTGATCGAGCTGGCCGCCCAGGTCGCCGACCTGCCCCGGCATCTGGGTATCCACTCCGGCGGCATGGTGATCTGCGACCGCCCGATCGCCGACGTGTGCCCGGTGGAGTGGGCCCGGATGCCCGGCCGCAGCGTGCTGCAGTGGGACAAAGACGACTGTGCGGCAATCGGATTGGTGAAGTTCGACCTGTTGGGCCTGGGGATGCTCTCCGCGCTGCACTACGCGATCGACCTGGTGGCGCAGCACAAGGGCATCGAGGTGGACCTGGCGGCGATCGACCTGTCGGAGGCGGCGGTCTATGAGATGTTGGCCCGCGCCGACACGGTCGGGGTGTTCCAGGTGGAGTCGCGCGCGCAGATGGCCACCCTGCCGCGGTTGCGGCCGCGGGTGTTCTACGACCTGGTGGTGGAGGTGGCACTGATTCGTCCCGGGCCGATACAGGGTGGATCGGTGCACCCCTACATCCGTCGCCGCAACGGCATCGACCCGGTGGCCTACGAACATCCGTGCATGGCGCGGGCGCTGCGGAAAACCTTGGGAGTGCCGCTGTTTCAGGAACAACTGATGACACTGGCGGTGGACTGCGCCGGATTCACCGCCGGCGAGGCCGACCAGTTGCGCCGGGCGATGGGCTCCAAGCGGTCTCCGGAGCGGATGCGCCGGTTGCGGGACCGGTTCTACGACGGCATGGCGCAGTGCCACGGCATCACCGGAGCGGTGGCGGACCGGATCTACGAGAAGCTGGAAGCCTTTGCCAATTACGGGTTTCCGGAGAGTCACGCGATGAGCTTCGCGTCGCTGGTGTTCTACTCGGCCTGGTTCAAGCTGCACCATCCGGCGGCGTTCTGCGCAGCACTGCTGCGGGCGCAGCCGATGGGTTTCTATTCACCGCAGTCGCTGGTCGCCGACGCCCGCCGGCACGGGGTCTTGGTGCACGGGCCGGACGTCAACGCCGGCCTGGCGCACGCCACGCTGGAACACGACGGCATGCAGGTCCGGCTCGGGCTGGGTGCGGTGCGCGGTATCGGTGTGGAGCTGGCCGAGCGAATGGTGGCCGACCGCCAGGCGCACGGGCCGTTTGCGTCGATGCTGGATCTGACTGCCCGGGTTCAGCTTTCGCCTTCGCAGGCCGAGGCGCTGGCCACCGCCGGGGCGTTCGGCGGCTTCGGCATGTCGCGTCGTGAGGCGCTGTGGACGGCCGGGGCTGCGGCGGCCCAGCGGCCGGACCGGTTGCCCGGGGTGGGGGTGCCGTCACACACTCCGGCACTGCCCGGGATGGGCGAGATCGAGTTGTCGGCCGCCGACGTGTGGGCCACCGGGGTCTCCCCGGACAGCTACCCGACCCAGTTCCTGCGGGCCGACCTCGACGCCGCCGGGGTCATCCCGGCCGAGCAGTTGGCCGGCGTCCCCGACGGCACCCGGGTGCTGGTGGCCGGGGCCGTGACACACCGGCAGCGGCCGTCGACCGCCCGCGGGGTCACGTTCATCAACCTCGAGGACGAGACCGGGATGGTCAACGTGCTGTGCACGCCGGGGGTGTGGGCGCGACACCGTCGGCTCGCGCAGACCGCGGCGGCCATGCTGATCCGTGGCCGGGTGCAGAACGCCAGCGGAGCGGTCACCGTGCTGGCCGATCGGCTGGGTGCCCTCGAGTTGGCGGTGGGGTCGCGATCCCGGGACTTCCGGTGACGCCGGCCGATTAAGCTCTGCAGAGCATGTATACGGCCGGTCGAATCAGCGGAATCTGGCGTTACCCGGTGAAATCCATGGCCGGACAACGCGTCACCGCCGCCGGGGTCGGCAAACTGGGCCTCCACGCGGACCGGACCTGGGCGGTCCGCGACCTGGAGAAGAATGCCACCACCAGCGCCAAGCGCCTGGCGGGGCTGCTGTTGTGCACAGCGCGGTATGCACTGCCGCCGCCACCGGAAGCCGGACCCGGCCACGCGCCGGAGGTACTCATCGGATTTCCCGACGGCAGCGAGATATCCAGTTCCGACCCGAAAGTCCACGCCGCGCTCTCCTCCTACCTCGACCGAGACGTCGAACTGCGGCCGTTGCCACCGATCGAGGACCGCGATCAGTATCGCGGGACGATGGCGAACCCGGCTGACCTGCATGACTACTTCGGCCTCGACGCCGACGAGCCGCTGCCGGATCTGTCGATGTTTCCGGTCAAGAAACTCGCCGAGCTGAGCCGCTACATCACGCCGGTCGGCAGCTATGTCGATGCCTATCCGGTGCACGTGATCACCGAGCAGACCCTAGCCACGATGACCGGGCTGACACCCGGCTCCGACTTCGACGTCCGGCGCTTTCGTCCCACGATCCTGGTCGACGCGACTACTACCCCTGCCGGGCATCCGGAGAACGATTGGTGTGGAGGCACATTGCACGCGCCGCTGGCCGCCCTCAAACCACTGCTGCCCACCGTCCGCTGCGTGATGCCGTCGCACGCCCAGCGGGAGTTGAGCCGCGACCGGCAGATCACCCGCAGCGTCGCCGCACACACCGATCATTGCCTCGGCGTCTACGGGACAGTTATCCGGAATGGGGAACTGCGCGAGGGAGATCCGCTTGATTTCGTCCCGTCGGATCGGTCGATGCTGGCCGCCACCGCCGGAGCCGGCGTCAAGCGGGTCAAACGCCTGCTGATGAAGGCGGGCACCACGGCGATATCGCGCGGAGTGAAACTCCAGCAGAATTAGCAGCTAGCCTGCACAGATGAACCTCAACCTGTCCGCCGACGAAGTACTGACCACCACCCGATCGGTACGCAAGCGACTTGATCTGGACAAACCGGTACCGCGCGAGGTGCTGATGGAGTGCCTGGAGATCGCGCTGCAGGCACCCACCGGATCCAACGCGCAGGGTTGGCAGTGGATGTTCATCACCGACCCGGTCCGCAAGCAGGCGATCGCCGACATCTACCGCGCCAACGCCCTGCCCTACCTGGACCGGATGCGGCCCGACTACGGCCAGGGCGACGTGCGCAGTGAGCGGATGGACTTGGTCAGCGGCTCGGCGAAGTATCTGGCCGAGGTCCTGCAGGAGGTGCCGGTGCTGATGATCCCGTGTCTGGAGGGCAAGCCGGAGACGGGGTCGCTGGGGTTCAGCGCGTCGTTCTGGGCGTCGCTGTTCCCGGCGGCGTGGAGCTACTGCCTGGCGCTGCGCAACCGCGGGCTGGGTTCGTGCTGGACGACGTTGCACCTGCTCGGGGACGGCGAGCGCCAGGCCGCCGAGGTGCTCGGCATCCCCTACGACGACTACAGCCAGGGCGGGCTGTTCCCGATCGCCTACACCAAGGGCACCGACTTCAAGCCGGCCAAGCGGCTGCCGGCCGACCAGGTGGTGCACTTCGATACCTGGTAACCCGCCACTGTTCTCGCCGAGGGTGCACAAACGTCCCCCCTCACCTCGGGACATACCGGACGCTTCTGCACGCTCGCGGGAGAGGGGGAGGGCAGGGGCTTAGATCCCGCCGGCGAACCCCTGCTGGCGCCACGCCTCATAGACCGCGACCGCCGCGGCGTTGGACAGGTTCAGTGACCGCCGCCCGGCCAGCATCGGGATTCGCACCTGCGCGGTGATGTGCGGGTCTGCCAGCGTCGCCTCGTCCAGACCAGTGGGTTCGGGACCGAACATCAACACGTCGTCGGGGGAGTAGGCCACCTCGTTATACGGGGTTTTCCCACCCGCGGTGAACGCGAACACCCGGGCCCCACTCGATACGCCCAATGCCTCCCACGCCGCCGGCAGTGACGTGTGTACCCGCACCCAGGCCAGATCGTGATAGTCCAGCCCGGCTCTGCGCAGCTTCGGCTCGGACAGATCAAAGCCCATAGGTTCCACCAGATGAAGCTGGGCGCCGGTGGCCGCCACCATCCGAATCGCATTGCCGGTATTGGGTGGAATGCGGGGCGAATAGAACAGCACCCTGATCATCTGTCGATGATGTCAGCCCGCTTCTCGGTTTGCTCCACCGGAGTTCGTCAAGACACGCGATGGTCTCGAAAAGTGTTCTGTTCAGTAAATATTCTGGTCAGGCCTGCGGCCGACTGGCATACTCGTCGAATTGCCATGCCGCAATTCACGCCCCCTGCCAAAACGAGTTGCGGCGCCCCGGAAATCCGATGAATGAGGCGCAGACGGTGACATTCAGCCGAGCGGCCGGTGTGCCGACCGCCGAGCGATGACGCTCTTCGACCACCCGGATCGGGTAGACGCTGCTCCCGACGACCCAGCTGATGACGAGCCGGAAGTCGTTGCGGGCAGGCGTCCCTCGCGATGGTCTGTGCGCAACTGGCCGGTGCGGTGGAAGGTACTGGCGATCGGGTTGCTGCCGATGCTGCTGGCCGGATTCTTCGGTGGACTGCGGGTGTCGGGTGAATTCACCGAAGCCAACCGGCTCCGGCTGGTCGCCGACCGCGCCGAGATGATCCCGGCGATCACCAATTACATGTCGGCACTGGGCGATGCGTTGGTGGCCAGCTCGTCGGACGGCGACGCCGAAGGTGCGAAGAAGAACTTCGAGAACCGTATGTTCGAGCTGCAGTCCCGCCTGGCGCACACCGATCTGGCGACCGACGTCCGCTCCGGGGTGGGCACGCTGATCGAGCGCGGCCAGGGCCTGCTGGATGCGGTGTCGGCGATCGGCGTCGGCCTGCGTGAAGAGGTGACCGGCTACGCGCCGATCCTGCTGACCGCCGAGGATGCCATCGTCGGGTCGGTGCGTCTGGACAGTGAGCGGATCCGGGCGCAGACCGAGGGCCTGAGCCGGGCGGTCGGTGCCCGCGGCCAGATGATGATGCAGGAACTGCTGGTCAACCGGGGCGGCGAGCTTCCCGACCCGGAGTTGCGCAGCTCAATGATGACCCTGGCCGGCACCGAGCCGTCCACGCTGTTCGGGATGACGGAGGTGCTCGGCGTCGACTCCCCGGACGTCAAGAGTCTGCAGCAGCAGCTGGTGACCCGGATGGCGATCATGTCCGATCCCGAACAGGTGCTGCCCAACAATCCGGTGCTGCGCGAGTCGATCCACACCACCGACCAGATCGCAGCCCGGGTGATCACCGAGAACACCGGGGCGGTCACCAAGGCACTCGAGGACCGCGCCGCCGACCGGCGAGCCGCCGCGATCCGCGACATCGCGTTGTCGCTGGCCGCATTCATCGCAACGCTGGTGGTGGTGGGCCTGGTGGCGCGCTCACTGGTGCGGCCGCTGCGTACCCTGCGCGACAGCGCGTTGCAGGTCGCCCACACCGACCTCGAGCACGAGATCGCACGGGTGCGCGCCGGGGACGAACGCGCCCCGGATCCACTGCCGGTCTACACCTCCGAGGAGGTCGGCCAGGTCGCCCACGCTGTCGACGAACTGCATGCCCAGGCGCTGCTGCTGGCCGGTGACGAGGCCCGGCTGCGGCGACTGGTCAACGAGATGTTCGAGACGATGTCGCGGCGCAACCGGTCGCTGGTCGATCAGCAGCTGGCCCTCATCGACCGCCTGGAGCGCAACGAGGACGACCCGGACCGGCTGGAGAGCCTGTTCCGGCTGGACCACCTCGCGGCCCGGATGCGGCGCAACGGTGCGAACCTGCTGGTACTGGCCGGGGCGCGGGTGCCGCACGAGCGCGGCCGGGCGACGCCGCTGGCCACCCTGATCAATGCCGCCGCCTCGGAGGTGGAGGGCTATCACCGGGTGCAGACCGTCCTGGTGCCCGACATCACCGTGATCGGCCCGGCTGCGGCGGACGCCATTCACCTGCTCGCCGAACTGATCGACAACGCCCTGCGGTATTCGGCGCCGACGGAGCCGGTGCGGGTGGTCGCCGGATTCGAGAACGACGGCGGTGTGGTGGTCGAGGTCGTCGACGTCGGGTTGGGGATGACCGACGCCGATCTCCGGATGGCCAACATGCGACTGGCGGCCGGGGGGGAGTTCAGCCCGGAGAACGCCCGGCACATGGGCCTGTTCGTGATCTCCCGGCTGGCGCACCGCCACGGGATCGAAGTTCGGCTGTTCCCGGCGTCGCAGGGGTCGCGGGGGATCACCGCCGAGATCTATCTGCCGCCGCACCTGCTGACGACCGCTCCGGCCGAAGAGGAACCTGCGCCGACGCAGTGGCCGGCGGTCGACATGACCCCCCCGGTGGCTCCGGTGGCCCCGCCGGTGCAGCTGCAAGCCCAGCCCGAGCAAGCCCAGCCCGAGCAGCACCGGGAGCCGCCAGAAGCCTGGGACACCGGCGCGGGCCCCGTCGTCACGCTGCTGCCCCGTCGTACCCCGGGTTCCAGCGGAATCACCGGCGCGCCCGCCGAACAGCCGCAACAGTGGGTGCACGATCGACAGCCCGCCCCGCAACCCGAGCCCGAAGTCGAGCCGGCTGTCGAAAAATATTCTCCCGCAGACACTTCGGCATACTTCGGGGCCAGAGAGCGTGCCGTTCGAGGCCTCGAAGGCGACCTCGAACCCGACACCGGTTCGGAGGCCGAACCCGACACCGGCACCATCTACCAACTGATGCTCTCCGAGTCGTTGGCCAACGACCCGAACGAGCCGGGCCTGCGCGCCGACCTGGACTGGCAGTCGGTGTGGGACCGCGGCTGGTCGGTGGCCGCCGAGGTGGAGAACGTGCCGGTCGTCGCGCACACCGAGCACGGCCTGCCGGTCCGCGAGCCCGGTGCTCGGCTGGTGCCGGGCTCGGCCGAACCCGACGACCCACCGCGGGACGTGGACTCCGATACCCCGACGCGCCGTGACGACACCGACGAACCGGTAGCATCCAACGGCGAACCCCACCGGCCCGCCCACGAGGCACCGGAACGGGATCCCGCGGCAATCCGCGCCTCGATGAGTAGCCACTTCGGTGGCGTGCGGGCTGCGAGATCGCATGCCCGGGAGAACGGCCTCTACACCGACCAGGGATCTGAGCAGCAATGACTTTCCCCACTGACAACAATGACCAGCGGCGTAGCCCCGAGGGCTCATTGGACTGGCTGGTTTCCACCTTCGCCCGTGACGTACCCGGGGTGTCGCACGCGGTGCTGGTCTCGGTCGACGGCCTGACGGTGGCTGCCAGTCAACACCTGCCCCGGGATCGGGCCGATCAGCTGGCCGCAGTGGCGTCCGGACTGGCCAGCCTGGCCTCAGGCGCCGCCCAGTTGTTCGAAGGCGGCCGGGTGCTGCAATCGGTGGTGGAGATGGAGAACGGCTACCTGCTGCTGATGCGGGTCGGCGACGGCTCGCACCTGGCCGCGCTGGCGGGTTCCTCCTGCGACATCGGCCAGATCGGCTACGAGATGGCGGTTCTGGTGGAGCGGGTCGGCGCGGTGGTGCAGTCCATGCGCCGGTCGGCTTCGGCGCCGGGTGGTCGACCGTGAGGCGCCGGTGAATGGTGATGGATATTCCCGAGCAGCCGGAGATTGAGGCCAGCCTGGTTCGGCCCTACACGCTGACCGCCGGCCGGACCCACACCGACGTCAGCCTTCCGCTGGAGGCGCCGGTGCAGACCGAGCGGCGCGCCCAGCCCAACCAGTGGCCGGTCAGCGACCCGCGCGGCCGAATCGTCGAACTGTGCCAGGTGGGGCCGTCGATCGCCGAGATCTCCGCGCGCCTCGACCTGCCGCTGGGCGTCGCCCGGGTGCTGGTGGGCGATCTGGTCAGTTCGGGATTCCTTCGGGTGCGCCCGACGCTGACCGAGAAGTCCACCGGGGACGAACGCCGTGAACTGATAGGAAGGACGCTCCGTGGCCTACGAGCGCTCGGCTAGCCGCGACGCCACCTCGACCAAGATCGTGATCGCGGGCGGGTTCGGGGTCGGCAAGACCACGTTCGTCGGCGCCGTCTCGGAGATCATGCCGCTGCGAACCGAAGCACTGGTCACCGACGCCTCGGCGGCCGTCGACACCCTGGAGTCCACGCCGGACAAGCGAACCACCACGGTGGCAATGGATTTCGGCCGCATCACCCTGGCAGACGATCTGGTGCTCTACCTGTTCGGCACGCCCGGCCAGCGGCGTTTCTGGTTCATGTGGGACGACCTGGTGCGCGGGGCGATCGGCGCGATCATCCTGGCCGACTGCCGCAGACTGCAGGACAGCTTCGCCGCGGTCGACTTCTTCGAGCACCGCAATCTGCCGTTTCTGATCGCGGTCAACGAATTCGACGGTGCGCCACGCTATCCCGCCTCCGCGGTGCGCAAGGCGCTGGCGTTGCCGGAGCACATCCCGGTGATCGCCGTCGATGCGCGCGACCGGCGTTCGGCCCGCGATGCGCTGATCGCGATCAGCGAGTACGCCCTGGACAGCCTGGCAACACCCGGTTGAGCGACGCGCGGGGTGAACGCTGAGCTCAGCGCTTGAGCCGGATCTTCCACCACACCACAGTGGTGTAGAACACCGACAGCAGCGCGAGCATCCCCATGTCGAAGAACCAGATGCCCTTGCTGTGTTTCCACAGGCCGTCCTGGGGGATCTGCTTGACCTGGACCGCCGGGGTGCAGCCGTCGGGCACCGCCGGCTCGGGGTTGGCGGCAGTGGGCAGCGGCATACAGCCCTTGGGCATGTCGTCGTGGTGCAGCAGGGTGTTGAAGTCGATCGTCGAGGCACCCGCGGCATAGCCCCACCGGCTGGGCGTCACCCACGACACCTGATCGAGCCCCAGGCGCCCGGTGACCGGGATCATGCCGCCCCCGAGCACCAGCTGCGACATGATCGAGACCACCAGCATCGGCATGATCTGCTCGTTGGAGTTGGCCAGCGACGACAACGTCAGCCCGAGGATGGCCGAGGCCACGCAGGTGGCGGCCACGGTGAGGAAAAGCGCGAAGCTGGCACTGCCGAACAGCGGATCCGGCGGGTTGGGCCCCTTCTTTCCCAGCAGCACGATGGCGGTCGCGATCGCCGACTGGGCAACCGCGAACGCACAGAACACCGCGACCTTGGCCAGCAGATATGCAATGGTCGACAGGCCGACCGCCTGTTCTCGTTTGAAGATCGGGCGTTCACCGATCAGGTCACGGATGGTCAGCGCGGTGCCCATGAACACCGCGCCGAGATTGAGCAGCACCATGATGTACTGCGGTTCGGTGGGTGCATCCAGCCCCGGCATCTGAAGCCCGTGCTTGCCCTTGACCGTCAACGACAGCGCGCCGACCAGGAACGGCAGTATCCCCAGGAAGATCGAATAGCCCCGGTCGGAGACGATCAGCCGGACCTGGCGTCGTGCGATGGTCGACAGCTGTTTTCGCAGACTCTCCGGCGGCGGGCTGCCCAGGTCGGCCGGCGGCGTGGCCGGCACATGCGCGGCGCCCGACTCGTTGCCGGTGCGGGCCAGGAACCGCCGGTTGGCCTCGTCGGGGTCGGCGCCGACGTTGGCGAAGATGTCGGCGTAGTTGTCGGCGCCCATCGCCGCGAACACCTCTTTGGGCGGCCCGCTGAACGCGGTCTTGCCGCCGGGGGCCACCAGCAGGATCTGGTCGCACACATCCAGGTAGGACACCGAGTGGGTGACCACCATGACCACGCGGCCGGCGTCGGCCAGCCCGCGCAGCATCAGCATCACCTGGCGGTCCAGCGCCGGGTCCAAGCCTGAGGTCGGCTCGTCGAGCAACAGCAGTGACGGGCCGGTCAACAGCTCCAGGGCCACCGATGCACGTTTGCGCTGACCGCCGGAGAGCTTGTCCACCCGGGTATCGGCGTGCTTGGTCAGCTCCAGCTCTTCGAGCACCTGGGCCACCGCCCGGTCCCGGTCGGCCTTGGTGCTGTCCGGCGGAAGCCGCAGCTCGGCGGCGTACCCCAGGGCCTGATTGACGGTGAGCTGCCGGTGCACCACGTCGTCCTGCGGCACCATCCCGATCCGGCTGCGTAGCGAGGCGTACTCGGTGTGGATGTTGTGACCCTCGAAGGTGACCGTGCCGCTGGTGGGCTTGGTGTAGCCGGCGATCAGTCGTGACAGCGTCGTCTTACCGGCACCCGAACCGCCGATGATCGCGGTCAGTGTGCCCGGCCGCGCGGTCAGCGTGATGTTGTTGAGCAGTCGCTTACCGCCCTCGACGTCGAAGCAGACGTCGCGGACTTCAAGCCCACCGGACTTCGACGCGGCTTCGGTGCGGCGCAGCAGGGTTCCGCCGGTGAACTCCAGGTCGACGTTGCCGATCGTGACAACGTCGCCCTCGGTAAGGATCGCCGAGCCGATCCGGACGCCGTTGACGAACGTTCCGTTGATGCTTCGGCTGTCGCGGATCTCGGTGCCCAGCGGGGTCGAGATCAGCATCGCGTGCTGGCGGGAGGCCAGCACGTCGGAGATCACGATGTCGTTGTCGGTGGACCGGCCGATGGTCAGCGCACCGGCCGGTGCCTGCGGCGGCGAAGCCGACCCGGGCCGCAGGATGTCGATCATCCGGGTGGCGATATTGCCGGCCTCCGGCGGTTTGGCGGCCACCGGCGCCATCCGGGTCGCGGGCTGCCGGGGTGGGAACGGCTCGACCGGCGGCTGGGCCGGCGGCCGGTAACCGGGACGCAGCGCGGAATCCGCGCCCGGGTAGGGCGGCTGCTGCGGAAACGGCGGCGGGCCTTGCCGATAGGGCGCGGGCTGGCGGGGGTCCGGGTACTGCGCGGTCGGGTGCGGCGAAGGCGGGGGAGAGGCCGCCCAGTTCTGCTGTGGCGGGCGGGCGATACCGGGCTGGGGAACGTGGATCGAGACGGTCTGCGGGGGCCGGCCGGCCTGCCCCTGGTGCCGCCCCACCTCGAAGGACACCCGGGGCCCGTCCGGGTTGCCCAGGTTGATGCTCGCACCGTCGCGGATGTCGACGACCGGCAGCCGCTGGCCGTTGACGTAGATGCCGTTCAGGGAGCCGTTGTCGATCCCCAGCCATCGCCCCTGCTCGAAGCGCAGCAGCAGGTGGGCGCGGGAGACCAAGGGGTGCGGGATGCGGATGTCGGCGCGCAGGTCGCGTCCGATGACCACGTCGTGGCCTGCGGAGAACGTGCCCTGCGACCCGTCGTAGCGCACGGTCAGCACCGGCGGGGCTGGGTGACTCATCGGATCAACTTTAGCGCGAGGGTGTGCTCAATCAGCGCAGGGAACCGGCGCAGCGAATCAGTGCACTGAATCCGGGGCACCGGTGACCGGGCAGTAGGTGCGCCGATAGATCGTCGGCATGCACTGGTTGCAGTGGATGCACTCCGAGCGGGTCGCCGGGTCGGCGGCGATCTTGTTGATCAGGTCGGGTTCGGCCAGCAGAGCGCGGGCCATCGCGACGAACTCGAACCCCTCCGACATGGCCAGATCCATGGTCTCGCGGTTGGTGATGCCGCCCAGCAGGATCAGCGGCATGGACAATTCGGCGCGGAACAACCGGGCGTCCTCGAGCAGGAAGGCGTCGCGGTAGGGGTAGTTCCGCAGAAACTTGTTGCCGGTCATCCGCATCCCCCAGCTCAGCGGGGGCTTGAAGGCCTTGGCGAACTCCTTGACCGGGGCGTCGCCGCGGAACAGGTACATCGGGTTGACCAGGGAGCTGCCGGCGGTCAGTTCCAGAGCGTCGAGGCCGCCGTCGTCCTGCAGCCACTTGGCGGTGGTCAGCGATTCGTCGAGGCTGATGCCGCCGCGCACGCCGTCGGCCATGCTCAGCTTCGCCGTCACCGCGATCTGCCCGCCCACCGCTGCGCTGACGGCCTGCACGATCCCGCGGGCGACCTTGGCGCGGTTGGCCAGCGAGCCGCCGAACTCATCGGAGCGCCGGTTGATCAGCGGGCTAAGGAACGAACTGGCCAGGTAGTTGTGACCCAGGTGGATCTCGACGGCGTCGAAGCCGGCGTCGAGCGCGAACCGGGCGGCGTCGGCGTGCTGCTTGGTGACTTCGGCGATGTCGTCGCGGTCGGCCTTCTTGGCGAAACGCATCCCGATCGGGTTGAAGAACCGCACCGGCGCCAGCGCCCGGGCCTTGTTGGAGCGTGCGTCGGCGACCGGGCCGGCGTGGCCGATCTGCGCGCTGACCGCGGCACCTTCGGCATGGATGGCGTCGGCCAGCCGGCGCAGCCCCGCGACCGCCTCCGGGCGCATCCACAGCCCGTCGCCGGAGGTACGGCCGCCGGGGGCGACCGCGCAGTAGGCGACGGTGGTCATCCCGACCCCGCCGGCGGCGACCACCCGGTGGTACTCGATCAGGTCATCGGAGACCAGCGCGCCGGGCGTGCGGTTCTCAAACGTTGCCGCCTTGATGGTCCGGTTCCGCAGGGTGATCGGACCCAGCTTGGCGGGGCTGAACACGTCGTGAGAAGAAGACATGTCGGGCAGCCTACGCACCCGGGTGACGGCCGATGAGAGAATGTCGCCCGTGGGTGCGATCACGCTGGACGGCAAGGCAACGCGCGACGAGATCTTCGTCGATCTCAAAGCCCGGGTGGACGCGCTCGCGCAGGCAGGACATACGCCCGGACTGGGCACCATCTTGGTCGGGGACGACCCGGGGTCGCACGCCTATGTGCGTGGCAAGCACGCCGACTGCGCCAAGGTCGGTATCACCTCGATCCGCCGCGATCTGCCCGCCGACGTCAGCGCCGCTCAACTCGACGACACCATCGACGAGCTGAACGCCAACCCGGGGTGCACCGGCTACATCGTGCAGCTGCCGCTGCCGCGCCACCTCGATGAGAACGCCGCACTGGAACGCGTCGACCCGGCCAAGGACGCCGACGGGCTGCACCCGACCAACCTGGGCCGGCTGGTGCTGGGCACCCCGGCGGCGCTGCCGTGCACCCCGCGGGGGATCGTGCACCTGCTGCGCCGCTACGACGTGCCGCTGGCCGGCGCCCACGTGGTGGTGATCGGCCGGGGTGTGACGGTCGGGCGCCCGTTGGGACTGTTGCTGACCCGCCGCTCGGAGAACGCCACGGTGACGTTGTGCCACACCGGAACCCGTGACCTGCCGGCGCTGACCCGCCAGGCCGACATCATCGTCGCGGCGGTCGGGGTACCGCACATGCTCACCGCCGACATGGTGCGCCCGGGGGCGGCGATCGTCGACGTCGGCGTCAGCCGCACCGAGGCCGGACTGGTCGGCGACGTGCACCCGGACGTCTGGGAGGTGGCCGGACACGTGTCACCGAATCCGGGCGGGGTGGGCCCGCTGACCCGGGCGTTCCTGCTGACCAATGTCGTGGAACGCGTCGAAAGCGCGCTGTGACCCGCGTCGGAGTTCGTCGGGTGATCGCCGCTCAGTGGCCGATCATGGTCGTCGGGCTGATCTTCACCGCGGCGTTCGTGCTGGCCGGGGCCAACTTCTGGCGCCGCGGCGCGCTGCTGATCGGGATCGGGACCGGGGTGGCCGCCGCGTTGCGGCTGGTGCTGTCCGAGGACCGGGCCGGGTTGCTGGTGCTGCGGGACCGCGGGCTGGACTTCGCCACGATGACGACGGCCGCGACGGTGATGCTCTACACCGCCGCGACCATCGACCCGCTGGGGACCAGCTAGGCGCTAGAAGGCGGGGATCGCCGGAATCGCCGGGATGCCGCCGGACAGGCCGGGGATGCCGACCGACATTCCCGGGATCTGCGGCAGGTCGGGCACCTGGCCGCTGGCCAGCTGCGACAGCATCTGCGGGCAGTAGATCTGCACCGCGATCTCGGTGAACAGCTGCGCCATCTCCGGTGACATGTTGGGACCGCCGGCCATGCCGGCGACCGGTGCCGCCACCGAGGCGACGTTGCCAGCGGGCTCGGCCAGCGTCGGGCAGACCGACTGGCCGAGCGCGGTCGTGGCGGCCGGGTCACCGACCGGAACGCCGGCGCTGGTCAGGTCTGACAGGAATGAGGTGTCGACCGGGCTCGCCTGCGCCGGCCCGGCCAGCCATACGGAGGCGATCAGACCCGTCCAAACCGTGCCGGCGGCCGTCAGCGCCGTTACTGTCGGTATCGCCGTTCGCGCGCGGTTGTGCTCCATGTCTGTCCCCCATCAGTTGCAGTACGGGCGGCGTGGCCGCCGCCTGTCGATAACAACAGTGCAGCAGCGCGGTCACACCGGTGACACGGGCAGGTCACGCTTGGTGCACAGTGCGGTTATTGAAGCCGACACCAGAATAGGCGAGTTCAGGCTCAGTGCAGCGTTGCCCGCATGCACACCGTGACGTAGGGCAGTGCAAGCCCGGCCGCCCCGGCCAGCGCCGGATGGGTGGCCAGCAGCTGCCGGACCTGATCCAGCGTCTTGCTGCGCACCGCGTTCGGCGAGGTGATGCAGTAGCTGCGCGAGGCGACCAGGTCGATCAGCGCCTGCGGGGTCAGGTAGTTGGTCCACTCCACCTGGTGATGCTCCAGCGCGCCGAACGGCGCCGGCAGGCTCACCCCGGCGTCGACCACATCCCGGGCATCCTCGCGGCCGATGATCTCGCCGAGCTCCTTGACCCAGCCCAGCCGCTCGTCGCGGGTGTTCCAAACCAGGCCCAGCCGGCCACCCGGCCGCAGCACCCGGATCAGCTCGGGGATGGCGCGCTCGGGTTCGAACCAATGCCAGGCCTGCGCCACCAGCACGGCGTCGACGCTGTTGTCGGGCAGCGGGATCTGCTCGGCGGTGCCCAGCAGCGCCGGAGTCTCCGGCAGCGACTTCGCCAGCACCTCGAGCATCTCGGCGATCGGGTCGACGGCCACCACGTTCAGGCCACGCTCGACCAGCCGGGTGGTGAGCTTGCCGGTGCCGGCGCCCAGGTCGAGCACATCGCGCGCACCGTCGGGCAGCAGCCAGTCGATGGCGTCCGGCGGGTATGACGGGCGGCCGCGCTCATAGGCAGCCGCCTGCGAACCGAAGGACAGCGAGCGGTCGTGGCGGGCCTGTCGGGACGGGCTCACCGGCGCTGCGCGCCTTCGACCAGGGCGAGCGTCTTACGGATCAGCCCACCGATCGGTTCGGTCTCCAGCAGAAAACCGTCATGCCCGGTGGCCGAGTCGATGACGTCGAGCTCCTCGCAGCCGGGCAGCAGGTCGGCCAGCTCCGCCTGCAGGCGCAGCGGGTAGAGCCGGTCGGAGGTGATGCCGCCGACCACCGCGGGCACCGGGCAGCCGCGCAGGGCCGCCGCCACCCCGCCGCGGCCGCGGCCGATGTCGAAACCGGAGAGCGACTCGGTCAGGGTCACGTAGCTGCCGGCGTCGAACCGTGAGACCAGCTTGCCGCCCTGATGCTGCAGGTAGCTCTCCACCGCGTAGCGGCCGCTGTCGGCCGGCTCCGCTGGGTCATCCTCGGCCTGCGCTCGATTGGCGAACCGGCGATCCAGTTCGGCCTCGCCGCGGTAGGTCAGGTGCGCGATGCGCCGCGCGATCGACAGTCCGGTGTCCGGCGTGCGGCCGCTGCCGTGGTAGTCGCCGCCCTGCCAGTCGGGGTCCGCCTTGATCGCGGCGATCTGGGTGCTCTGGGTGCCGATCTGGTCGGCGGTGGCGCGGGCGCCGACCGCCAGCAGCAGACCCGCGCCGACCCGGTCCGGGTGGCCGACCATCCACTCCAGGGCGCGTGCGCCGCCCATCGAACCGCCCATCACGGCCGCCACCTCGGTGATGCCGAGCGCAGCCAGCGCGGCGACGTCGGCGTCCACCTGGTCGCGAATGGAGATGGTGGGAAATCGCGAGCCCCAGGGCTTTCCGTCGCGGGCCAGCGATGCGGGCCCGGTCGAGCCCTGGCAGCCGCCGAGAGCGTTGGTGGCCACCGCGCACCAGCGGTCGGTGTCGATCGGAGCGCCCGGCCCGATCATCGGATCCCACCAGCCACCGGTGGGGTGCCCCTGGCCCGCCGGACCGGTGACGTGGGAGTCCCCGGTCAGGGCGTGCAGCACCACGACCACGTTGTCGCGCTGCGGTGACAGCTCGCCCCAGCGCTGCACGGCGATGTTCGCGTCAGGCAGCACCGCGCCGCTCTCCAGACGCAGCGGGCCGATACCGATCACCCGGGTCTCACCCGGAGCGGGCAGCATCTGCGTCGACACGTCGGAGATCGTCACCGCACCGGCCGCCTCAGTTCGCCGCCGCGAGCTGTGCGGCCGCCGCGGCGAATCCGAGTTCGAGGTCTCCCAGGATGTCGTCGATGCCCTCGATGCCGACCGCCAGCCGAACCAGGCCCGGGGTGACGCCGGTGGACAGCAGGTCGTCTCCGGAGAGCTGACTGTGCGTGGTGGAGGCCGGGTGGATTACCAAGGAGCGCACATCGCCGATGTTGGCGACGTGGCTGTGCAGCTTCAACGCGTTGACGAAGGCTTTTCCTGCTTCGATACCGCCGGCCACCTCGAACGACAGCACACCGCCGACGCCCTTGGGGGCCAGCTGCTGTGCGCGCTGGTACCACGGCGAGCTGGGCAGCCCGGCGTAGTTGACGCTCAGCACGTCGTCGCGGGCCTCCAGGAACTCCGCGACCCGCTGGGCGTTGGAGACGTGGCGCTCCACCCGCAGGCTCAGCGTCTCCAGGCCCTGGGCGATCAGGAACGCGTTGAACGGCGAGGCCACCGATCCGTAGTCGCGCATCAGCTGGGCGCGGATCTTGATCGCGTACGCCGGCGCACCCAGGTCGGCGTAGACCAGGCCGTTGTAGCTGGGGTCGGGAGTGGTGAAGCTCGGATGGCGGCCCTGGGTCCAGTCGAAGTTGCCGCCGTCGACGATCACGCCGGCGATCGCGGTGCCGTGCCCGCCCAGGTACTTGGTGGCCGAGTGCACCACGATGTCGGCACCCTGGCTGATCGGCTGGATCAGGTACGGGGTTGCGATCGTGTTGTCGACGATCAGCGGCACCCCGTTCTCGTGGGCCACCGCGGACACTCCCGGGGTGTCCAGCAGGTCGATCTTCGGGTTGGAGATGCTCTCGGCGTAGAACGCCTTGGTGTTCGGCTGCACCGCCGCCCGCCAGGACTCCAGGTCATCGGGGTCCTCGACGAAGCTGACCTCGATTCCCAGCTTGGGTAGCGAGTAGCGGAACAGGTTGTAGGTGCCGCCGTACAGGCGCGGGCTGGCCACGATGTGGTCGCCGGCGCCGGCCAGGTTGAAGATGGCGAACGTGCTGGCGGACTGTCCCGAGGACAGCAGCGTTGCCCCCACACCGCCCTCCAGGGCGGCGATGCGCTCCTCGATGACCGCGCTGGTCGGGTTGGTCAGTCGGGTGTAGATGTTGCCCGGCTCGGCCAGCGCGAAGCGGGCGGCCGCCTCGTCGGTGTCGCTGAAAAGATACGACGTGGTCTGGTAGATCGGCAGTGCCCGGGCCCCGGTCTCGGGGTCTCCGGCGTGGCCGACGTGGATCTGCTTGGTCTCGAACGACCAGTTATTACCGGCGGTCATAAAAAGATGCTTTCTGCGTGGAGTAGTTGATCGCTGGGGATGAACGAATTCAGCGGGGTTTCAGCGACGACAACATCGGACGAGAGAGAGTATGGAGGCACGCATCAGGTTCCCCTGCCTAGTCGGGGGGCCCGTTGTGGCGGACCCGCGCTTGCCGCGTAGCCGTGGTGGCTACTCAACCCGGTCAATCACCCGGGGCACCCCACCGCGGTTGGAGGGTTGCCGGCCAGCAAGCCGGGGCTTAGCGCTGGCACTCATGACCGTGACGAAGCCTATCGCATCCCCCGGAGCTGTCGCCACCTGCTCACCGCCGGTGGGCGTGCTGTCGGGGTACGCGATACTGAATCCCGCCGTGTACCACGCGGCACGAATCGTTCGCCTAAGAACCTGACGCCGGGAGAACAGCCATGTGCGCCGACCAGCCGACCATCATTTACACGCTGACCGACGAGGCGCCGCTGCTTGCGACGTACTCGTTCCTGCCGATCGTGCAGGCATTCACCGGGCCCGCGGGTATCGACGTCCAACCCAGTGACATCTCGCTGGCGGCCCGCATCCTGGCCGCCTTCCCGGACTGTCTCACCGACGAGCAGCGAGTGCCGGACAACCTCGCCGAGCTCGGCCGGATGACCCAGTTGCCGGACACCACGATCATCAAACTGCCCAACATCAGTGCCTCGGTGCCGCAGTTGGTCTCGGCCATCAAGGAACTGCAGGGCAAGGGCTACGAACTGCCGGACTACCCGGAGGACCCCAAGTCCGACCGGGAGCGCGACATCCACGAACGCTACGCCAAGTGCCTGGGGTCGGCGGTGAACCCGGTTCTGCGCGAAGGAAACTCGGACCGACGAGCGCCCAAGGCCGTCAAGGAGTACGCCCGCAAGCATCCGCACAGCATGGGCAAGTGGTCACAGGCCTCGCGCACGCACGTGGCGACCATGAAGCACGGCGACTTCTACCACGGTGAGAAGTCGATGACGCTGGACCGCGACCGCGACGTGAAGATGCAGCTGACCACCAAGGGCGGCAAGACGATTGTGCTCAAGGAGAAGCTGTCGCTGCTCGACGGCATGGTCATCGACTCGATGTTCATGAGCGTGGCGGCGCTGCGCGAGTTCTACGAGGAGCAGATGGAGGACGCCCGCGAGACCGGCGTGATGTTCTCCCTGCACGTCAAGGCGACCATGATGAAGGTCAGCCACCCCATCGTGTTCGGCCACGCCATCAAGGTCTTCTACAAAGAGGCGTTCGCCAAGCACCAGAAGCTCTTCGACGACCTGGGCGTCAACGTCAACAACGGCATGGTCGACCTGTACAGCAAGATCGAGACGCTGCCGGCCTCCCAGCGTGAGGAGATCATCGAAGATCTGCACGCCTGCCACGAGCACCGCCCCAAGCTGGCGATGGTCGACTCGGCGCACGGCATCACCAACTTCCACTCACCATCCGATGTGATCGTGGACGCCTCGATGCCGGCGATGATCCGGGCCGGCGGCAAGATGTACGGCGCCGACGGCCGGCTCCGCGACACCAAGGCTGTCAACCCCGAGTCCACGTTCGCGCGGATCTACCAGGAGATGATCAACTTCTGCAAGACCCACGGCCAGTTCGACCCGGCCACCATGGGCACCGTGCCCAACGTCGGGTTGATGGCGCAGAAGGCCGAGGAGTACGGCAGCCACGACAAGACGTTCGAGGTCCCCGAGGCCGGCGTTGCCGACATCGTGGACCTGGCCACCGGCGAGGTGCTGTTGACCCAGAACGTCGAGGCCGGCGACATCTGGCGGCTGTGCACCGTCACCGACGCCGCCATCCAGGACTGGGTGAAGCTGGCCGTCCAGCGGGCGCGGGTGTCGGGCATGACGGTGGTGTTCTGGCTCGACACCGAGCGTCCGCACGAGGCGGAGCTGCGCAAGAAGGTCAAGACCTACCTGGCCGACCACGACACCGATGGCCTGGAGGTCCAGATCATGCCGCAGGTGTGGGCCATGCGGTACACCTGCGAGCGGCTGATCCGCGGCCAGGACACTATCGCGGCCACCGGCAACATCCTGCGTGACTACCTCACCGACCTGTTCCCGATTCTGGAACTGGGCACCAGCGCCAAGATGCTCTCGATCGTGCCGCTGATGGCCGGCGGCGGCATGTACGAGACGGGTGCGGGCGGCTCGGCCCCCAAGCACGTCAAGCAGCTGGTCGAGGAGAACCACCTGCGGTGGGACTCGCTCGGGGAGTTCCTGGCCCTCGGCGCCAGCTTCGACGACCTGGGCGCCAAGACCGGCAACGTGGGCGCCAAGGTGCTCGGTGAGACGCTGGACGCCGCGATCGGAAAGCTGTTGGACGACAACAAGAGTCCGTCGCGCAAGACCGGTGAGCTGGACAACCGGGGCAGTCAGTTCTACCTGGCCAAGTACTGGGCCCAGGAGCTCGCCGCGCAGACCGAGGACGCCGGGCTGGCCAAGCACTTCGCGGCCCTGGCCGACAGGCTGGCCAAGAACGAGGACGTCATCATCGAGCAGCTGACGCAGGTGCAGGGCGAGGCCGTGGACATCGGCGGCTACTACGCCCCGGACCACGCCCTGACCGCCGCGGTGATGCGGCCCAGCGAGGCGCTGAACGCGGTGATCGACGCCAAGGACTGATCCCAGAGGCCGTTCCTCGCCGAGACGGAAATCCACGACCGACACGCCGACACCGGCGTCGTGGATTTCCGTCTCGGCGGCGGTTAGGGGCGTCCGGCGTGCGACAATTCGCAGGCAAGGCGACGACGACGTAGGAAGCCGGTTTGATTCCGGCGCGGTGCCGCCACTGTGATCGGGGAGTTGATTCACCCGAGAGCCAGACACTCACGTCGTCGCAAACTCCGATTCGGGGCGAGGCACCCCGGGAGAGCTGGCGACCGTGACCACGCCGATCTGGATCGCGTCTCCACCTGAAGTCCATTCCACCCTGCTGTCCGCCGGGCCCGGCGCCGGTCCGATGCTGGCGTCGGCGGCGGCGTGGACGGCGTTGAGTGCGGAGTACGCCGAGATCGCTCATGACCTGACCGCGCTGCTGGGAGCGGTGCAGGCCGGCGCGTGGCAGGGCCCGTCCGCCGAGGCCTATGTGGCGGCGAATGTGCCGTATCTGGCCTGGCTGGTGCAGGCCGGTGCCGCCAGCGCGGTGACCGCCGGCCAGCAGCAGACCGCGGCCACCGCCTACACCGCCGCGCTGGCGGCGATGCCGACGCTTGCGGAGCTGGCCGCCAACCACGCTGCGCACGCGGTGCTGGTGGGCACGAATTTCTTTGGCGTGAATGCGATTCCGATCGCGCTGAACGAAGCCGACTACGGCCGGATGTGGTTCCAGGCGGCCGCGGTGATGGCGACCTATCAGGCCGTGGCGGATGCCGCGGTGGCGTCGACGCCGCAGACCACCGCTTCGCCGCAGATCGTCAAGGCCGGCTCCGCCGACGCCAGCCAGTCGCAGCTGCCGCCGGATCGGCAGAACGACATCATGGACTGGCTGCAGAACAGCGGCTACACCGACTTCTACAACAACGTGCTGCAGCCGATGATCAACCAGCTGGCCGCCAACCCGTACCTCCAGTCGATCTTCTCCGGGTTCGATCCCTGGCTGACGCTGACCGGCAACCCGCTGAGCTTCCTGAGCCCCTACAACATCGCGTTCGCGTTGGGCTATCCGATGGACTTCGGGTCGTTCGCCGCCTACCTGTCGCAGACGTTCGCGTTCATCGGAGCGGACCTGGCCGCGGCGTTCGCCTCCGGAAATCCCGGCACGATCGCCTCGACGCTGCTGTTCACCGCGGTCGAGGCGATCGGGACGATCATCACCGATGTGATCGCCCTGCTCAAGACGCTGCTGGAGCAAGCCCTCGTGCTGATCCCGGTCATGCTGCCGATGTTGACGGCCGCGTTGCCGCTGGCGGTGGCGCCGCTGGCCGGGTTGGCGGGACTGTCGGGCCTGGCCGCCCTGCACGCCGTGCCGGTGGTCGCGGTGCCCCCGGTGCCCCCGCCGTTCGCCGGGTTGACGGTGGCACCCACGCCACCGGCTCCGGTGCCTGCCCCCGCTCCGGCCCCTGCGCCGGCTCCGGTGCCGGCCGCGGCTCCGCCTGCGCCCGCCGCGCCCCCGCCACCACCCGCCCCGCCGCTGTCACCGGGCGACAGCCTCGCCTACATGTACCTGGTCGCGGGCCTGAGCCAGCAGGCCCGCCGGGCCGCGGGCACCAGTGCCCGTCGCCGCAAGGCCCCGGAACCCGAGGCAGCCGCGGCTCCTGAGGAGGCCGCCGCCGCCGAGGAGAAGGCCAAGGTCCGCCGGCGCCGACGGGCCAAGCACGACATGCTCGGCCGCGGCCACGAGTACATGGACCTCGAGGATGACTTTTCACCGAGCGGCCTGACCGCGCTGTCCGGGGACGGGTTCGGCGGCGGTGTCACCACTCCTATGACGCCCGGCACATGGGCGCTGCAGTATCGCCAATAGCTGACCTAGCGTGCGATACTGCGCCAGTACGGCAACGATGGTGCAGGAAGCCGGTGTGAATCCGGCACGGTCCCGCCACTGTGATCGGGGAGCGACCCTCAACAGCCACGGCTCTTAACGGAGTTGGAAGGCGAGGCGAGCGTTGATCCGAGAGTCAGGACACTCACATCGTCGCATCCTGCGACCCGGGGCGGTGTACCCCGAGAGAGCTGATTCCCATTGTCTGCGCCTGTCTGGGTGGCGTCGCCGCCTGAAATCCATTCGACCCTGTTGTCCGCCGGTCCCGGTGCCGGCCCGCTGCTCGCCTCCGCGGCAGCCTGGACCTCCCTTTCCGTCGAATACACGACGATCGCCGACGAACTGACCGGTGTGCTGGCCGCGGTCCAGGCCGGTGCCTGGCAGGGGCCGGCCGCCGAGGCGTTCGTGGCCGCCAACGCGCCGTACCTGGCCTGGCTGTTGCAGGCCGGTGCCGACGGCGCGGCCACCGCCGCACAGCAGCAGACCGCGGCCGCCGCCTACACCAGCGCGGTGGCGGCGATGCCGACGATGGCCGAACTGGTGGCCAACCACGTCACCCACGCGGTGCTGGTCGGCACCAATTTCTTTGGGATCAACACCATTCCGATCACATTGAACGAAGCCGACTACGCCCGGATGTGGGCGCAGGCCGCCGCCGTGATGACCGCGTACGACGCCACCGCAACCACCGCGGTGGCGACGGTGCCGCAGCTCGAACCGGCGCCCACGGTGTTGAAGTCGCCGGGCAGCGCCGACGCCACCGACACCACCGCGCCGCAGCCGCCGCAGTGGTTCACCGACTTCGCGAACTGGCTCGAAAGTCTGGTGCCCAGCCCGCCCTATCCCGACAGCAGCCAGTACCCGCTGTACGCCGAACTGCAGGAGTTCTTCAACAAGATCGG
Organism: Mycobacterium zoologicum; assembly: GCF_020181635.2. Lineage (NCBI taxonomy): Bacteria > Bacillati > Actinomycetota > Actinomycetes > Mycobacteriales > Mycobacteriaceae > Mycobacterium > Mycobacterium zoologicum. The sequence goes on along the minus strand of NZ_JAYJJS010000017.1, from coordinate 36,208 downwards.
CTTCACCGGCATCTCCGACCCGCTGGCGCAGTGGTTCGCCAGCCTGCAGGGCGGGTCGTCGCTGTTGCCGCCGCCCGGGGTGCCCGGATCCTGGCTGGCGTGGACCGGCAACCCGCTGAGCTATCTCAACCCCGGCAACCTGGCCTACATCTTCTCGGTGCCGCTGGACCCGGGCTCCTACTTCGCGTTCACCAGCATCGTGATCGTCGACGACCTGATCGCGATCATGTACACCGCGCTGTTCAACCCCCAGGGCCTGGGGCTGGTCATCCCGATGGCGATGGTCGAGATCGTCGGGTCCACGATCGGCAACACCATCCAGGTGCTGAACTACTTGGTCACCCAGACGGCGCTACTACCCGCACTGTTGCCTGCGCTGGCCGCCACGACGGTGCTGGCCCCGGCGGGGGTGCTCGGCGGTCTGGGCATCGGCGCGCTGGCGCATCATGCGTTGGCGGTCCCGACGCCGCCGCCCGCCCCGCCGACGCCCGGGCTGGCGATGGCCCAACCGCCGGCTCCATCACCCGCGCCGGCTCCCGCGCCGGCGCCGGCTCCTGCGCCAACCCCCGCACCGGCCGCGGCCCCCGCGCCGCCGCCCGCAGCCCCGCCACCGACCCCGGCCGGGCCGCCGTCGGTGACCATGCCGGCCTACATGTACATGGTCGGCGGCCTGGACATGGGCGCCCGACGGGCGTCAGGGACCAGCGCCCGCAAGAAGGCGGCCTCGAAGCCGGTCGGCGCCGAGGTTCCCGCAGCCGAATCCGCGGAAGAGGTTGCGCCGCAGCGGCGCCGGCGCCGCGCGAAGGTCGGCATGCTGGGGCGCGGTCATGAGTACATGGACCTGGAACAGGATTTGACGCCCGAGCCCGTCGGGGTCTCTGCCTCGGCCCGGGATGCCGGCGGGTTCGCCGGCAGCACCCACCGGGTCGCCGCCGCGCACCCGGCCGGGCTGACCGCACTGGCCGACGACGGATTCGGCGGCGGGGCGGTCAGCCCGATGATGCCCAACACCTGGCCGGGCGTCGAGCCTTGCTAACCGCGGTGCCTGTTGCGGCGGTCCAGCTTCGGCTCTCCTTCGTCGAGCCTTGCTAACCGCGGTGCCTGTTGCGGCGGCCCAGCTTCGGCTCTCCTTCGTCGAGCCTCGCTAACCGCCGCAGCGGATCCGATTCCCGCTGCGGTCCAACGGGTCCGGGCCCAGGCCCAGGTAGCGCTCGCGCAGCTTGTCCCACAGTTCCAGCTGGCCCCACTCGGGCTCCTCGCGCATCTGCTGGTCGTTGGTCAGGAACGGGTTCGGCAGCATCAGCGTCATCATCTGCTCGTCGCGTCCGTTGTACAGTCGCACGCCCCACGACATCGGGTTGCCGTCCTTGCCGATCCGCCGGTACAGCTCGGCGCGGGTGCAGCGGCGAATGCGGCCCAGCTCCGAGCCGCTGGCCCGGTGCTTGCCGATGCACAGGTGAAAGTGCCAGCGGCCGAAATCAACTGTGGCGTAACCGTCGAGCATCGCGATCTTGCGCGGCGCGTTGGGTGCTGCCACCTCCCAGGCGGCGCCCTGCATGATGATGCCGAACCAGATCTCGTCCCAGTACTCGTCGAAGCACAGGTGCAGCAGGTCCAGCAGACTCTGCTGGTCGGTGGGCAGCGGCCACAGTTGTTCGCGGCCCCGGTCTTCGGTGTCGACGATCGGGGGATCGGCAACTACGGCGGTGGTGGTTTCGGTCATGGGGATTCCTTCCTAATCGTGTGAACGAGCTTGAGGTTTGTGGGTGAGCGCGCAGTCGATGCACAGCCCACCGCCCGGTGTGCGGTAGAACAGGCAGCAGGTGGCACGCCGATAGTCGGTACCGGATTCGTCGAAACGGATGGTGTCGCAGAGACTTTCGTCGGCGCACACGGCGCGGGCCAGCTCCCAGGATGGGTCGGTCGCCAGCGGTGCGCCGTGATGCCGGTGTAGGGCGCGCGCGGCGCCCAGCACGGCGGAGGCGGCGTTGCCGCGCAGCAGCTTCTCCGAGATCGGGCCGAGCCGTCGCACCGCCGCGGTCAGCGGGATCAGGTGCCGGCGCAGCACCTCCTCGGCCAGCAGCGAATCGAGCCCCGGCCCTTGCCAGGCCACCGGTTTCGGCAGGTGCAGCCGTACCGTACCGCAGGATTGGGTGTACCAGAGCTCGTCGGGATCCAGATCCAGCAGCAGGCCGTGCTCGGCGAGCCCGCCCAGCCCGATCGACCACAGCCGCGCCGCGAACCCGAGGAAGAACGTCGACGCCGCGACCCGGTGATCCGGCGCCCCGATGCGCTCCCGCACGGCTGCGACGGCGTCGTCGAGCAGTTCCGGGTCGGTGTAGAGCTGGGTCACCGGGCGCCAGCCACCGCCCTCGACCGCTCCGGTTGAGACCGCGAAATACGGTGTTACGCACGATAGTTCGGCCAGCGCGGCCGCCGCCTGATCCGGCGGCACGCAGCTGTGTCCGGCCGCGGGCCGGGCACGCAGCAACTGTGGCAGGTCGCGCAAGGCGCTGACCGTGGTCGATGCGGCCCGACGCATCGTGATCGCTTCGGGATCGGTTGCGGTGACCAGAATCTCGGCCGGCTCACGCACCTCCCAGCCTTCCCGGGACAGCACGCGCGTCAGGGCGGCGCGCAGCGGCTCGGGGGCGTCGATCCGTGCGGCGCGACGATCTGCGTCGTCGGTGCCGAAGGCGAACATGCCGCTGGCCGGGTCGAAACGCAGGGTGTCGGTGTCGAACATCGCCCCGATGCGCCCGGATAGCATCAGTTCCTCGCCGACGGTGTCGGTCAAAGTGCCCGCCGGGTCCAGCAGCCACACCCGATCGGCCACCCGCAGTGCCAATTCCAGGTCGTGGGTGCTCAGCACGACCGCCAGCTGCTGTTCGCGGGCGAGCGTGCGCAGCAACCCGAACAGCCCGGCCCGCGAGGACACGTCCAGGAACGCGGTGGGTTCGTCGAGGATCAGCAGGCCCGGCTGCTGGGCCAGCGCACGTGCGGTCAGCACCCGCTGGCACTCGCCGTCGGACAGTTCCGCAGCCGGCCGCGACGCCAGGTGTCCGGCGCCGGTGGCAGCCAGCGCCCAGTCGATGATCTCCTCGTCGGCGGGACCCAGCCGGGCGGCCAGGCCCAGGTGCGGAATTCGGCCCAGCCCCACCAGTTCCCGAGCCGACAGCAGGCCCGGGTCGATCCGTTCGGTCAGCACCACTCCGACCCGCCGCGCCAGTTCGTCACGGGGCAGCGTGGTCAGGTCCGTGCCGTCGAGCAGCACCTGGCCGCCGAGCGCGGGCTGCAGTCCGGCCAGGGTGCGGATCAGGGTGGATTTGCCGGCGCCGTTGGGGCCGATCAGCACCGTCAGCTCGCCGCGGCGGGCCTGCGCGTCAAGCCCGGCCGCCACCGTCACCGAGCGGCGCCGATGGCGGTAGCCGATCGCGAGGCCGGCCAGCTGCACGGCGGGCGTCACGTGGGCATCCCCGATCCTCGCCGGGCCCGCAGCAGAACGGTGATCACCACCGGCGCCCCGACCAGCGCGGTGACCGCGTTGACCGGAATCACCAGATCGCTGCCCGGAACCTGGCTGACGATCCCGCAGCACAGCGCCGCGACGGCACCCAGCAACGTCACCGCGGGCACCACCACGCGGTGATCGGAGGTGCCGACCGCGATGCGGGCCACGTGTGGCACCACCAGGCCGAGGAACGCGATCGGTCCGCAGAACGCCGTCGTCACACCCGCCAGCAGCGAGGCCGATCCGACCGTGACCATCCGGGCCCGCCGGACGTTGATACCCATGGTGGCCGCGTAACTCTCGCCGAGCAGCAGGGCGTTGAGCGGCCGGATCGTCAGCGCGGCGGCGGCCAGCCCCACCCCGACCAGCGGTAGCAGCAGTTGCAGGTCGCCCCAGCCGGTGCCGGCGAAACTGCCCAGCCCCCACAGCAGAAACTGCTGCACCCGCTGCGGGTCGGAGTAGACCATCGCCAGACTCACCAGCGCGGTACTGGCCGCGCCCAACATCACCCCGATGAGCAGCAGGGTGGCCGCCGAACGCGTCCAGCGCGACAGCGCCAGCACCAGCGTCAGCATCACCGCCGCGCCCACCGCGGCCGCGATCACCGCCCCACCGCGGCCGGCCCCGGCCATACCGGCGCCGAAGCCGGCGCTCCCGCCGAGCAGCACCACCAGCGCCACGCCGAGGCTGGCGCCGGAACTGACCCCGAGGATGTAGGGGTCGGCGAGGGTGTTGCGGAACAGGGTCTGCAGCTGCAGCCCGGAGACCCCCAGCGCGGCCCCGGCGGCCAGCGCGGTGAGCACCCGGGGCAGCCGCATGTTCGCCACGATCACCTGCCAGCGCGGGTCGGAGGCGTCGGCACCGAGCAGCACCCGCACGGTGTCGGCCAGCGGCACCCGGACCGGACCGAGCGCCAGACCCAGCAGCGCCAGCACTACCACCGCGACGGCCAGGCCCGCCAATACCAGCGGGGTGCGGGCCTTCATCGCGGGACCTGACGGTAGAACGCGAACTCGTGGCCGGGTGCCGACTCGGGATGCAGGATCGCCACCAGGTCGCCGAGCAGCAGATCCGGCCGCGCCGTGCCGCGTTCCCAGTAGGTGTTGCGGCCGTTCTGGTCGACGGCCTTGGTGCCCGACCACACCTGACCGCTGCGGACCGCGGCGAGCTCGCCGTAGCGACTGTCCTGGGAAACCGCGTCGCTCAACGCTTTCCAGTCGTCTGTGACCAGCCACAGCGGTGCGCCGCCAGCCCGGGCGTAGACCGATTCGAAGTTCAGCTGCCGGCTCTGCGCGCCGGTGTCGCTCAGCCAGGGATAGGTCCCGCCGGCATCGGCGACCAGCCGGCCGGAGTAGCTCGCGCCGGTGGGCATCGACCAGTTGCCCGAATACATGGTGCCCACCAGTACGTCGACGGGTTTGGCTTTCGAGGCCCCAGCGGCCCGGGCGCTCAGCGCGTGGTACCCATCGCGGATCATGCGGTAGGTCTGCTCGGCCTGGTGTTCGGTACCGGTCAGTGCCGCAAACACTTTGATCCATTCGGCGCGGCCCAGCGGGGTGGGCTCCAGCCATTCGGCGTCGGCGACCACCGGGATTCCGGCCTCGCGCAGCTTGGGATAACCGGGATCGTCCATGCCCTGGGTGACCAGCACATCGGGGCCGGCCTGCAACACGGTCTCGATGTTGACCTGCCCACCCGGGGCGTACCCGACGATCGCACCGGCATCGATGCGGCTGCGGATCGCCGCGTCGGCGACCGCGGCAGGACTGGCCACGCCGGTGACGACGCCGGCCTGGCCGAGTTCGGTGATCATCGCCAGGTGGGTGGTGGAGCCCGAATACAGGCTGTGCACCGGGACGCTGACCTGTTGGGCGCGGGCCAACTCGCCGGACAGCTCGGGGGCCGGCGCGCCGCAGCGCACCAGCACATACGACACCGGCTTGCCGCCGAGGTAGGGACGCTCGACGGTCAGGACCTGGTAGCTGCGGTGGTATTCGATGCGGAAGTTGGTGGCCTCGGACAGCGTCGACTTGTCCGGGAAGTAGTCGACGGCCGGATCGAAGTCGGTGATGCAACCGGCACGCGCGCCGTCGGGGACGGTGGCATGCTCGGCCGAGCAGCCGGCCAGCATCGTGACCAGCGCAAGTGCTACCCGCAACGCACGGGACATGGGCGCGCATCAGCTTCCTCGGGGTACACCGCCCCGGTTCGCAGGACGCGATGACGTGAGTCTCCTGGCTTTCGGATCACCGTTCGCCTCGCCTTCCAGCCCCACAGGCGGCGGGCCGTGGCTGATGAGGGTCACTCCCCGATGACAGTGGCGGGACCGCGCCGGATTCGCACCGGCTTCCTCACTGTCGTCATCGCCTTACCGGCGACATTGTTGCATGCCGTGCTGGGATAGGCTGGCCGCCGTCTCGTGGCGTCAGGAAGTCCGGTGAGAATCCATTTCAAATCCGGCGCGGTTCCGCCACTGTGTTAGCCAGATACTGGCCGCGGGACATCCGACTATGCGGGGCGCGAACCCCCAGGAGGAACCGGCTATGCGGCGCATTGCGCTCCTGTCCACGTCCGACACCGACCTGCTGTCCGCGAGGGCCAGCGGCGCGGCCTACCGGCTCGGCAACCCGGCGCGCCACGACATCGCGCCGCTGCTCGACGGCACAGACGTCGTGGTGCTGCGAATCCTCGGTTCTTCGGCCGAGATCGCCGACGAACTGAAGCTGCTGCGTGCCACGGGCCTGCCGCTGGTGGTGCTCGGCGGGGAACGCTCGCCCAACGCCGAGCTGATGGAGTGTTCGACGGTCCCGATCGGCCTGGCCGCGCAGGCACACGCCTACCTCGCCGAGGGCGGGCCGGCCAACCTGGCGCAGCTGCACGCGTTCCTGTGCGACACCGTGCTGCTCACCGGTGAGGGCTTCGACGAACCGGCGGTGATCCCGGAGTGGGGATACGCCCAGCGATCGCCCGCCGCCGAGGTTCCCGACGCCGTGCGGGTCGGGGTGCTCTACTACCGGGCGCACGAGGTCAGCGGCAACGCCGGCTTCGCGCACGCTTTGGCCGACGCGATCGACGCCACCGGCCGGGCTGTCGGGGTGCCGATCTTCGCCGCGTCGTTGCGCAACGCCGGCGACGAGCTCTACGACGCGCTGGGGACGCTGGACGCCGTGGTGGTCTGCATGCTGGCGGCCGGCGGGGCACTCAACGCCACCGCGACGGTCAGCGCCGGCGACGACGACGGCGCGTGGGACATCGAACGGATTGCCGCGCTGGACATCCCGGTGTTCCAGGGGTTGTGCCTGGCTTCGTCGCGGGCGGACTGGGAGGCCAACGACGACGGCGTGACCCCGCTGGATTCGGCCACCCAGATCGCCATCCCGGAGTTCGACGGCCGGATCATCACGGTGCCGTTCTCCTTCAAGGAGATCGACGACGACGGGCTGCCACACTACACCGCCGACGCCGAGCGCTGCGCCCGGGTCGCCGGTGTGGTCGTGAACCATGCTGTGCTGCGCCATATCCCGAATTCCGAGAAGAAACTCGCGTTGGTGCTCTCGGCCTATCCCACCAAGCACTCCCGGGTGGGCAACGCCGTCGGCCTGGACACCCCGGCCTCAGCGGTGCGGCTGCTGCACCGGCTGGCCGCGGCGGGCTATGACGTCGGGGACGGCTTCGGTGTGCTGGGTTCTGACGGCGAGACGCTGGCCGGGGACCGGTTGATCCACACCCTGATCGAGGCCGGCGGCCAGGACGAGGACTGGTTGTCCGCGGCGCAACTGACCGACGCGCAGGTCCGGGTAACCGCGCAGCAGTACGCCGACTGGACCGCGGAGCTGCCCGACGACCTGCGTGAAGCCATGACGACGGCGTGGGGCCCGGCACCGGGCAAACTGTTCGTCAACGAGGCCGGTGAGATCGTTTTGGCCGCACTGCGATCCGGCAACATCGTGCTGATGATCCAGCCGCCCCGCGGGTTCGGGGAGAACCCGGTGGCGATCTACCACGATCCCGACCTGCCGCCGAGTCACCACTACCTGGCCGCCTACCGTTGGCTGGCACAGGGATTCGGTGCGCACGCGGTGATCCACCTGGGTAAGCACGGCTCGATGGAGTGGCTGCCCGGCAAGACCGCGGCATTGTCGGCGAGCTGCGCCACCGACGCCATGATCGCCGGCCTGCCGCTGATCTACCCGTTTTTGGTCAACGATCCCGGCGAGGGGGCTCAGGCCAAACGCCGGGCCCACGCGGTGATCGTCGATCACCTGATCCCGCCGATGGCGCGCGCGGAGTCCTACGGCGACATCGCCCGGCTGGAGCAACTGCTCGACGAGTACGGCAACATCGCCACGATGGACCCGGCCAAGCTGCCGGCGATCCGCGGCGAGATCTGGAACCTGATGCGCGCGGCGGAGATGCACCGCGACCTGGGTCTGGATGAGCGGCCCGAGGATGAGGAGTTCGACGATTTCCTGCTGCACGTGGACGGCTGGCTGTGCGAGATCAAGGACGCGCAGATCCGTGACGGCCTGCATGTTCTGGGTGGCGCCCCGACCGGGCCGGCGCGGGTGAACCTGGTGCTGGCGATCCTGCGCGCCCCGCAGGTGTGGGGCGGGGTGGACCACGCGGTGCCCGGGCTGCGGGCGGCGCTCGGCCTGAAAGAAGACGCGCCGGTGGTGGCGGTCGACGAGATCGAGCAGCGCGCCCGAGACCTGGTCGAGACGATGGAGGCGGCGGGTTGGGATGCGGCGGTGGCCGATTCGGCGCATCCCGATCCCGAGGTGTGTCGGGTGCTGAGATTCGCCGCCACCGAGGTGGTTCCGCGGCTGGCCGGCACCACGGCCGAACTCGACTCGGTGCTGCACGCGCTGGCTGGCGGGTTCGTGCGGCCCGGCCCGTCCGGCTCACCGCTGCGCGGTCTGGTCAACGTGCTGCCCACCGGGCGCAACTTCTACACCGTCGACCCGCGCGCGGTGCCGTCCCGGCTGGCCTGGCAGACCGGGCAGGCGATGGCCGACTCCCTGGTGCGGCGCTACCTCGACGACACCGGCGGCTATCCGGAGTCGGTGGGGCTGTCGGTGTGGGGAACCTCGGCGATGCGTACCTCCGGAGACGACGTCGCCGAGGTGCTGGCGCTGCTGGGGGTACGCCCGGAATGGGACGAGGCCTCCCGGCGGGTATGCGGGCTGGAGATAGTCTCGCTGGACGAGCTAGGACGGCCCAGAATCGATGTGACGGTACGCATCTCGGGATTCTTCCGGGACGCCTTCCCGCATGTGGTGACCATGCTCGACGACGCCGTGCAGATGGTGGCAACCCTCGACGAGCCCGACGATCAGAACTTCGTGGCCGCGCACGCCCGCGCGGATCTGGCGTCCCACGGCGACCTGCGCCGGGCCACCACCCGGGTCTTCGGCTCAGCGCCGGGCTCCTACGGGGCCGGAATCCTGCAGCTGATCGAATCCGGCACCTGGCGTGACGACAAGGACCTGGCCGAGGTCTACACCACCTGGGGCGGGTTCGCCTACGGCCGCGGACTGGACGGCGTCGCCGCAACCGATGACATGCGCACCAACTACCGCCGGATCAAGGTGGCCGCCAAGAACATCGACACCCGCGAACACGACATCGCCGATTCCGACGACTACTTCGTCTACCACGGTGGCATGATCGCGACCGTGCGTGCGCTCACCGGAGCCGACCCGAAGGCCTACGTGGGGGACTCGACGTCACCGGACGCCGTCCGCACCCGCACACTGGCCGAGGAGACCGCCCGGGTGTTCCGGGCCCGGGTGGTCAACCCGCGCTGGATCTCCGCGATGCGCCGGCACGGCTACAAGGGCGCGTTCGAGCTCGCCGCGACGGTCGACTACCTGTTCGGGTTCGACGCCACCGCCGGGGTGGTGCACGACTGGATGTATGAGAAGCTCGCCGCCGAGTATGTGCTCGATCCGGAAACCCGCGAGTTCCTGGACAAATCCAACCCGTGGGCGCTGCAGGGCATCGTGGAGCGGCTGAAAGAGGCAGCAGATCGTGGTCTGTGGGCGCAACCGGACCCGGCGACCATGGCGGCGTTGCAGCAGGCCTATCTCGACGTCGAAGGGGATCTGGAGGACCGGTGAAAGTCTGGATTCTCGGTGTCGGCATGGGACCCCAGCACGTCACGGCCGAGGTCGCCGACACGCTGCGGTCGGTCGACTATGTGGTGGCGCCCGAGAAGTCCTCCCAAGACGCCCTGTTGGCACTGCGGCGGGCGGTCGTTGACGCGTACGCCGGCACGGTTCCGATCGTCACCGTCGCCGACCCGCGCCGGGACCGGTCCCCGGCGCTGACCACGACCGGGTATGAGAGTGCCGTCGCCGACTGGCATGCGGCGCGGGCGGCTCGCTACGCCGACGTGCTGCGTGAGCGGGGCGGCACCGCGGCGTTTCTGGTCTGGGGCGACCCGTCGCTGTTCGACTCGACGATCCGGATCGTGCAGCAGGTGAAAGATCTTGGTGTGGAGCTTGAGTACCAGGTCTTGCCCGGCATCAGCGCACCGCAGCTACTGGCGGCCCGGCACCGGATCGTGCTGCACCCGGTCGGCCGGCCGGTGCACATCACCACCGGCCGGCGATTGCTGGAGGCCGTAGATGACGGCCAGGACAACATCGTCGCGATGCTCAACAAGGAGTTGGCCGACCTGAGCGCCCTGGCGGACTGGAGCATCTGGTGGGGCGCCAACCTCGGTGCACCCGGCGAACGGTTGGTCAGTGGACGGGTGTGCGACGTGCTCGACGAGATCACCGCCGCGCGCGCCGAGGCGCAGGCCGAGGCGGGCTGGGTGATGGACATCTTTCTGGTGCGCAAGCCCTGATGGCCGGGATGCTGATCGCCGGAACCACCAGCGACGCCGGCAAGACGGTGGTGACTACCGGGTTGTGCCGGGCGCTGGCGCGCCGCGGGGTGCGGGTGGCGCCCTACAAGGCGCAGAACATGTCCAACAACTCGATGGTGTGCGCCGCCGCGGACGGCACCATGGCCGAAATCGGTCGGGCGCAATGGATTCAGGCATTGGCCGCTGGCGCCGAGCCCGAGCCGGCGATGAACCCGGTGCTGCTCAAGCCCGGCAGCGACCAGCAAAGTCATGTGGTCTTGATGGGCCGTCCGTGGGGGACCTTGTCGTCGTCGAACTGGATGGGTGGCCGCACGGAGCTGGCCACCGCGGCACACGCCGCCTATGACGACCTGGCCGGGCGCTACGACGTGATCGTCGCCGAGGGCGCGGGCAGCCCCACCGAGATCAACCTGCGGGCAGGCGATTACGTGAACATGGGTCTGGCTCGGCACGCCGGCCTGCCGGTGGTGGTCGTCGGCGACGTGGACCGTGGCGGGGTGTTCGCGGCGTTCTTCGGCACCGTCGCACTGCTCTCGGCGCAGGACCAGGCGCTGGTGGCGGGGTTCGTCGTCAACAAGTTCCGCGGCCGGCAACAGTTGCTGGAGCCGGGCCTCAAGGATCTGGAACACCTCACCGGCCGAAGGGTTTTCGGCACCCTGCCGTGGCACCCGGGGCTGTGGCTGGATTCCGAGGACGCGCTCGACCTGGACGGCAGGCGCTCGGCGAAGACCGGGGCGCGCCGCGTGGCGGTGATACGGCTGCCTAGGATCAGCAACTTCACCGACCTGGATGCGCTCGGCCTGGAACCGGAACTGGACGTGGTGTTCGCCTCCGATCCGCGCGCGGTCTCCGACGCCGACCTGGTGGTGCTGCCGGGAACCCGCGCGACCATCAGCGACCTGGCCTGGCTGCGCGCCCGCGGGCTCGATGCCGCGGTGAGCGCCCACGCCGCCGCCGGCAGACCGGTGCTGGGAATCTGCGGTGGTTTTCAGATGCTGGGCCGGGTGATCCGCGACCCGGAGGGGATCGAGGGCCCGCCGGGCGAGGTCGTCGGGCTGGGCCTGCTGGATGTCGAAACATGTTTCGGCGCAGACAAAGTGCTGCGCGTCTCCGACGGGGGATACGAGATACACCACGGTCGAGTCGTGCGCGGGGAGGGCGCGCAGGACTATCCCGGCGGAGCCCGCGCCGAGCACGTGTTCGGCACCATGCGGCACGGTGCGATGGAGGCCGATGCGCATCGGGTCGCGTTCCTGACCGAGACCCTGGGCCTGCAGCCGTCCGGCGTGTCATTCCCGGCCGCACGGGAGCGCCGGATCGACCTCCTCGCGGACGTGGTCGAAGAACACCTCGATGTCGATGCGCTGCTGGCATTGGCACGCGGTGGGCCGCCGGACGGACTGCCGTTCCTGGCGCCGGGAGCACCATGACACGCGTGCTGCTGCTCGGCGGGACCGCCGAAGCCCGGGCCCTGGCCGACCGACTGGTGGCCGCCGGTATCGACGTGACCACGTCACTGGCCGGCCGCGTCGCCGATCCACGGTTACCGGCCGGCGCGGTGCGGATCGGCGGCTTCGGTGGAATCGATGGTCTGCGTGCGGCATTGGCCGACTACGAGGCTGTCGTCGACGCCACCCATCCGTTCGCGACGACGATGTCGGCCAACGCCGCTGCAGCCTGCGCCGCGGCGGGCCGTCCGTTGCTTCGCCTGGAGCGGCCCGGCTGGACGGAGCCGGCCGGCGCGTCCTGGCACTGGGTTGACTCACATGAGCAGGCCGCGCAGCGCGCCGCCGCACTGGGCCGCCGGCCGGTGCTGACCATCGGGCGCCAGCAGTTGGGGGCATATCTGCCGGCGCTGGCCGACGCGGCGGTACTGGCGCGCGTGGTAGAGGCGCCGTCGATCAGCGTGCCGCCGGGCTGGACGGTGCTCGGCGACCGCGGTCCGTACGCGCTGGCGGGCGAACTGGCGCTGCTGGGCGAGCATCGCGCGGACGTCGTCGTCACCAAAGACTCCGGCGGCGAATACACCTGGCCGAAGATGCTGGCCGCCCGAGAACTCGGGGTGCCGATCGTGATCGTGCGCCGGCCGGTTCCGGCGCTCGGGGTGCAGGTGGTGCACACCGTCGAACAGGTACTGGTGTGGGTGATGTCATGGTGCTGACGAACATTGCGGCCCGGTCGCAGCACCCGGCTGCCGGGGCCATTGCGCTTGCCCTACCTGTGGGGATTCCGCACGTACATCGCCGGGCAGGGGATCGAATCCGACGATTAGGGACAGGCCACGGCGAGTTGCAGGCCTATGCCGGTGGCCAGGAGCGCGACGACTTTGATGACCTCCAGCCCGGCGTACGCGTAGTGCGCGTGCGAGCGTTCGCGCATCCCGCCGCCCGGCGCCACCGCTGCGGCCAGTACCGCATCCGAGCGGCGCCGCAGCCTGGGGCGCACCAGCACCGACTGGGTGATCAGCACCGCGATCGCTATGCCGAGCGCAGTCAGCGGAGCCGAGCCGGGGGGATCGACGGCGACGGCCAGCAGCACCAGGCTCGCCAGTGCGATCTCGACCGCGTTGAGCGCACGGAACACCAGTCGGCCGATGCCCAATCCCAGCTGGAGGGTGATCCCGGGCGCCTGGAATTTCAGCGGGGCCTCGATGAACGAGATCGCCAGGACCATGCCCAGCCAGGAGAAGACGACTGCTGCCGCGATTGCACCCATGCCGCAAGCCCCCCGGTTATCTGTGTCCGTCGGTTGCAGACAACGTATCTGTGCATGTCGGTCACAGACAAGTGGGGTGGGCGGTAACGCTCGACACACCGCGTCCGGCAGACTGGCAGGCGTGATTGTGGAGCATGGAGTACTGCCGATCCGTCCGGGCAGCGAAGCCGAGTTCGAAGCCGCGTTCGCCCAGGCCCGGCCGCTGATCGCGGCGCAACCCGGATTCCTGGGGATTTCGATGTCACGTTCGGTCGAGTCGCCGGACCTGTATCTGCTGCTGGTGCAGTGGGAGAGCGTGGAGGCGCACACCGAGGGATTCCGCAAGTCGCCGGAATTCGGCCAGTGGCGGGAGTTGTTGCACCATTTCTACGCGTCGCCGCCGGTGATCGAACACTTCGTGGGTATCGACTAGGGAGAGCAACCATGGAGCCGATGGATTTCAACGCCCGCAACATCGCTGAATTCCGTAGCAGCGGTGGAAAATTGGGCGGGCAGTTCGAGGGGGCGCCGGTGCTGTTGCTGACCACCATCGGGGCGAAATCCGGACAGCAGCGCATCAGCCCGATGATGTACCTGCCCGAGGGCGACCGGATCTTCGTGTTCGCCTCCAACGCGGGCAGCGACCGGCATCCGAGCTGGTATCACAACCTGCGGGCCAACCCGTCGGCCACCGTCGAGATCGGCACCGAGACCCAGTCGGTCACCGCGACCGAGATCACCGGCGCCGAACACGACCGGCTGTATGCGATCCAGGCCGAGCGCTACCCGGGTTTCGCCACCTACCGGGAACGCACCGATCGGATCATCCCCGTCATCGAGCTGATCAGGAATGAGACCTAGGACTCCGCGAGCTCCTTGACTCTGGGGTCGACCGGGCGGCCGGTCCGCTTGCTGGCCTCAACTGCGACGCGGGCGGCGGCTTTGGCGGCGTCCAGGTCAGAACGCTGCGAGGCCTCAGGCTTGTCTTCGGCTGCCATGGTTGTTCTCCTTGCCTGCATAGGCCAATGCGGCGTGTTCCACGATCACCTGGACGATGTCGACGTCGTCGACGGTCGCCAGTTTAGACCGCATCAGGGTTGCGAGGAGGGACCAGCCGAGGCTGATCTGGCTGTTGCTCCCCGCGAACGTCCGCTCAAAAGCCCAAGCCGTGCGCCGCCACCATTCGCTACGCCGATCGGCACGGTTCTTCTGCTGCCAGGTCACGATGACGCCGACCGTGGCCAGGCCACCGACGATCAACGTCACCCAGGATTGTGGGGACATGGGGCCAACGGTAGAGCCGGGTTGGTCAGCGGCGCGTGCCGGAAGCGCGCAAAACCCCTGATCTGCGGGCGAATACCCAACTGTGGATAACCGTGCTCACCATCGCACCGGCGTTCACCCGTCGCGCCAACCGGACCGCCCGCGGAATGTCGCCCGGCGAAGGCGACCGCCCGTCGCCCATCAGGGCCCGCTCCTCGCGGCGGTTCCCGTAGTAGGTGTTGACGCCGCCTAGCTGTAGACCCAACGCACCGGCGAACGCGGCCTCGACCACCCCGGCATTGGGGCTGGGGTGATGCTGGGCGTCGCGGCGCCATGCGCGTAGTGCGCCAACGGGATCGGGGCCTGATACGGCGGCCAGGGCCGCGCTGAGCCGGGAGGCGGGCAGTCCCATCACATCGTCGAGGCGAGCGGCGGCCCAGCCGAATCGGTGGTAGCGCGCGTTGCGGTGGCCGATCATGGCGTCCAGCGTGTTGGCGGCGCGATGTGCCACCAGGCCCGGAACGCCCACCGCCGCGCCCCAGACCAATGACGCCACCACGGCGTCGGAGGTGTTCTCCGCGACGGATTCGACCACGCCACGGGCGATCTCGTCCGGGCTCAGCGACGCGGTGTCGCGGCCGACCAGGTTGCCCACCCGCATCCGGGCGGACTCGAGATCACCGTCGGCCAGGAAGGCATGCACGGATTCTGCTTCCCGCTCGAGCGAGCGCCCGCCCAACACCGCCCAGGTGACCGCCGCGGTGAGGGCGGTGCGTGACAGGGGATGTCGGGCCAGGCGCTCCGCGAGGTACGCCAGTCCCGTGGCGCCCCCGGCAAGCACCAGCATGTGTACGGCCCCGGCGGCCCGGTTGTCGCGATAGGTCCGCTGCTCCAACCACTGTGCGCACGTACCGAATCCGGCGACCGGGTGCAGCCGCCGCGGATCACCCAAGGCGCGATCGGCGGCGTAGCCCAGCATCAGCCCGACCGCTCGGGCCGGTATCACCGCAGCACCCGGTCGAGGGCGGACAGCAACTGGGCGGTCAGCTCGGGCGGACGGACCGCGATCCGCACCCAGGTGGCGTCCAGTCCCGGGAACGTGTCGCAGCGTCGCACCGCTATCCCGTTCTCCCGCAACGTCGCATGTACGCCGCCGCTGGCCCGCGCGAGCACATACGGTGCGGGACCCGCCACGAACGGCACCCCACGGGCGGCGAGCCCATCGCTGAGTTCAGTGCGCCACACCGCCAACTGCCGTGCTCGAGAATCACTTTCGGCCGACGCCCGCTCATCCGAGCAGGACACCATGGCGGCCAAAGCCGAGGCCGACACCGACCAGGGGATCTGCAGCCGGGCCGCGGCGGCGATCAGCTTGGGGTCGCCGAGCAGATAGCCCGCGCGAACGCCCGGTATCGACCAGTGCTTGGTCAGGCTGCGGCTCACCAACAGCCCCGGATGCCTTTCCCGGGAAAGGGCTTCCGGCTCGCCCGGGATGGCGTCGAGGAACGCTTCGTCGACCAGCACCACCCGGCCCGGTCGCAGCAGTCGAAGCAGCGTCTGAGCGGGGTGCAGGACCCCGGTCGGATTGGTCGGATTGCCGACGACGACGAGGTCGGCGTCGTCGGGCACCGCGTCGGGATGCAGCGCGAATCCGTCGTCGGCGTGGCAGAGTACGACCTCGACGCGGTGACCGGCGGCCTCCAGCGCGGTATGCGGCCCGGTGTACTGCGGGTGGATCACCACCGGCCGCTGCCACTTTTGCAGCCGGGCCACCAGATCGAAGGCCTCCGAAGCGCCCGCGGTCGGCAGCACCTCGGTATCGGAACGGCCGTGTCGGCCGGCCAGGGCGGCGCGGGCGGTGGAGGCGTCCGGATACGAAGCGGCGTCGTCGAGCGAGGCGTGCAGGGCGGCGTCGAGCCAGTCCGGACGCGGCCCGGCGTAGACGTTCACCGCGAAGTCGGCCAGCCCGGGCGTCGCCTCGACGTCGCCGTGATGGTGCAGATCCGGGCCGGTGTAGGCGTGCACCGCATCGGCGAAACGCTGAGCCAGCCGCGGATAGCCCGCCCAGTGGGTGTGCAGGTAGGAGGCGTGCAGGCTCGGCCCCGCGACGCCGTCCGGGCCGTCCGGCAGCTGCCAGGCGGCTTCGACCGGGTGTGCGAAAGCGACACGGGTGCGGTGGAATTCATGTCCGGTCACCCGATCGCCGGCCCGCGCCAGCAGGTTGTCGGCCGGTGCGGTGGCGTTCCGATAGCCCAGGGTCAGGCGCGGTGACATCTCGGCGCCTGCTGCCAGGGCTCCGACGCCGGCGACCTCTCCGACGTTTCGGCACAGGTAGACCAACCCGCCGCACTCGGCGACGGTCGGCACCCCCGCCGCAACAGCGTCCCGCAGCGCGCCGGTCAAGGCGGTGTTGGCGGCCAGCTCGGCGGCGTACACCTCCGGGAACCCGCCGCCCAGGTAGATGCCGGCGGTCCCGGCCGGCAGACAGGCGTCGGTGAGCGGATCGAAACTCACCACCTCGCAGCCCGCGGCGCGCAGCAACTCGAAGGTCTCGGTGTAGCCGAACGTGAATGCCCGCCCGCCGGCCACCGCCACCACCGGCCGGCCCGGGGACGCAGCGCGCACTTCGGCACTCGGATCCCACACCGCATCAACCAGATCGGGAGCCTGCCGCGCCACCGCCGCCACCGCGTCGAGGTCCACATGCTGCTCGATCAGCCCGGCCAGCCGCTCCAGCGCGGCAGCGGACTCGTCGCGCTCGGCGGCCGGCACCAAGCCCAGGTGCCGAGACGGCGTCTCTACATCCCCATCGCGAGGGAGCACCCCGAGCACCGGAATCCCGGTGGGGCGCAACGCGGCGATGACCTCGTCGGCGTGCCGGGCACTGCCGGCCTTGTTGAGCACCACCCCGGCGATCCGTACCGCCGGGTCGAAGCCGGCCAGGCCCGCCACCACGGCGGCGTGGGTCCGGGAGGCATGGGAGATGTCGACCACCAACAGCACCGGGCTGGCGGTCAGTGCCGCGACGTGGGCGGTAGAGGCCTCGCCGTCGGAACCCAGCCGGCCGTCGAAAAGTCCCATCACGCCTTCGATCAAGGCGATATCGGCGTCGGCGGCACCGTGGCGCAACAGCGGCACGATCCGCTCCGCGCCGACCAGATACGGATCCAGGTTGCGGGCCGGGCGGCCGGTGGCCAGCGCGTGATAGCCCGGATCGATGTAGTCCGGGCCGACCTTGTGCCCGCTGACCCGCAGTCCGCGTGCGGTCAGCGCCGCCATCATTCCGACGGCCACGGTGGTCTTGCCGTGCCCGGATGCGGGCGCGGCCACCACCAGACGGGGAGGCAAAGGAACCATGCCTTTACCACTCAATGCCGCGTTGACCCTTCTGGCCGGCGTCCATCGGATGCTTGATCTTGGTCATCTCGGTGACCAGATCGGCGATCTCGATCAGCTTGGGGTCGGCGCGACGGCCGGTGATCACCATGTGCTGATGCCCGGGGCGATTGCGCAACGTCTCCACCACGTCGTCGATATCCACCCAGCCCCAGTTGATCGGGTAGGTGAACTCGTCGAGCACATACAGATCATGGGTTTGTTCGGCCAGCCGGCGCTTGACCTCGGTCCAGCCGGCCAGGGCGTCGCCGGCGTGATCCTCGGCGGCGCCGGCCTTGCGGCTCCACGACCAGCCCGAGCCCATTTTGTGCCACTGCACCGGACCGCCCTCACCGGTCTCATCGTGCAGGGCGCCAAGGCGTTCCAGCACGGCCTGCTCGCCGACCCGCCACTTGGCGGATTTCACGAACTGGAAGACGCCGATCGCGAAGCCCTGGTTCCAGCCGCGCAGCGCGGTCCCGAACGCGGCGGTCGACTTGCCCTTGCCGTCGCCGGTGTGCACCATCAGCAGCGGCCGGTTGCGGCGCTGACGGGTGGTCAGATTGTCGTCGGGCACCGTCAACGGTTGTCCCTGCGGCATCAGGCGGCTCCCTTCACGATCTCGGTGAGCGCCTCGGCGCTGACCTGCGGCAGCGGGACGTAGTCGGCCCGCAGCAGCTCGGCCAGCCGGCGTGCCAGTCCGAGTCGCATCCGGCCGCTCTCGCAGTCCACCACTACACTGGAAAAGCCTTGCGAGGCAAGATGAATTGCCGCCTGGCGGGATCGCTCCACCGGCGCAGGACCGGCGGTGGCCCGCCCGTCGGTGAGTACCACCAGCAGCGGCCGGCACGCCGGCTCGCGCAGTCGTTCGCGGCGGATCACCGCGGCGGCTTCCAGCAGCCCCTCGGCCAGCGGGGTGCGGCCCCCCGCCGGCAGCGCGTCGAGCCGCACCGCGGCGATCTCCACCGACCCGGTCGCGGGCAACACCAATTCGGCTCCCGCATCACGGAACGTCACCACCGCCACCCGGTCCCGGCGCCGGTAGGCGTCCAGCAGCAGCGAGGCGATCGCGGTCTTGACGTGCCGCATCCGCTCGGCGGCGGCCATCGACCCGGAGGTGTCGACGACGAACAACACCAGGTTGGCCTCCCGGCCCTCCCGGACGGCGCGACGAAGATCGGACGCGGCCAGGATCATTCGGCCGCCGGCCCGGCCCCGAACACCCTGATGCGGTGCCGCGGCTCGCAGCGTCTCGAACAGGTGCAGACCACCGGCGATCCGATCCGCGGTGGCACCCACCCGGCGTCCGGAACTGGTGCGGGCCCGGCTGCGCCGCCCGGCGCTGCCCGCGCCGATCCCGTCGACAGTGAAAAGCCGTGCCCGGTAAGGGGAGTCGGCGGCCACCGTCGAGGTGGAACCTCCAGTCGGTGCGGGCCCGCCCTGATCCGGCGGTACGGCGTCCCCGCCGCCGTCCGGCCCGGGGCCGTCCGGATCCGGCTCGGGGTCCTCCGGCGGCAACAGCTCGTCCAGTTCGGCCTCGTCGAGCCCTGGGGCGTCGAACGGATTGCGGCGCCGCCGATGCGGCAACGCCAGCCGGGCGGCCACCCGCAGATCGTCGATGTTGACCGCGTCGCGGCCCTGCCATGCCGCATGCGCTACCGCAGTACGGGCACAGACGATGTCGCCGCGCAGCCCGTCGACGTCCAGCGCCGCGCAGATCTCACCGATGCGGACCAGGGCGGCGTCGGTGAGCAGCACCTGAGGTAACAGTTGCTGCGCCCGCCCGATCCGGGCTCGCAGCCGCTCCTCGGCCGCGGTGTACCGGCGGGCGAAGCCGTCGGGGTCGGCGTCGAACGCCAGCCGCCGTCGTACCGCTTCGGCGCGCAACGCCGGGTCGCGGGGTGCGGAGACCTCCACGGTCAGCCCGAACCGGTCGAGCAGCTGCGGGCGCAGCTCGCCTTCCTCGGGGTTCATCGTGCCGACGATCACGAAGCGGGCGGCGTGGGTGACCGACACCGAGTCGCGTTCCACGGTCAGCCGGCCCATCGCGGCGGCGTCCAGCAGCAGATCCACCAGATGGTCGGCGAGCAGATTGACCTCGTCGACGTAGAGGATGCCGCGGTTTGCCCGGGCCAGCAGGCCGGGTTCGAACTCGACCACGCCGTCACCCAGTGCCCGCTCCAGGTGGATCGAGCCGACCACTCGGTCCTCGGTGGCCCCGACCGGCAGCTCCACCAGCCGCACCGGGCGGGTCTGTACGGCGGCGTCGGCAGGGAACGGGCCGTCGGGGGAGAGCGGGTGCTCCTCGGCGGGATCGGAGGAGAACCGGTCGCCGGCCACCACGTCGATGGCGGGAAGCACCTGGGCCAGCGCGCGGACCAGCGTCGACTTGGCGGTGCCCTTCTCGCCGCGGATCAGCACACCGCCGATGCCGGGGGAGATCGTGCTCAGGACAAGTGCCAGCGCCATGTCGTCGAGGCCACCCGGGGCATCCGGGTCGCCGCCGAGGACGGCGGGGAAGGGGTACAGCTGTTGCATGGAGGCTCCGCTCGTGTGTGACGCGAAGCCAGTATTCGGACTGACCGGGGCGCGTCCCGCCGATGTCACCGGAACGCGCCGCGGAACACCGTAGCGGGCCTGCGTCGGAGTCACACCGACTTCCCTGGCGCTTCGCGCGGCTACCCTAACACCGAAAGAGGCGCACTCAGGCGAAGGGATACCGAGGATGACCGCACCCGAAGCTGACCTGACCGGATGGGTCGCCGAGCCGTTCACCGGCGGCGGCTTCACCCACGACGTGTACCGCAAGGGCGAGGGGCCCGGGGTGATCCTGATCCCCGAGATCCCTGGCGCGCACCCCGCGGTGCTGGGATTGGGAAACCACCTGGTGGACAACGGGTTCACCGTGGTGATTCCGTCGTTGTTCGGTGAGCCGGGCCGCCCGATCACGCCAGGTTACGCGCTGACCACGATCGCTCGGGCCTGCGTGACGCGGGAGTTCGCCGCGTTCGCCACCGACAAGCAGCGTCCGGTCACCCAGTTCCTGCGGGCGCTGGCCCGTGACCTCAACGAGAAGACCCCCGGCAAAGGTGTGGGCGTGATCGGCCAGTGCTTCACCGGCGGCTTCGCGCTGGCCGCCGCGGTCGACGACGCGGTGCTGGCCCCGGTGCTCAGTCAGCCGTCGGTGCCGATTCCGCTCACGCTCAAGCAGCGCCGTGATCCCGGCCTCTCGGAGGTCGAGCTGGGTGTGATCGCCGACCGCGCCGCCAACGACGGATTGTGCGCCTTGGGTCTGCGGTTCAGCGAGGACCGGATGGCGCCCGGCGATCGCTTCGCGACGCTGAAGGCCCGCCTGGGCGACGCCTTCGAGGTGATCGAGATCGACTCCTCGCGCGGCAATCCGCACGGCCTGTCCCGGATGGCGCACTCGGTGCTCACCGACCAGGTCCGCGAGGTCGACGGCCACCCGGCCTATGAGGCCCGCAAGCGGGTGGTGGCGTTCCTCAAAGAACGGCTCACTTAGCGGTGCCCGAACGCATCACCGTCGTCGGGATCGGCGCCGACGGCTGGGCCGGGCTGTCCGAGGATGCGCGGGCGGCCATCACGGCCGCCGGCGTCGTGATCGGCGCGCCGCGCCACCTGGAAATGCTGCCGGCGGTCGACGGTCAGACCCGCCGCAGCTGGCCGTCGCAGCTGCGCGCCGGGCTGCCCGCGCTGTTCGACGGCCTGGCCGGGCCGGTGGTGGCGCTGGCCTCCGGTGACCCGCTGCGCTCCGGGGTGGCGACGACGTTGATCGAGGTGTTCGGCGCCGACGCCGTCACCGTGTTCCCGGCGCTGTCCTCGGTGACGCTGGCCCGGGCCCGGCTGGGCTGGTCGGCGGAGTCGACGGCGGTGATCCGGGCCGGTGACGAGCACGCGGTGCTGCGCGAGCTGGCACCGGGCCGGCGGGTGCTGGTGCTCTCCGCCGACGAGACGACGCCCGCGCGGGTCGCGGGCCTGTTGGTCGGCCGGGGCTACGGGGCGAGCCGGATGACGGTGCTCGGGGAGCTCGGCGGCGACGCCGAATCCCGGCTGGACATGACCGCCGAGACGTTCACCGGTGCGATGCCGCGGCTCAATATCGTTGCCCTGGAACTGGCCGGCCCGCCGGCGTTCGGCTGGGCGCCCGGCCTACCCGATGACGCCTACGACCACGACGGGCAGCTCACCAAACGCGACCTGCGGGCCTCCGCGCTGGCCCGGTTGGCGCCGGCGCCCGGGCAGCTGCTGTGGGACGTCGGGGCAGGCGCCGGGTCGGTGGGCATCGAGTGGATGCGCGCCCACCCGACCTGTCGGACCGTCGCTGTCGAAGCGAATCCTGATAGGGCGCAACGTATCTCGAACAACGCCCGCAACCTGGGAGTGCCCGCGCTCAAAGTCGTCCGCGGCGCCGCCCCGGACGCACTGATGGACCTGCCGCAGCCCGACGCGGTGTTCGTCGGCGGCGGGCTGAGCCGGCCGGGAGTGCTGAGCGCCTGCCTGGCGGCGCTGAGGGCCGGCGGCCGGCTGGTCGCCCACGCGGTGACGCTGGAGACCGAGGCACTGCTAGCCCAGGCCTACCGCGAACACGGCGGTGAGCTGACCCGCATCCAGGTCGAACACGCCGCCCCGCTGGGCTCATTCACCGGCTGGAAACCGGCCCGGGCGGTCACCCAGTGGGCGCTGACCCTGCCCTGACCGGTCGCGTGCCGCGTCGTAGAGATGGCTCTCCCCGCCGCACGGATCGGGTAGATCCGCAACCGCCCGGCCCACCAGAATGACTGCGGCCGAACGTAATCCCGCCGCCTCGACCGCATCGGCGATATCGGCGACGGTGCCGCGCAACACCAGCTCCCCGGGCTGCGATGCCCGGTAGACGACGGCGACCGGGCACCCCGAGCCGTACTCGGGCGCCAACTCCGACATCAGCGCCCGTATCCGGGTGATCGCCAGGTGCAGCACCAGGGTGGCCCCGGTCGCGGCGAACGCGGCCAGCGACTCACCCGAGGGCATGGCCGTGGATTGAGCCTGCACGCGGGTCAGTACCACCGACTGCGCCACCAGCGGCACGGTGAGCTCGCGGCCCAACAGGGCGGCGGCCGCCGCATACGCCGGCACCCCGGGCGTGATCTCCCACGGCACCCCGGCGGCATCGAGCCGGCGGGTCTGCTCGAAGACCGCGCTGTAGAGGGACGGATCGCCCGACACCAGCCGCACCACCGCACGGCCGGCCCGGTGCGCGGTGACCATCCGGTCCACAATGGCGTCCAGATCCAGACGCTGGGTATCGACGAGTTCGGCTGCACCGGAGCAGCGTTCGAGCACGGCGGCGTCCAGGTAGCTGCCCGGATACAGCACCACTTCGGCGTCGGCCAGCAACCGGGCGGCGCGCACCGTCAGCAGATCCGCCGCGCCCGGCCCGGCGCCGACGAACCGGACCGCTAACGCACCCATCGCGGCGTCCACACCCGGCCGGATCCGGTGACCCGCGTCGACGATGCCCCTACCAGCACAAGGCATTTCATGTCGATCGCATCGGTGTCCAGGTCGCCGAGCGTGGTCACGGTCAGCGACTCCTCGGCCCGGCCGACATCGCGCCCCACCACCACCACGGTCGCCGGGTCACGGTGCTCCAGCAGGATCTTGCGGGCCAGCGTGATCTGGTCGGGCCGGGCCCGCGAGGCCGGGTTGTAGATCGCCAGCACCAGATCGGCCTCGGCGATCGCGCGCAGCCGGGACTCGATCACCTCCCAGCCCTTGAGCCGGTCCGACAGGCTCAGCACCGCGAAGTCGGCCCCGATCGGTGCGCCGGCCGCCGCGGCCACCGCCTGCACCGCGGAGACCCCGGGCAGCACCCGCACCGAAATATCCTGATATGGAACGGTTTCCAGCGCTTCGAAGACCGCCGAGGCCATCCCGAACACCCCGGCGTCCCCACCGGAGACCACCGCCACCTTCTCGCCGCGCGCGGCCAGATCCAGCGCGAAGCGGGCCCGGTCCAGCTCGACGGTGTTGCCCGAGGTGTGGCGTTGCAAGCCCTCGCGCTGCGGAACCCGCGCCACATACGGGCCGTAGCCCACCACGTGATCCACGCCTGCCAGCGCCGCGGCCGACTCGCCGGTCAACCAGCCGTCAGGTCCGGGCCCCAGCCCGATCACCAACAGTTCAGCGGCGCAGGCGGGTTCGGCGACCACGGTGGCCGGCGCCACGCCGCTCCGGGACCGCTGCCCGTTGCGCGAATCACCGTCGACCACGATCAGCGACAGATAGGGGACGCTCGCCTCGTCGACCTCGGCCACCGGCAGCCAGCGCTGCTGCGGATGGCTGGCCCGCTCGACGTACCAGGCGTGCTCCAACCGTCCCGCGGCGACCAGCGCACGCCGCACGGCGGGGAAGGTGCGGCCCAGCTTCATGATGATGGCGCCGTCGGTGTCGGCCAGCCGCATCGCCAGTTCGTGCTCGGGCAGGGTGCCCGGCAGCACCGTCAGTATGTCGGTCTGGCGCACCAGCGGCATGCCGATCGCGGCGGTGGCGGCGCTGAAAGCCGGTACGCCCGGGATGATCTCGGTGTCGAAGCGCCCCGACAGCCGGTCGTGCATGTACATGAACGAGCCGTAGAACAGCGGGTCGCCCTCGGTCAGCAGCGCCACGGTCCGGCCCGCCCGAAGGTGCTCCGCCAACCGTGCCGCCGAAGCCTCGTAGAAGTCGGCCAGCGCCCCGGCGTAGCCGCCCGGGTGGTCGGTCACCCCGGTGGTCACCGGGTAGCGCAGCTCTTCTTCGAGAACGCCGGGCCGGATCAGGTCGGCGGCGATGGTGCGCGCATATGAGGACTTGTTGACCCCGGCGTGGTAGGCCACCACGTCGGCGTCGCCGATGACCCGGGCGGCTTTGAGGGTGATCAGCTCCGGGTCGCCCGGCCCTAGGCCCACCCCGTAGAAACGGCCGGTCATTCGGTATCCGAGGCAAGAGCGTTGAGCGCCGAGGAGGTGATCGCCGAGCCGCCGCGCCGGC
Organism: Mycobacterium zoologicum; assembly: GCF_020181635.2. Classification (NCBI taxonomy): domain Bacteria; kingdom Bacillati; phylum Actinomycetota; class Actinomycetes; order Mycobacteriales; family Mycobacteriaceae; genus Mycobacterium; species Mycobacterium zoologicum. The sequence continues at coordinate 11,462 of NZ_JAYJJS010000017.1, read as the reverse complement.
CGCGCAGCGTCACGAACGGGATGTCGATGCCGTGTTCGTGCAGCGTGGCCAGTGCCTCCTTGGACTCGGCGGCGCCGATGAAACCCACCGGGCAGCCGACGATCACCGCCGGGCGCGGCCCGCCGTCGCGGATCAGCTCCAGCAGGTGGAACAGCGCCGTGGGTGCGTTGCCGATCGCGACGACGGCACCGGCCAGCTCCGGCTCCCACAACGAGACGGCCGCCGCCGAACGGGTGGTGCCCCATTCGGCGGCCAGTGCCGGGACGCGTTCGTCGTGCAGGTAGCAGTGCACCGCATTGCCGGCCGGCAGCCGCCCGGCCGTCACCCCGACCGCCACCATTCGGGCGTCGCAGAGGATCGGCGCGCCGCCGTCGAGTGCGGCGCGCCCGGCCGGCACCGCGTCGGGGTGGATCAGAAGATCCTTGGCGACGTCGGTCTGGCCGGAGCCGTGGATCATCCGCACCGCGAGCCGCTCGGCCGAAGCCGGGATGTGCGTCAGGTCGGACTCCCGGCGGATGGTCGCGAACGACTCGACGTAGATCGCCGGACCGTCGGCGATGTAGTCGTAGTGCCGGGACGGGCGCCTGGGCCTGCTCACCGATCCGCCTCCTGGGCCTGGGGGATGAAGACACCCTGCCACGGCGTCACCACCAGTTCGGTGTGCTCCACCAGTGACCGCCCGTGGTCCGGCGTGAGCACGCCGTCGGGCACGCACACGTGAGTGCCGCCGGGCACGCTGCCACACGGTAGCGGACCCGACGGGGCGGGGACACGCGGGTCGGTCGGCACGGTCGGTGCCAGCGGGCCCGGCAACTCGCGGACGTGCCACGGCGCCTGGGGCCCGTCGCCGCGGGCGGCCTGGAACGCGCCCGCCAGTTCGGCGAGCCGGGCAGCGGCGTCGCCGAGACCGATCACCGCACCCCAGCCGTCACCGATCCGCAGCTGGACCCTCGCGTCGCCCAGTGCCACCAGACCGGCGTCGCTACGCCGGTCGATCAGATCACCGCGGCCGTCGTCGAGCACGAACAGGAAGCGCCCCGGCAGTCCGGCCAGGCCCGCGTCGCCGCACAGCAGCGCGTCCAGTTGCGCCGCCACCGGCCGCAGGTCCGCGCGGCCGCCGGCGTATCCGGTCTGCGGGGAGACCAGGATGTTGCGGACCAGCTCATGGCTGCGCGACGGCAGCAGCCCGGTCGACTCGATCGCGGCCACCACAGCGGGGTCCAGCCGGCCGTCACGGCCGGGCAGCCCGCGCAGCTGCAGGTTGGCCCGCCCGGTCAGGTAGACCGACCCGTCGGCGAACTCGGCGCTGACCTGCAGGAGCCGGGACAACGACGCCCCCGGTAGCCGGCCGCCGACCAGGCGCAGTCGCACCAGCAAACCGTCGTCGGCCGGCCACGGCCGCAGCACGCCGGGGCATCGGTCGGGGCGGCTGCGCCCGGCGATTTCGGCGCGGAAATCACCGCTGAGCGAGCCGAATCGCGCCGAAATCACGGGGTCGTCAGCGCCGCCACCGCCGGCCCGAACATGGTGGCCTTGATGGCGCCCAGCGTGCCCGGGTCCTTGCCGGCCAGCGGCCGCAGCATCTCGATCGCACCCGGCGTCACCGCGCCCTCGCCGGCGGTGGAGTCCACGATCCCGAAGGTCGCCGCATCCACCCCGCCGAACCGGCGGCCGGTCGTCATCGAGGCCACCTGGGCCTGCGGGGTCAGCTTGGCCTGGATCAGCGCGTTCATGCCCGGCGTGAACGGAATCAGGATGTCGACCTCGGGGAAGCAGAAGAAACCGCGGTCGGCGCGCATCACCCGGAAGTCGTGCGCGACGGCCAGCATCGCGCCGGCCCCGAACGCGTGGCCCACCACCGCCGCCGCCGTCGGCATCGGCAGCGTCAGCACCCGCGCCAGCAGCGCATGCACCCGGCCGACGTACCAGTCGGTGCGGTCGCCGTTGGCCATCAGCCAGTCCAGGTCCAGGCCGTTGGTGTAGAACTTGCCGCCGGCGGTGGTGACCAGGCCCTGGGCCCTGCCCTCGGCGCCCGCGGCCACCACGTCGTCGAGCACGCCGTTGATCTCCTCGAGGAAGTCCGGGGAGAACCGGTTCTCGTCGTCGCCGAGGTCCAGTACGGCGATGGCGTCGTCATAGGTCAGCTTCATGGGGTAGATCCTTTCAAGGTTGGTCCGACGGACAGCACGGCGCGTACGGCGGCGTGCAATTGGGCGCGGGCGGTGGGGGAGCCCAGCCGATCGCGGCTGAGCACGATCGCGGTGGGCAGGTCGACGACGCATGTGGTGATGGTGTCGACCGCGGCGGCGTCGCGGCGGTCCCACAATGCGGCGGCGAGTCGGATCAGCAACCCGATCAGCTCGGCGTCGACGTGGCCCAGTTGAGCGGCGAGTTCGGCCGGCAGGTCGGCGTCGATCAGTTCGTCGCGGTTGATCACCGACAGCAGCTTGGAGGCCGTTGGGCGAAGTTCGGCGAAGGCAACCGGGGCGTCGGCGGCGGCGATCACCGCGTCGGTGGGTTCCGGTGCGGCGCTCACCAGCTCGCCCTGCACCGCCAGGAAATTTCGCGCGGCCCGCAGCCAGGCGGCGCCCACCAGCCCGGCCCGCGACCCGAATCCGTGATAGACCGCGCCGTTGGAGACGCCGGTCGCCTCACTGATCGCGCGGATCGTCACCGCGGTGGGGCCGGATCGGGCTGCCAGCGACTCGACGGCGTCGAGCACCCGATCGGGGTCGTGCACGCGTGGGCGGGGCATGGATGGCAGAATAACAGAGCGGTCACTCTATTACGTTATCCGTCGCGAGCGTGCGCAATTGTCCGGCAACGCCCAGGTGAGGCCGAACGACTATGCACGGTCGCGCCGGGAAAACGCGGCGTGACAGGATCGAGCCACCATGAGCACTCCCGGATCCCGTCCCGTCGTCTTCTCCGGCGCCCAGCCCACCTCCGACTCCCTGCACCTCGGCAACGCCCTGGGCGCGGTCGCCCAGTGGACCGCGCTGCAGGACGATCACGAGGCCTTCTTCTGCGTGGTGGACCTGCACGCGATCACCGTTCCGCAGGACCCGCAGACGCTGCGGCGGCGCACACTGGTGACCGCCGCGCAGTATCTGGCGCTGGGCGTCGACCCGGCGCGCGCCACCGTCTTCGTGCAGAGTCACGTCCCCGCCCACGCCGAACTCGCCTGGGTGCTGGGCTGTTTCACCGGATTCGGGCAGGCGTCGCGGATGACGCAGTTCAAGGACAAGTCGCAGAAGCAGGGTGCGGACTCCACCACCGTGGGCCTGTTCACCTACCCGGTGCTGATGGCCGCCGACGTGCTGCTCTACGACACCGAGGTGGTCCCGGTCGGCGAAGACCAGCGTCAGCATCTGGAGCTGGCCCGCGACGTCGCGCAACGCGTCAACGCGCGGTTCCCGGACACCTTCGTCGTCCCCGAGCCGATGATCCCGAAGGCCACCGCCAAGATCTACGACCTGGCCGACCCGACCGCCAAGATGAGCAAGTCGGCGGCCACCGACGCCGGCCTGATCAGCCTGCTCGACGATCCGGCCCGCAGCGCCAAGAAGATCCGCTCGGCGGTCACCGACTCGCAGCGCGAGATCCGCTACGACCCGGAGGCCAAGCCCGGGATCTCCAACCTGTTGACCATCCAGGCCGCGGTCACCGGCACGGACGTCGCAACCCTGGTGAACAGCTACGACGGACGCGGTTACGGCGACCTGAAGAAGGAGACCGCCGAGGCCGTCGCGGAGTTCGTCACCCCGATCAAGGCCCGGGTGGATGAGCTGCTCGCCGACCCGGGTGAGCTGGAATCGGTGCTGGCGGCCGGCGCGAACCGGGCCCGCGAGGTGGCGTCGGCAACGCTGCAGCGGGTGTATGACCGGGTGGGATTCCTGCCGTCGGCATGAGCAAGGCCGTGACCGACCCCGCCAAGCCGAGCATCATCGACCGGCTGCGAAAGCGCTTCGGCTGGCTCGACCACGCGGTGCGCGCCCAGGAGCGTTACGACGACTGCCAGGGCAACTTCTTCGCCGCCGGGATGAGCTACTACACCATCTTCGCGCTGTTCCCGCTGGCGATGGTCGGCTTCTCCGTCGGCGGATTCCTGCTGTCGCGGCGGCCCGAGGTGCTCGACGAGATCGAACGCCGGATCAAGCACTCGATCCCCGGCGAGTTCGGCAACGAGCTGGTCACCCTGATGGACACCGCGATCTCCTCGCGCGCCTCGGTGGGGGTGATCGGCCTGGCGACCGCCGCCTGGGTGGGCCTGACCTGGATGGCCAACCTGCGCGAGGCGCTGTCGGAGATGTGGGAGACCCGTTCGGAGAAAAAGGGTTTCGTCTCATCCAAGCTGTCGGACCTGGTGGCCATGGTGTGGGCGTTCGGTGCCATGCTGGCCACCCTCGCGCTGACCGCGCTGTCCGACCCGAAGCTGATGCGCAGCGTCCTGCGCTGGCTCGGGGTTCCCGACTTCACCCTGCTGGGCGGGCTGCTGCGGTTCGCCTCGCTGATCATGGCGGCGACGGTGTCGTGGCTGCTGTTCACCTGGATGATCGCCCGGCTGCCGCGGGAGCCGGTGAGCCTGAGCAGCGCGATGGAGGCCGGCGCTATCGCCGCCGTCGGCTATGAACTGTTCAAGCAGGCCGGCTCGGTGTACCTGCAGTCGGTGATCAACGGCCCCGCCGGGGCGGTGTTCGGACCGGTGCTGGGCCTGCTGGTGTTCGCCTACATCACCGCCCGGCTCATTCTGCTGGCCACCGCGTGGGCGGCGACGTCGAAGGATGACGGTCTGCCCGCCGACTGAGTGGGGTCAGCGGGTCACTTCTCCGCCCGCACGGGGTAGTGACTCATGATCGACACCCGGTTGAACGCGTTGATCGTGATCGCCGACCAGATCAACAGCGAAACCTGATCGTCGGTGAGGTGCTCACGCAGCAGGGTGTACTCGTCGTCGTCCAGGTGGGTCTCGGAGATCCACGTGACGGCTTCGGCGATCTCGAGGGCGGCCCGTTCGGTGTCGGAGAACAACTCGGTGTCCCGCCAGGCCGGCAGCACCGCGATCCGCTGCACGGTGTCACCGGTCTCCAGCAGGGCCTTGCTGTGCATGTTCAGGCAGAACGCGCACCCATTGATCTGGGACACCCGTAGATTCACCAGTTCCAGAACGGTCCGCGACAACCCGGCGTCTTCGGCACGAGCCCGCACCTCGGCTGCGGCGTGCAGGTAGGCGCGATAGACCGAGGCCGACTGTTTGTCGAGGGGGACCCGCGTCATGATCAGTCGACGAGGTCGGCGAACTCCGGGTGTTTGGTGATGTAGCCCTCCACGAACGAACAGGTCGGCACCACGCGTTTGCCGGCCGCGCGGGTGTCGGTCAGGGCTGCGGCTATCAGCGTGCCGGCCAGGCCGCGTCCGCCGAACGCCTTGTCGATCACGGTGTGGTTGAAGTTCCGCTGATCGCCGTTCTCGATGTAGTCGGCGAAGCCGGCCTGCTCGCCGTCGACGGAGATCTGGTACTGCCCGTTGTCGTGGGTGACGATCGGCTCGCTCATCACCGCAGCCTATCCCAGCCAGACGCCGCGCCGCATTACCCGCAAGACCCGCCAATCCCGATCCAGCACAACCAGGTCGGCGTCACGTCCGGCGGCCAGGACGCCGGCCCGGTGCAGCCCGAGGGTGCGCGCCGGGGTGGACGAGGTCATGCGAACGGCGTCGGTCAGGGCAGCGTCATCGCCGCCGAGCAACCCCACCGCCGCTGCGAAGATCCGGTCCATGGTGGCGGTGCTGCCGGCGATCGTGGTGGTGCCGCGCAGCCGGGCCACTCCGCCGGTCACGTCGACGTCGAGCCCGCCGAGGGTGAACGCGCCGTCGCCGGTCCCGGCGGCGGCCATCGCATCGGTGATCAGCGCGACCCGGTCCGGGCCGGCGGTCGCCACCACGTGCTCGATGACGGCCGGGTGCAGGTGAACGCCGTCGGCGATCAGTTCGACGGTCACCCGCGGGTCGGCCAGCAGTGCCGCAACCGGTCCGGGTTCGCGGTGGTGCAGGGGGCGCATCGCGTTGAACAGATGCGTTCCCACCGTCGCGCCGGCGTCCAGGGCGGCTTGGGTCACCTCGTATCCGGCGTCGGTATGCCCAACGGCCACAACCACTCCCGCCTCGACCAGCTGGGTGATGGCCTCGATGGCGCCGGGCCGCTCGGGGGCCAGAGTGACCATCGCGATCGCGCCGTCACCAGCGGTCAGCAACGCCTCGACCTCGGCGTCAGAGGGGTCGCGCAGCCACGCCGAATCGTGTGCGCCGCAGTGCCTGTCGCTGAGCCACGGCCCCTCCAGGTGGATGCCGTCCACCACGCCGTGCCGGGTGGCGCCGGCCAGCGTATGCACCTGTGCCAGCAGGGTTTCCGGTGCAGCGGTCACCAAACTGGCCAGGCCCCCGGTGGTGCCGTGCGCGGCGTGCAGCGCCGCCGCGCGGTCCGGATCGTCGGCGTAGGAGACAGCGGCCCCGCCGTGGCAGTGCAGGTCGATAAAGCCAGGCACCACCGTGGCGCCGGCGAAGTCGGCGTCGGCGCGAACCGGTCCGGACCCGCAGTCGGTGATCCGGCCGTCGGCCACCGACACCCAGCCGGGCCGGTGCACCCGGCCGTCGAGCACGACGGCGCCCGCGGCGATCACGGTCATGCCGGCGCCTCGACCCTCTCGGTGTCCTCGGCGGGCCAGCGTCCGCCGTTCTCCCAGAAGTGCCGGATGTCCTCCAATTGGCGGCCCTTGGTCTCCGGGGCGTAGCGGTACACGAACGCCAGGCTCGCCAGCGCCAGCACCCCGAACACCGCAAAGGTCCCGGCACCGCCCAGCGACGTGAGCATGGTCAGAAACACCGCGGCGACAACCGCGTTGGCCACCAGATCCGAGGTCAGCATGGCCGAGGCCCCCATCGAGCGCATCCGGGCCGGCAGGGCCTCCCCGGCGTACACCCACACCAATGAACCGAACCCGAACGTGTAGCCGACGGTGAACAGCAGCACCCCGCCGAACTTGACCGCCGCCGCTGCGCCACCGAACACCTCACCGCCGGCGAATACCGCGACCAGCAGCGCGTTGGCCGCGACCATGGTGGCGATCCCCGACAGCAGGATCGGCCGCCGGCCGACCCGATCGATGATCGCCAGCGACACCAGCATGGCGACCAGGGCGGCGACCTGCACCAGCGCCGGCAGGATCAGCAACGCGAAATCGCCGTGGAAACCCATCATCTCGAACAGCCGGGGGCTGTAGTAGACGATCGCATTGATGCCGGTGATCTGGATGAAGAAGCCCAGCGTCACCACGAACACCGTCGCCCGCAGATACGGCCGCCGCAGCATCTCGCGCAGCACACCGGCACCGCCGGAGGCCTCCTCGCGCAGCGTCCGGGCGATCTCGTCCAGCTCGCGCTGCGCGTCGACTCCCGGCTCGATGCGCCGCAGGGTGCGGCGGGCGTCGTCGACGCGGCCCTTGAGCAGATACCAGCGGGCGGTGTCGGGGATACGGGCCAGCAGCATCGCCACCAGCACGGCCGGGACGGCGGCCAGGCCCAGCATCGCCCGCCAATTGCCCGCCCCGGCCAGCAGATAGGCGGCCAGATAGCCGACGATGATGCCGATCACGGTGGCCACCCCGTAGGTGACCAGCAATGCGCCGCGCGCACCGGCCGGCGCCGACTCAGCCACGAACACCGGCGCCACCACCACCGACACCCCGATGGTGACCCCGAGCAGCAGCCGCGCCACGGTCAGCGTCGACACCGACGTCGACACCGCCCCGGCCACCGCGAACACCGCGTAGCCCAGGGCGACGGCGACCATCGAGCGTTTCCGGCCGATCGCATTGGCCAGCCAGCCGCCGGCCAGGGCACCGCCGATCTCGCCGATCACCGTCGCGGTGGCCACCATCTCCTGCTGGGCGGCCGACAGCCCGAAATCACGCTCGATGAACAACAGTGCGCCGGCGATGTTGGACAGGTCGTAGCCGTAGATGACCCCGACACTGGCGGCGGCCACCCCCACCAGCAGCGCCAGCGGCGAGGAGCGGCGCAGTTCCCCGATTCGGCCCATGAGGCTCACCGTAGGGGTTATCGCGTGGGGCGGTCGGCCAGGGTCGCGTACCAGTAGGTGAGTGCGGCCGCGACGAACTCGACGACGCACGCCGCGGTGAACGCCGGATGCGGCATACCGGCGTTGGTCATCGAGATCAGCCGGGACAGCCCCAGCAGCGCCATGGTGCCGGCCAACAGGCGCACCACCCCGGTCGGGATGGGCGTGCGCCGGAACGCCTCCAGGTAGCCGACGCCGAAGCCGATCAATAGAGCGCCGGCGGCCCGGGTCTCACTGTCCACGGTGGCGTTGACGTCCTGACCGCCGGGAATGGAGTCCAGCGAGAACGCGATGCGGCTCAGTCCCAGTGCGATCAGCAGCAGGCCGGTGAACCAGCCGAAGTACCGCAGGGCCCGGATCACCAGGCCGACCCTTCGCCGGGTCGTCGATTCACCGCCCGGGCTCCCATAATGAGCGCGAACACGATGATGGTGCCGATGACGCCCACCCCGACCCGCACCGGCACCGTGTCGTCGGCCGACACCAGCGGCAGCGCCTGCGGGTTGGGGCCCAGCTCCGGAGCGCGCGGGGCCACCAGCGCCGGGTCGGGCTCGATCAGGGTGCCGACCCGGGTGCCCGGCGGGGTGGCGAAGCCGTAGTCGAGCAGCTGGGCGGCCTGCTGCCAGGGTGCGATCGGTAGACGGGTGCCGTGCAGCAACACCGCCACCAGCCGGCGTCCATCCCGGTTGGCCGCACCGACGAATGTCTGCCCGGCGTCGTCGGTGTAGCCGGTCTTGCCGCCCAGGGCGCCCGGGTAGTTGTAGAGCAGCTGGTTGTCGTTCTCCAGGGCGTAGCCGGGCACGTCGCCGTAGCCGGGGAAGTCGAAGGTGCGGGTCGCCACGATGTTGGCGAACGCCGGATTGTTCCAGGCGTAGCGGTAGAACAACCCGATGTCGTAGGCCGACGTGCTCATGCCCGGGCCGTCCAGCCCGGATGGCGTGGCGGCGCGGGTGTCGTAGCCGCCGAGCTTGGCCGCCAGCGTGTTGATCTTCTCCAGTGCGACGCCCATGCCGCCGAGCTGCTCGGCCAGGGCGTGGGCGGCGTCGTTCCCGGAGCCCATCAGCAGTCCGTGCAGCAGCTGGTTGACGGTGAAGTTGCCGCCGGGGCCCACCCCGACCCGGGTGCCTTCGGCGTTGGCGTCCTCCTGGGTGCCGGGGACGACCCGGTCCAGGTCCAGCTCGTTCAGTGCAGCCATGGCGGTCAGCACTTTGATGATGCTGGCGGGCCGGTGCCGGCCGTGCGGGTCCTTGGCGGCGATCACCGCGCCGCTGTCGAGGTCGGCGACCAGCCAGGCCTCGGCGGAGATCTCACCGGGAACCGGCGGAGTGTCGGGCGCGGCGACGATCCCGCAGCCGCTCAGGGCCTGGCCGCCGACCGGGGTGGCCGGCACCGCCAGCGGCTGCGGCGGATCGCCGGCGGTCGGGACCTCCGAGGCGTCCACCGCGGGTGGGGTGTTGACCTTGTAGGGGCAGTTGGCCGGCCCGGCGATCAGTCCCGGCGTGGGATCAGCAGCCGCCAGGGGCGCGGCGGCCACCAGAAAACTCACCGCCACCAGGGCCGACACCGAGCGCGCAAAAGTCATCGTGTGTGCAGGGTAGGCGAATCGGCCCGTGAAACCCGGGAGCCACGCTGTGACTGGTGGGGCGGGTGGGTTTTAGATCCCCGCCGAGCGTGCACAAGGGTCCGGCACCACCTGGGCTTTTGCCGGACACTTGTGCACGCTCGGCGGGGTTACAGCGTGCGGGGTTACAGCGTGAAGTAGGCCAGACCCGGCCCGCCGATGCGGCCTATCCACAACCGGCCGCCGGATTCGACCACCCCGGTCGCCATGCCGAACCTCGGATCGGTGCTGCGGAACTGGCTCAGCACCCGGCCGTCGTCGGCGTGGAAGCTCACCACCCACGCACCGGACTGCACGTCCGGCAGCAGGTGGTACGGCAGCAGGCGCCACAGCAACCTGCGGATGACGGGCGCGCGCGGGCTCAGCCAGTCCGACAGCGCGTTGCGGTCTGACACCATCGCCACCCAGATTCGGCCGTCGTGCCCGGTGGAGATGTTGTCGGGGTGGCCGGGCAGCTCGGTCACCAGCGGGGTGACGGTGCCGGCGCGCGGCCCGGTCAGCCAGTACTTCGACAGCCGGCGCGCGGTGCTCTCGGCGAACACCACCGCCGATTCGTCGGCGGTCAGCGTCACGCCGTTGGCGAAGTGCAGCCCGGACGCCAGCACGCTAACCTGCCCGTCGGTGCCCAGCCGCATCAGCGACCCACTGGCGCGGCCCTCGATCACCGACGCCTTGTAATGCTCGTAGCGGAACCGGTCGGTGGACTCGGTGAAATAGATTGTGCCGTCTGCAGATTCCACCGCATTGGAGCAGAACGTCAGCACCCGGCCATTGATCTCGCTGACCAGGGTCTCCAACTGCCCGGTCTTCGGATCGAAGCGCAACAGCCCGCGGTGACTGTCGCAGATCAGCAGCCTTTGATCGCGGGTGAACGCCAGCCCCAGCGGGCGTCCGCCGGTGTCGGCCATCACCCGCGGCGATCCGTCGGAGCCGACGGCGATGATCCGGCCGTCCTCGACACCGGTCCAGATCGTGCCGTCGGCGTCCACGACGACGTCTTCCGGTGCGAAGCCGGGGATGTCCAGCACGGTCAGGGTCGGTGTGGGGTCGGGCGGGGGCAGCGGGCGCGACGGCGGGGGCTGCCAGCGGACGGGATCGATACGCGGCTTGCGGCTCATGTCGACGACATTAGGGCCGTGGTTGCCCCATTCGGCAGTCCCGCGGCGTTGTCAGGATCTAAGGTCGGCCGATGGTGGCTGCCGACAAATCCCGAGCCCTGTTGTGGCACGGCGTCTTCCTGTTCCTGCTGGGCCTGACCACCGGAATCGTCAGCGGGTCGATGGCCAACCCCCGGATGGGATTGTCGTCGCATCTTGAAGGCGTGATGAACGGGCTGTTCCTGCTGGCGCTCGGCCTGCTGTGGGGCCGGCTGCGGCTGTCGGCGCGCTGGCTGACCGCACTGTTCTGGTTGGCGCTCTACGGCACCTACGTCAACTGGGCCAGCACTCTGGCCGCGGCGATCTTCGGCACCGGACGGACGACGCCGATCGCCGGCGCAGGTCACCAGGGTGCGGCGTGGCAGGAGAATCTCGTCGACGCCGGCCTGTACAGCTTGAGTGTCGCGATGCTGGCGGTCTGCGTGATCGCGCTGGTGGGGCTGCGGCCGGGCGCTGAGCCGCCGCACTGAGTGGTCCCCGCGCCTAGGCTGGAGCGATGTTGCGTCCTGCAAGTTGGACTGGACTAGCGGGTGGAAGTCCCGTCTCGGTA
>NZ_JAYJJS010000016.1:0-116734 GCF_020181635.2 Mycobacterium zoologicum | reverse complement strand
GGTTGGCCGGGGGCGGGGGGTGGCCGGGGGGGGGGTGGGGGGGGTCGTGCGTGGGCCGTGCCGCGCCGGCACCCGCCGGGGCAGCCGCCACCATGGCGGGCGCGGCGCGGCGGGTCAGTTTCCGCCGCTCGTCGGGCAGCCGGATCTCGCCGAGCCCGATCCGGTTCTGCAGGCGCTTCATCCAGCGCGGGGCCCACCAGCAGTCGTCGCCGAGCAGCTTCATCACCGCCGGGACCAGGAACATCCGGATGACAGTGGCGTCGAGCAGCAGCGCGGCCATCAGGCCGAACGCCAGGTACTTCATCATCACCAGGTCGGAGAACACGAAGGACGCGGCCACCACCGCGAGGATCAGTGCGGCCGCGGTGATCAGGCGGCCGGTGGTGGCGGTGCCGATCCGGATCGCCTCGGCGGTGGACATCCCGGATTCTCGGGCCTCCACCATCCGGGAGACCAGGAACACCTCGTAGTCGGTGGCCAGGCCCCAACCCACGGCGACAACCAGCGCGATCACCACCACCATCAGTGGTGTGGGGGTGAAATTAAGCAGCCCCGCGCCATGGCCGTCGACGAACATCCAGGTCAGGATGCCCATCGTCGCGCCCAGAGTCAGAGCGCTCATCACCGCCGCCTTCAGCGGCAGCACCAGCGAGCCGAATGCCAGGAACATCAGCAGGGTGGTGGTGGTCAGCAGGATCACCAGCATCAACGGTCCCTTATCGACCAGCGCGTGGATGCTGTCCTGCTCCAGGGCGGGGGTGCCGCCGACCAGCACGGTGAGGCCCTTCGGTGTACTCAGGGCGCGCAACGCCTTGATCTTGCCCGCGGCTTCGTTGCGGTCTTCCAGGCCGTTCTCGATCACCCGGGTGGTCAGGCTCTTGGAGGCACCGGGCAGGTAGGGGCGTTCTTTCCACATGCCGGCGGGGTCGTCTTCGGGGACGACGAATCCGCTGATCGCCATGGCCCGGTTACGGATGTCGGCGACCTGCTGGTCGGTGACGTCTTTGCCGCTGTCGGATTTGATCACCAGCGTCAGCTTCTCGGTGCGGAACGTCGGGAAGGTCTCGTCGAAGTGCTCCTGGGCCACCCGGGCGGTGTTGTCCGGTGGCAGGTACTTCTCGCTCATGCCGCCGAACGTCAGTTTTCCGAGCGGGATGATCAGCAGGATCATCGCGACCACGATCGGGATGGCGAAGGCCAGTGGTCGCTGCATGACGAAGTTGACCAGCTTGCCCCAGAATCCGGCCTCGACCTCTTCGCGGGTCTTGGTTTTCTGAGTCTTCTCGGCGAACCAGCCGATGATGCGGTTGGAGAACTCCCAGTCCCGCAGGAACGGAATCCGGTAAAGGGTTCGGACCCCGAGAGCGTCGACGTTGGTCCCGAGCACGCCCAGGATGGCCGGCAGCAGGGTGATCGACAGCAGCGCGGCCAGGCCGACCGAGGCGAAGATCGCGTACGTGATCGCCTTGACGAAGCCCTGCGGCAGCACCAGCAGGCTGGCACCGGAGACGATGATCAGCACCGCCGAGAACACCACGGTGCGTCCGGCCGTCATGACCGACCGGCGGACCGCCGCCTCGGTGTCGTAGCCCTCGGCGATCTCTTCACGGAACCGGCTCACCACGAACAGGCCGTAGTCGATCGCGATACCCAGGCCGATCAGCGAGACCACCGGCTGGGCGAAGAAGTTGATCGGCCCGAACATGGCGGCGAAGCGCAGGATGCCGGTTGCGCCGGCGATGCTCAAACCGCCGACGATCACCGGCAGGCTGGCGGCGATCACCCCGCCGAACACGAAGAACAGCACGATCGCCACCAGCGGCAGCGCCAGCACCTCCATGCGCTGCTGGTCGGTGGCGATGGTGCCGGTCAGTTCACTGGCGATCGGTTGCAGACCGCCGAGTTCGACTTTGCCGCCGTCGAGTTTCTGCAGGTCCGGTTCGGCCACCTGGTAGTTCTTGAGGATGGTGTCGTCGTCGTCACCCTTGATCTGGATCGACGCGAAAGCATGCTGCTTTTCCGCGTCGGCCATATTGGCCAGGGCTTCTGGATTGGTGAAGTAGCCGACCCAGTTCAGGATCTGGTCGGGGTGGTCTTCCTTGACCTTGTTCAGTTCGTCCTTGATCCCGTCGAACCAGGCCTTGTCGTCGACGGTCTCACCCTTCGGGGCGGCGAAAACCGCCACCACATGGCTGGTACGGTCCCGGCCGTAGACCTCGTCGCCGATGATCGACGCCCGGACCGACTGACTGCCTTCGTCGTAGAACCCGCTCTGGGTGACGTGGTCGCCCAGGCTCATGCCGTAGACGCCGCCACCGAGGCAGAGCGCCACCATCACGCCGATTACGATGAACCGGTAGCGGTATACAGTTCGACCCCACCAGGCGAACACCTATACGCTCCTCACTACATCTCTGTTGCGACATCTTTGGACCTGCGTCTGTGGTTCAGGCTCTCCAGTGTGTCACTCTCGCGAGTTCAGCAGCGAGCTCAATGGGCGGAACGGCTGCAACCACGCCCCCTGCTCCGGCAGCGAATCCAGGCTGATTCGCGGCAGCCGCTCCCGGAAAACACCAGGGATGTCTTCCAGGTCGACGAACTCCAGGCTCTCCGAGGCTAGCGCCCAGCTGGCATGTTCGCGAAATCCGAGCACCTGAACAACCACGCCGGCCGAGCACAGTTCTTCCAGCGGTTCCCGGAACGCCTGGCCGTCGGCGGAGGCCACGACCACCCCCGCCAGCCCCTGTTCTCTGCGCAGGGCGATGTGTTCGAGCATGTCGGCGTCGACGTCACTGTCCTCGTCGACCTTGGGTTTGGCGAAGACGGCGAAACCCACGTTTCGCAGCGCCTCCACCCACGGCCGGACGACGTCCGCACTGCCCGGGGCGATGTTGGTGAACACCGTCGCCTCGGGCTCGATCGGGGTCTGCGGGTGACCCGCCGAGATCTCAGCGGTGCGGCTCAGCAGCCAGCGGCCCAGCGCGTCGAAGCGAGGCCGCTCCAACCCGGTCGGGCGCCGGCCCAGGATGGCGCCCAGGCCCATGTCCAGGTTCGGGGCGTCCCACACCAGCAGCACCCGCCGCGATTCGGGCGCGATCGCCTCGGTCGCCGAGGCGTCCAGTTCGGCCGCGATCATCGGGGCCGCTGCCAGACGAACTCGTTGATCGCGCTGCCGGCGTTGCGTCCCTTGGCCTCGTATTTGGTGGTGGGGCGTTCGACCGAGATCGGCAGGTCGGAGCCGGGTGGCACCCGACGCAGGCCGGGCTGACCGTCACCGGACTCGGCGATCTGCTCGGCGTAGCCGGCGTGGTCGGTCGCCGCGTGCAGAACTCCGCCCGGCTGCAGGCGGTCGGCGATCAACGCCATGGTGGCCGGCTGCAGCAGCCGGCGCTTGTGGTGGCGCGCTTTGGGCCACGGATCCGGGAAGAACACCCGTACCCCGATCAGCGACGACGGCGTGAGCAGGTGTTCGAGCACGTCGAGGCCGTCGCCGCGCAGCATCCTGATGTTGGTCAGCTGGTCGCGGTCGATCGCGGACAGCAACTGCGCCAGCCCACGTTCGTAGATCTCGACGGCGATCACGTCCAGGTCGGGTTCGGCCTGGGCCATCGCCGCCGTCGAGGTGCCGGCTCCGCAGCCGATCTCCAGCACCACCGGGGCGTCGCGACCGAACCAGCGGCGCAGGTCCAGCGGTTCACGCCGGTCGGGCATCGCGTCGCCGCCCAGCTCTGGCCAGAGCCGGTCCCACCTCTCGCGCTGGCCGGTGGACAGCGCGGAGTGCCGGTAGCGGACATGGAAGTTTCGGGCGCGACGCGGGGTCGGCGGGGCCTCGATGTCGGCCGCCGGCTCGACGTCGCGCTGCGCATGCATGCCGTCCATGGTGACCCATGAAGCCGCCGGGACCCACTTCGCGGTTCACATTGATACCCAACAGTTGCTTACTCACCGGGTGACTCGCGTGCCGACGACGCAGCTGACACCATGGCCTCGATGGGAGGCATGGTCGTGGCACAGGCGCACCAGCTCTTCGCCGATGAGCTGACCGGACTGGCTGCCGACCTGTGCGATCCGCGGCTGTCGGCGATGGCCGTGAGCCTCACCGCGCCGCTGCGGGTCGCGGTGCGCGGCCGGCGCGGGGTGGGCCGGCGCAGCGTCGCCGCGGCGCTGGCCGGCGCCGGGGTCAATGTCGTCGCGCCTGCTGAGCCCTCCGGGGACGCCGACGTCGACGTCTATGTGGTCGCCGAAGTGGTCAAACCCGAGGACCGGACCGCACTGGCCGCGTCGCGCCGGCCGGTGCTGGCGGTGCTGAACAAGGTGGACGTGTCCGGTGTGGACGTGCGCGTCGCGGCGGCGCTGGGTGTGCCGTGGGTGCCGATGTCCGCGTTGTCCGCACTGGCCGGCGATGATCTGCGCCCGCTCAGTGGCGTCGACGACGTCGTCGCGCGCCTGACGGCGCTCGGTGCCGCCGTGCACCACCGGCGGATGACCGATGCGGTGGCCCGGTTGCAGGCGTGCGCGGTCGGTGACGACCGGATCCACGAGTTTCTGATCGCCGATGACACCGTGGCGGCCCGGATGGCCGCGGCCGAAGCCGTGATGGCAGCGCACTGCCTGGCGGGTGAACCGTCGCTGCGGCGGGCACGTCGGTGGCACGGCTGTCGCAGCATGCCGCTGGACGCCACCGGGCGAGCCTGCGCCGGCGATATCGCCCGGGGATCGCTGCGGGTATGGGCCGCGACGGCGGGCCGTTCATGACCGACGATCCGGTAGCCCGGGTGGACGCCCTGGTGACGCAGGTAGCCCCCGGGGTGCGGCCGCCGGCGGTGCGGCGCAGCGAGGTGGTGCTGGTGACCGGCCCGTGGCTGGCCGGGGTCAGTGCGGTGGCGGTGGCGTTGGCCGACCGGCTGCCGGGGTGGCAGGTGGTCGAGGCCACCGAGATGGGACCGGGTGAGGTACCGGCGGCGGTGGTGTTCGTGGTGTCGGCCGCGGCGGCACTGACCCGGTCGGATTGCGCGCTGCTCGACGCCGCGGCCGCCCACACCGACGTGGTGATCGGGGTGGTGTCCAAGATCGACGCCCACCAGCAGTGGCGGGAGATGCAGGACGTGGCCCGCGAGGTGCTGTCGGAATATTCGCCGCGTTACCGCGACGTCGCCTGGGTGGGTGCCGCCGCGGCGCCCGCGCAAGGCGAACCGCTCATCGACGACCTGGCCGCCGAGCTGACCAAGCAGCTCGAAGACAGCGATCTGCAACGACGTAACCGGTTGCGGTCCTGGGAGTTCCAGTTGCGCACCGACGCCGACCGGATCGACCGCAACGCCCGCGCGGACGGGCGGCGGGCGCGGGTGGCACTGCTTCAAGAGCAGCGCGACGAGGTGTTGCGGCAGCGGCGGTTGTCGAAATCGGAGCGGGTGATCGCGTTGCGCAGCCGGATCGCGACGGCCCGGGTGCAGCTCGGCTACTTCGCGCGCAAGCGGTGCGCCTCGGTGCGCGGCGAGCTCGCCGAGGACGCCGCGGGCATGACGCGTCGGCGGCTGGACGAATTCGCCGACTATGTCGGCGAGCGGTTGTCGGAGGTCGTGGCCGAGGTCGACGAGGGTGTCACCGAGCAGTTGGCCGACGTCGCCCACGAACTGGGCCTGTCCGGGGTACCGGCGTCCGATGCCGCCCTGCCGCAGGTCGAGGCCGGTGCGCCGCCATTGCGATCACGGCGGCTGGAAACGCAGCTGATGACCCTGTTGGGGGTCGGCTTCGGTGGGGGTGTGGCGCTGACGCTGAGCCGGTTGTTCGCGCACCTGGCCCCGGGGCTGGCCGCGGCCGGGGCGGTGGCCTGTGTGGTGATCGGGGTGGCCGTCACGGTGTGGGTGGTGCGGCTCCGCGGGCTGCTGCGCGATCGGGCGCTGCTGGATCGCTGGGTGGGCGAGGCCACCGGGGCGCTGGGGTCGGCGCTGGCCGAACTGGTCGCGCTGCGGGTGGTGGCGGCCGAGACGACGCTGACCGCCGAACTGGCGGAGCGCAACGAGACCGAGGCCACTGATGCCGCCGACCGGATCGCCGGGCTGGACCGGGAACTCGCTGAACACGCCTCGGCCACCGCCCGTGCCAGTGCGGTGCGGGATCGTCAGTTGCCGATGTTGCGGCGGGCGCTGGCCATTGTCTGCGCTGAGCTGCATGAATCAGGTCCGGCGGACACCGCGGGATCGGGTGACCGAGCGCCCGAGTTGTGATTGTTTCGATCCGTGTGGCTATTGACGGTAATCTCTTATTTAATGGCGGTATAGGAGGTGGGACGCGACGCGATCTGCGGCAATGCCCACAAGTGACACAGGTTACACAGGAGAGCTCAATGACCTCAGCGACCATCCCAGGTCTGGACACCGCCCCCACGAAGCACGCCGAGTTGCTCGCCTGGGTCCAGGAGGTCGCCGAGCTCACCCAGCCCGACCGGGTGGAGTGGTCCGACGGTTCCGAGGAGGAGTGGAACCGGCTGATGACCCAGCTGGTGGACTCCGGTGCGGCGGTCAAGTTGGACGAGAAGAAGAAGCCCAACTCCTACCTGGCCGTCTCCGACCCCGCCGACGTCGCCCGCGTCGAGTCACGCACCTTCATCTGTAGCCGCACCGCCGAAGGCGCCGGCCCCACCAACAACTGGATGGACCCGGACGAGATGCGGGCCACCATGACTGAGCTCTACCGGGGCTGCATGCGCGGCCGCACCATGTACGTCATTCCGTTCTGCATGGGCCCGCTCGGCGCCGAGAACCCCAAGCTCGGGATCGAGATCACCGACTCGCCCTACGTGGTGACGTCGATGAAGGTGATGACCCGGATGGGCACCGCGGCGCTGGAGAAGATCGGCACCGACGGTGCCTACGTCAAGGGCCTGCACTCGGTGGGCGCCCCGCTGGCCCCCGGCGAGAAGGACGTGCCGTGGCCGTGCAACTCCGAGAAGTACATCACCCACTTCCCCGAGACCCGCGAGATCTGGAGCTACGGTTCGGGTTACGGCGGCAACGCGCTGCTGGGCAAGAAGTGCTACGCGCTGCGGATCGCCTCGGCGATGGCCCACGACGAGGGCTGGCTGGCCGAGCACATGCTGATCCTCAAGCTGATCTCGCCGGAGAACAAGGCCTACTACGTGGCCGCGGCATTCCCGTCGGCGTGCGGCAAGACCAACCTGGCGATGATCCAGCCGACCATCCCGGGCTGGCGGGCCGAGACGCTCGGTGACGACATCGCCTGGATGCGGTTCGGCAAGGACGGCCGGCTCTACGCGGTGAACCCCGAGGCCGGTTTCTTCGGGGTGGCACCGGGCACCAGCCGCAGCTCGAACCCGAACGCGATGATCACCGTCGAAGCCGGAAACACCATCTACACCAACGTCGCTCACACCGATGACAACGATGTGTGGTGGGAGGGTATCGACGGCGACACCCCGGCGCACCTGATCGACTGGAAGGGCAACGACTGGACGCCGGAGGCGGGAACGCCTGCGGCACACCCGAACTCGCGGTACTGCACCCCGATGTCGCAGTGCCCGATCCTGGCTCCGGAGTGGGATGACCCGCAGGGCGTGCCGATCTCGGCGATCCTGTTCGGCGCCCGGCGCAAGACCACGGTGCCGTTGGTGAGCCAGGCCCGCGACTGGCAGCACGGCGTGTTCATCGGCGCCACCATGGGTTCCGAGCAGACTGCGGCCGCCGAGGGCACGGTGGGCAAGGTGCGCCGCGACCCGATGGCGATGCTGCCGTTCATCGGCTACAACGCCGGCGACTACATGCAGCACTGGATCGACACCGGCAAGAGCGCTGACGAGTCCAAGCTGCCGAAGGTGTTCTTCGTCAACTGGTTCCGTCGTGGCGACGACGGTCGCTTCCTGTGGCCGGGCTTCGGTGAGAACAGCCGGGTGCTCAAGTGGATCGTCGAGCGCGTGGAGGGCAAGGCCGGCGGTCAGGAGACCGCGATCGGCACCGTGCCGCACGCCTCCGACCTGGAGTTGGCCGGGCTGGACATCGACGCCGCCGATGTCGACGCCGCGCTGAAGGTCGACGCCGACGAGTGGCGCCGCGAGCTGCCGCTGATCGAGGAGTGGTTCGAGTTCATCGGCGACAAGCTGCCCACCGGCCTGCGCGACGAGTTCGACGCCCTCAAGCAGCGCCTGGGCTGACCCCCGATTACGCCGACCGTGCGTGTCTGTACGCGACACGCTGCTGATCCGCGTACATCTGCGCACGCTCGCGGCCACTGACCCCAACCACTTGACACCCGTCAAGTTGGCCGGCGGTACAGTCTGCGCATGCAGATCCGCGAACATGTCGGTGCCGGCAAACCGGCGATCATCCTTCACCCGTCGGGCACCGTCGTCACGTTCGACGAGTTGGAAGCCCGTGCCAACCGGCTGGCGCACTTCTTCCGCCGCGCCGGCCTGGCCGAGGGCGACACCGTTGCGATCCTCATGGAGAACAACGAGCACATCTTCACGGTCATGTGGGCGGCGCGGCGCAGCGGTCTGTACTACGTGCCGATCAACACCCACCTGACCGCGGCCGAGGCCGGCTACATCATCGACAACAGCAACGCCAAGGGCGTCATCGGTTCCGCGGCGCTGCGCATGACCTGCCAAGGCCTGGCTGAGCATCTCCCCAACGGCCTACCCGGCCTGCTGCTGATCGCCGATGATGACCTCGACGGCTGGCAGCGTTACCCGGAATGCGTTGCCGACCAGCCTGATACGCCCATCGATGACGAGATCGAAGGCGACCTGCTGCAGTATTCGTCGGGCACCACCGGGCGGCCCAAGGGGATCAAGCGGGCGCTGCCGCACCTACCACCCGCCGAGGCGCCCGGCCTGATGGCGATGTTGGTGTCGGTATGGATGACCCCCGACTCGGTCTATCTGAGCCCCGCGCCGCTGTACCACACCGCGCCGTCGGTGTGGTCCATGCAGGCACAGGCTGCCGGCATCACCACCGTGGTGCTGGAGAAGTTCGACCCGGAGGGCTGCCTCGATGCGATCCAGCGTTACCGGGTCACCCACGCCCAGTTCGTCCCGGCGCACTTCACCCGGATGCTGAAACTTCCTGAAGCGGTGCGGAATTCCTACGACGTCTCCAGTCTGCAGCGGGTGATGCACGCCGCGGCGCCGTGTCCGGTGGAGATCAAGAAGCAGATGATCGACTGGTGGGGCCCGATCGTCGACGAGTACTACGCCTCCTCCGAGGCACACGGCTCGACGTTGATCAGCGCCGAGGACTGGCTGGCCCACCCGGGCTCGGTGGGCAAGCCGATGATCGGCGTGGTGCACATCCTCGACGAGGATGGCAACGAGCTGCCGGCGGGCCAACCCGGTGAGATCTACTTCGAGGGCGGCAACGCCTTCGAGTACCTCAATGACCCTGACAAGACTGCGAATTCACGTGACGGCCGCGGCTGGGCCACCGTCGGCGACGTCGGTTATCTCGACGACGACGGGTATCTGTACCTGACCGACCGCCGGCACCACATGATCATCTCCGGCGGGGTGAACATCTACCCCCAGGAGGCCGAGAACCTGCTCATCACCCACCCGAAGGTGATGGACGCGGCGGTGTTCGGCATCCCAGACGATGAGATGGGCCAGACCGTCAAGGCCGCGGTGCAGACGGTCGACCCGGCCGACGCCACCGACGCATTCGCCGACGAACTGCTGGGCTGGCTGCGGGATCGGTTGGCGCACTACAAATGCCCGCGGTCGATCTCCTTCGAGGCACAGCTGCCGCGCACCGACACCGGCAAGCTCTACAAGAACGAACTGGTGACCAAGTATTCGGGCTGAAGCGGAGTGCGCTAAATCCCGCCGCGGGCAACCAGTTGTGCGGCAATGACATTGCGCTGTATCTCGTTGGTGCCCTCGCCGACGATCATCAGCGGCGCGTCCCGGAAGTACCGCTCGACGTCGTACTCGGTGGAATAACCGTAACCACCGTGGATGCGCACCGCGTTCAAGGCGATCTCCATGGCCGTCTCCGAGGCGAACAGCTTGGCCATCCCGGCCTCCATGTCGCAGCGCTGTCCACTGTCGTAGCGTTCGGCGGCATACCGGGTGAGCTGGCGGGCGGCGGTCAGCTTGGTGGCCATCTCGGCCAGATAATTGCCGACGCTCTGGTGCTTCCAGATCGGCTGCCCGAAGCTCTCCCGGGTCTGGGCGTAGGCCAGCGCATCCTCCAGTGCGGCGGTGGCCACCCCCAACGCCCGCGAGGCCACCTGGATGCGGCCGGTCTCCAGGCCCTTCATCATCTGGGCGAAGCCGTGGCCGGGCGCTTCGCCCAGCACCGCCGCCGCCGGTATCCGGCAGTCGGAGAAACTCAGCTCGCACGATTCGACGCCCTTGTAGCCAAGCTTGGGCAGATCCCGTGAGATCGACAGCCCGGTGATCGGATTATCCACCAGCACAATGGAAATCCCCCGATGCCTCGGCGTCGCGGCCGGATCGGTCTTGGCCAACAGCGCGATCAAACCCGACCGCCGGGCGTTGGAGATCCAGGTCTTGGAGCCGTTGATCACCAGCAGGTCCGGGTCGGCCGGCGAAGCCACGGCGGTGGTGGACATGTTCTGCAGGTCGCTGCCACCGCCCGGCTCGGTCAGCGCCATGGTGGCCCGCAGTTCCCCGGTCGCCATCGCCGGCAGGTAGCGCCGCTTCTGCTCCTGCGTGCCGAACAGGGTCAGCAGCTTGGCGACGACGGTGTGTCCGCCCATCGCACCGGCCAGACTCATCCAGCCGCGCGCCAATTCCTGGGTGACCAGCACGTAGCAGGGCATCGACACCGGTGTTCCGCCGTACTCCTCGGGCACCGCCAGTCCGTAGATGCCGAGCTGCTTCATCTGCTCGATCCAGGCCTGCGGGTAGGTGTTGGCGTGCTCGACGTCACGGACCGTCGGGCGCACCTCCCGGTCGATGAACTGGCGCACGGTGTCGACCAGGAGTGACTCTTCGTCGGTCAGCGTGGGGCTCATCGGTTCACCGTATGTCAGGATTCTGCGATGACCAGTGGCCCCTACTTCGACGAATTGCGAACCGGCCAGGTTTTCGACACCGCCCCGGCGATGACGCTGACCCCCGGCGCGGCCGCGCTGCACCAGGCGATTCTGGGGGATCGGTTGCGGCTGCCGCTGGACGCCGAGCTGTCCCGGGCGGTCGCCGGGACGACGGCGCCGCTGGCCCACCCCGCTCTGGTGTGCGACGTCGCCATCGGGCAGTCCACGCTGGCGACCCGGCGGGTCAAGGCCAACCTGTTCTACCGCGGACTGGCCTTCAGCCGGTTCCCGATCATCGGTGACACCCTGTTCACCCGTACCGAAGTTGTTGGACTGAAACAGAATTCACCCAAACCCGGGCGTGAGCGCACGGGGCTGGCGGCGCTTCGGGTGACCACTGTGGACCAGGCGGACCGGCTGGTGCTCGACTTCTATCGCTGCGCCATGCTGCCGCTGGCACCGGATGCGCCCGATACCGGACATGACGACGACTTGTCCGCGGTCGGCGCCGGACTGGTGCCGCCGCACGGTGTCACCGCCGACTGGGACGCCGCGGAGTTCCGCCGGCGGGTGCCGGGGCCGCACTTCGATGCGGGTGTGAAAGGAACCGTGCTGACCAGCACCGGCGACGTGGTCAGCTCCGCCCCGGAACTGGCCCGATTGACGCTCAATATCGCTGCCACCCATCATGATTCGCGGGTAGCTGGTCAGCGGCTGGTCTACGGTGGTCACACCATCGGTCTGGCGCTGGCGCAGGCGAGCAGGGCGTTGCCGAACCTGGCGACGGTGCTGGGCTGGCAGTCCTGCGACCACACCGGACCCGTCCACGAAGGCGACACTCTCTACAGCGAACTGCACGTCGAATCGGCCGTCGACAACGTGCTGGGGCTGCGGTCGCTGGTGTACGCCGTCGGCCAAGACTCGGATCGTCAGGTGCTGGACTGGCGATTCACGGCGCTGCAGTTCTGAGCGCGGCCCGAAGACTGTCGCACTGGCTGGCGAAATAGGCCTGCGACACACAGGCTTTGGCGGTCAACAGGTCGAATCCGTGGAATGCCCCGTCGACGACTTCCAGCTGGCAGGGCACGCCGGCGTCCTGCAGTCGCCGTGCGTAGGCCACGTCCTCGTCGTGGAACAGGTCGAGGCTCCCGACGCCCAGCCAGGCCGGCGCGAGACCGGCCAGGTCTTCGCGGCGGGCCGGGACGGCCACCGCCGGGTCGGCGTCGCCCAGGTAGGACGCCCAGCCGAAGGCATTGGACGCCGGTGACCACAAGCGGTAGTCGCGGTTGGCGGGCAGGGCTGCGCTGCGGTCGTCGAGCATGGGATAGGACAACAGCTGCAGAACGGGTGCCACCTCGCCGCGATCGCGGGCCAGCAGCGCCAGCGCCGCGGCCAGGCCACCTCCGGCGCTGGCCCCGCCGATCGCGATCCGGGTCCCGTCCACCTCGGGCAGCCCGGCCAGTCGCAACAGCGCCGCGTAGCAGTCCTCCAGTGCGGCGGGGTAGGGGTTCTCGGGGGCGAGCCGGTAGTCCACCGAACCCACTGTGATACCCAGTTCGCGGCTGAACCGGCGGCACAGGCCGTCGTCCTGGGTGGCCCTGCCGATCACGTAGCCTCCGCCGTGGATCCACAGCAGGGCCGGACCCGGGCCGCTGGCCGAGCGGGGCCGTTGCACCCGCACGTTCGCGCCCGGGCCCAGGGGCAGCACCTCGACGTCCACCGAACGCGGTGACGGCTGCAGCCTGCTCAGCATCCTCAGCAGCCGCAGCGAGCGCGGGCCGACCACACTGCGGGGCGTGAAGCGGGCGATTCGACGCAGGTCAGGGTGAAACGCAGATGTCGGCATCCGGCAAGTATTAACCGAACCCCGCGTCTTTCCGCAGGAGTCCCTTAGGACTCGCCCGGCGCCGGGGTATGGTGCCCGAATGGCCGCATCACCGGGAACCCGTACTTCCGGGTCCAAGATGTCTGCTCGCCTGCGTTGGTTCAAGCGAGCCCGGCCCGCCGACTACCTGCTGGCAGTCAGTGTTGCTTCGGCGTCGCTGCCGGTGGTGGGCAAGAGCCTGGAGCCGCTCGGCGGCGTCACCGCGATGAGCGTGTGGGGCGCCCGGCACATGCCGCAGATCCTGTCGTCCACGGCCAAGTCCTGGTTCACCCCGGGCATCGGCGCCGTCCGCAAGCGCGAACGCGAGCAGACTCGCGAGGTGAGCGACGCCGCGCTGCGCGGGGTGGTCTCGGCCTCCGACCTCGACATCGACTGGCCCGAGCCCGAGCAGGCTCCGCCGTTCTGGAAGGCGCTGCAGCACCGCCGGAACATCTACCGTTCCGGCGTGCAGTACGGCAGCGACCCGGCCCAGGTGCTCGACGTCTGGCGGCGCCAGGACCTTCCCGACGGCCCGGCTCCGGTGCTGATCTATGTGCCCGGCGGTGCCTGGGTGCACGGCAGCCGGTTTCTGCAGGGCTACGCGATGCTGTCCCACCTGGCCGAGCAGGGCTGGGTGTGCCTGTCGATCGACTACCGGGTCGCGCCGCACAACCGCTGGCCGCGCCACATCGTCGACGTCAAGACCGCGATCTCCTGGGCGCACGCCAACGTCGACAGGTTCGGCGGCGACCGCAACTTCGTAGCCGTGGCGGGCGCGTCGGCCGGCGGGCATCTGGCCGCGCTGGCCGGCCTGACCGGCAGCACAGCCGGAGACCGGGAGTACGCCGAGAAGCTGCCCGCCGGCGCCGACACCTCGGTGGACGCCGTGGTCGGGATCTACGGGCGCTACGACTGGCAGGACCAGTCCACCCCCGAGCGCGTCGCGTTCGTCGACTTCCTGGAGCGGGTGGTGGTCGGCCGGTCGCTGCGCCGCCACCGCGACCTGTACCGCAAGGCGTCGCCGATCGCGCGGGTGCACGCCGACGCGCCGCCGTTCCTGGTGGTGCACGGCAGCGCCGACACGGTGATCCCGGTGGAGCAGGCCCGCGAGTTCGCAGACCGGTTGCGGGCGGGGTCGCGCTCCAAAGTCGGCTACCTGGAACTGCCCGGTGCCGGACACGGTTTCGACATGACCGACGGCGCCCGCACCGGTGCGGTGAGCACCGCAATCGGCTTGTTCCTCAATCAGATTCACCGCGATCGCACCACGATCGGCGGCAAACAGGTCATCTGAGCCGCCTTGTCGCAGAACTCGCGATAGGGTCCGTGCATGGGAGTGATCCGGCGGTGAAGCGGCTCAGCGGGTGGGACGCCGTCTTGTTGTACAGCGAGACGCCGAACGTGCACATGCACACCCTCAAGGTGGCGATCATCGAGCTCGACGCCGATCGGCAGGGCTTCGACGTGGAGACCTTCCGCCGGGTGATCCATAGTCGGCTCTACAAGCTGGACCCGTTCCGTTACCAATTGGTCGACATCCCGGGCAAGTTCCACCACCCGATGTGGCGGGAGAACTGCGAAGTCGACCTGACCTATCACATCCGGCCGTGGTCGCTGCCCGCCCCGGGTGGTCGCCGCGAACTCGACGAGGCCATCGGGGAGATCGCCAGCACCCCGCTCGACCGCAGCCGCCCGCTGTGGGAGATGTACTTCATCGAGGGTCTGGCAAACAAGCGGATCGCGGTGGTCGGCAAGATCCACCATGCGCTCGCCGATGGCGTCGCCTCGGCGAATCTGATGGCTCAAGGCATGGATCTGACGTCGGGTCCGCAGGTCGATCAGGACTCCTATCGGACCGATCCGCCGCCGAGCGGTGCCCAGTTGGTGCGGTCGGCGTTCCGGGACCATCTGCGCCAACTCCGGCGTATCCCGGCCACCATCGGTTACACCGCGCAGGGCATGCGGCGGGTGCGCCGCAGCAACCGGAAACTGTCCCAGCTGACCCGCCCGTTCACGCCGCCGGCGAGCTTCATGAACCACAGGATCACCGCCGAGCGCCGGTTCGCCACCGCCACTCTGGCACTGGCCGACGTGAAGGAGACCAGCAAGAAGCTCGGCGTGACGATCAACGATCTGGTCCTGGCCGTTTCGGCCGGGGCGATGCGCAGGCTGTCGCTGCACTACGACGGACACGCCGACCAGCCGCTGCTGGCGTCGGTACCGATGAGCTACGACTTCTCGCCGGATCGCATCTCCGGCAACAAGTTCTCCGGGGTGCTGGTGGCGTTGCCGGTCGACGTCGAAGATCCGCTGCAACGGGTCCAGCGGGCCCGCGAGGCGGCCACCCTCGGCAAAGAGGGCTACGAGTTGCTCGGGCCGGAACTGGTCAGCAAATGGGCGGCCTACCTCCCGCCGAAGCTGGCCGAGTCGATGTTCGAGAAACTCGACGCGCTCGACGGGCAGAACAAGGTGCTCAACCTCAACATCTCCAACGTGCCCGGCCCGCGGGAGCGCGGCCGTGTCGGAGGCGCCCAGGTCACCGAGATCTACTCGGTGGGGCCGTTGACCGCCGGCAGCGGGATCAACATCACGGTGTGGAGCTACGTCGACCAGCTCAACATCTCGGTGCTGACCGACACCGCCACGGTCGACGACCCGCATGAGGTGACTTCGGCGATGGTCGAGGAGTTCGTCGAGATCCGGCGTCTCGCCGGGCTTTCCGCGGATCTCACGCCCGTGGCCACAGCGATGGCGCCCGCCTAGGCTCAGTCAGTCATCGCTTGCAGTTCACGGCGCAACACCTTGCCGGTGTTGTTGCGCGGCAACGCATCCATGATGGTGATGTCACGCGGCACCTTGTAACCGGCCAGATTCTCCCGGACATGCTGCTTCAGCTCGTCGGGCGAGGCCGAGGCCCCGGGCGCCAGCACCACGAAGGCCACCAGGCGCTGTCCGTAGTCGGCGTCGTCGACACCGATCACCGCGGCCTCGGCGACCGCAGCGTGCTTGGTCAGTGCCTTCTCCGTCTCGATCGGGTAGACGTTCTCGCCGCCGGAGACGATCATCTCGTCATCGCGGCCGACCACGAAAAGCCTTCCAGTGTCGTCGAAGTAGCCCAGGTCGCCGGATGCCATGAAGCCGTCGTGGAACATCTTGGGGTCCCCGCCGGTGTAGCCGTCGAACTGTGAGGAGTTGCGGACGAAGATCTGCCCGGTCTGTCCGGTGGGCAGCTCGCCCAACTCGGCGTCGAGGATCCGGATCTCGGTGCCGGGTGCCGGCTTTCCGGCGGTGTCGGGGGAGTAGCGCAGGTCTTCCGGTGTCGCCAGCGCGATCATGCCGGCCTCGGTGGCGTTGTAGTTGTTGTAGATCACGTCACCGAAGGCGTCCATGAACGCCGTCACCACGTCCGGGCGCATCCGTGACCCCGATGCCGTCGCGAACCGCAGTGCGCTGCAAGGGTATTTAGACCGAACATCGTCGGACAGCGCCATGATCCGATCGAACATCACCGGCACCACGCACAGTCCGGTCGCGTGATTGGCCTCCACCAGGGCAAGGGTGGCCTCGGGGTCGAACTTGCGCCGGGTCGCGATGGTGCATGCCATCGTCAGGGCCAGTGCCAGCTGTGAGAACCCCCAGGCATGGAACATCGGCGCGGCGATCACCACGGTTTCCTCGGTGTGCCAAGGGATTCGATCGAACATTGCCTTCAGGTCGCCGATTCCGCCGCCGCCGCGTCCCGAGCGGCGCGCACCCTTGGGTGTGCCGGTGGTTCCGGAGGTGAGCATGACCAGCTTGCCGGCCCGGTCCGTCTTGGCGGGGCGCCGCCCGGTGTTCGCGGCGATCAGGTCGTCGGCGGTCAGGCCCGCGGCTGCACCGTCGGTCCAGCTCAGCACCCGCACACAGCCGGAGTCCGTGGGCACCGCGAGATCCACCGCCGCGGTGAACTCTTCGTCGTAGAAGATCAGGTCGACGCCTTCGCGGGCCACCACCTCGGCCAGCGCCGGTCCGGCGAAGCTGGTGTTGAGCAGCAGCACATCCGCGCCGATCCGGTTGGCGGCGCCCAGGGCCTCGATGAAGCCACGGTGGTTGCGGCACATCAGCGCTACGGCCGCCGGGGCGCGCCCCGGGAGCCGTTGCAGAGCTGCGGCCAGCGCATCGCAGCGCCGATCGAGCTGTGCGTAGGTCAGGCTGCCGCGTTCGTCGATGATCGCCGGGCGGTCTCCGCAACGCTGGGCCGCCATAGCGATCCCGGTGGTGGTGGTGCCGCCTTCCCGGGCCGCCGCGGCGGCGATCCGCAGGTACTTGTCCGGCCGCAGCGGGGCCAGCAGCCCGACCCGGGTGAACGTCTGCAGCATCGAGCCGACCCGGCCAAGCGAGTCGAGCAGACCAGCAGTCATCGCGCTCAGCCGATGATCGGCAGGCGCCGGTCGCGCGCGAGCTTGTCCAGCGCGTCCTGCATCACCGAGCGCACGTGGGCGTCGACGACGTCGATGTCGGGGTCCTCGCCGAACTCGGCAATGATGTCGATCGGCTCACACACCTGCATGACGATCTTGGTGGGCAGCGGCAGGTTGACCGGCAGCACCGCGGACAGCCCGAACGGGAAGCCGATCGAGATCGGCAGAATCTTGACCCGCATCAGCTTGTCCAGCCGCAGAGCCTTGGCCAGGCCGGTGCCGCGGGTCAGATAGAACTGGTTCTGCTGGCCGCCGATACCCACCGTCGGCACCAGCGGAACCCCGGCGTTGATCGCCGCGCGGATATAGCCCTTGCGGCCGCCGAAGTCGATCTTGTTCTCTTCCAGCGTGGACCGGTAGACGTCGTAGTCACCACCGGGGAACACCACCACCACGCCGCCGGAACGCAGCGCCTCGTCGGCATTTTCGTGGTTGGCGGGGATGAACCCGGTCTTGCGGAAGAAGTCGGCGGTGGCGCCGGTGAAGATCAGATCGTGGCTGAGGGTGTAGATCGGCCGGTCGTAGCCGAACTTGTCGTAGAAGCCGGTGGCAAACACCGGAACGTCCATCGCGAACAGGCCGCCGGAGTGGTTGGAGACCACCAGTGCACCGCCCTTGGGGAACGACTCCAGGCCGCGGACCTCGGAGCGGTGGTAGCCCTTGATCAGCGGACGCAGGATGCCCATCACCCGTTCGGTCAGGCCCGGATCCCATTTGGTGATGGGCCCGGGGACCTCGGTTGTCCAGTCGCTGTCAGGTGTGTCCACCACGAACCCCTTCAAAATGAAACGTGTTCTAGTTTTACCCATGCTACCGGCTCGCGGCGCTGGTCGATAGCATCGGCGGCATGACCGACGAATCTAGTGCGAAGTCTCCTGAGAAGTCCGAAGTCCTGCTCGAACAGCTCGACCGGATCCTGATCATCACGATCAACCGGCCCGAGGCCAAGAATGCGGTCAACGCCGCGGTCAGCCACCAATTGGCGGCCGCCGTGGACCGCCTCGACGAGGACCCCGGGCTGTCGGTGGGCATCTTGATCGGTGCCGGCGGATCGTTCTGCGCGGGCATGGACCTCAAGGCGTTCGCCAGCGGGGAGAACGTTGTGGTGCCCGGCCGCGGTCTCGGCTTCACCGACCGTCCCCCGGTCAAGCCGCTGATCGCCGCGGTCGAGGGTTACGCCCTGGCCGGCGGCACCGAGCTGGCCCTGGCCGCTGACCTGATCGTGGCCGCCCGTGACGCCATGTTCGGGATCCCGGAGGTCAAACGGGGGCTGGTGGCTGCCGGCGGCGGCCTGTTGCGGCTGCCGCAGCGCATCCCGTACGCGCTCGCGATGGAACTGGCGCTGACCGGCGAGAGCCTGTCGGCGGTGCGGGCGCACGAACTGGGCATGGTCAACGTGCTGGCCGAGCACGAGACGGTGCGCAACGCCGCGATCATGCTGGCCGAGAAGATCACCGCCAACGGGCCGCTGGCGGTGGCGGCCACCAAGCGGATCATCACCGAGTCCCGCGGGTGGAGCCCGGATGAGATGTTCGCCGAACAACTCAAGATCGCGCTGCCGGTGTTCGGCTCCAAGGACGCCCGCGAAGGTGCTGTGGCGTTCGCCGAGAAGCGTCCGCCGAAGTGGACCGGCAGCTGAGGACGCCTGGCATCGATCTGGCGGCATACTTCGATCGAATCGGCTACCGCGGCAAGGCTGAGCCGACATACGAGACGCTGGCCGGGCTGGTGGCCGCCCACGTCCGCCGTATCCCGTTCGAGAACCTCGACCCGCTCACCGGTGTGCCGGTGTTCGACCTGAGCGCGCCGGCGTTGACGGCCAAGCTGGTGGCACGCCGGCGCGGTGGCTACTGCTACGAGCAGAACAACCTGATGCGTTACGTGCTCACCGAACTCGGCTTCGACGTCGACTCGTTGGGCGGCCGGGTGGTCTGGCAGCACCCGGACGGCCTGGCCGCCCCCGCGCGCCCCGAGACGCACCTGGCCCTGGTGGTGCGGATTCCGGGTTCGGCGACGCCGTACTTCGTCGACGTCGGATTCGGCGGGCAGACCCCGACGTCGCCACTGCGCTTCGTCGTCGGCGAGGAACAGCAGACCCCCCACGAGCCGTTCCGGCTGCGCTCGCACGAAAACACCACTTGGGGAACGAGCTTCGTGCTCGAATCGCTGGTCGGCGGGGACTGGAGGCCGCTGTACCTGTTCGGCCTGCGGCCCAAGCCGATGATCGACATGCAGGTGGGCAGTTGGTATGTGTCCACCCACCCCGAGTCGATGTTCGTCATCGGGCTCAGTGCGGCCACCGTTACCGACGACGCGCGGTGGAACCTGCGCGGGCGCAACCTGACTGCGCATCACCGCGACGGTGAGACCGAACGGGTGCGCTTCGACGATGCCGCGCAGGTGTGCGGTGCCCTCACCGATCGGTTCGGTATCGATCTGACCGGCCTCGGTGACGTGGAGGCCAGGGTGGCGCAGGTCCTCGACAGCTGAGCCTCTTAGTTCGCCGAAACTCCGCAATTCGCCGGTGGGTTCGGAGCATGCTTGGCCGATGGGGCATTACAAGAGCAACGTCCGTGACCTGGAGTTCAACCTATTCGAAGTGCTCGGCCTGGAGCAGTGCCTGGCCGACGGCGCATTCGGTGATCTAGACGGCGACACGGTGCGCCAGATGCTGGCCGAGGCCGCCCGGCTCGCCGAAGGGCCGGTCGCCGAGTCCTTCGCCGAGAGCGACCGCCATCCGCCGGTGTTCGACCCGGCCACCCACACCGTGGCGCTGCCCGAGCCGTTCAAGGCATCGCTGCGGGCGTGGCAGGCCGGCGAGTGGTTCCGGATCGGGCTGTGTGAGGAGGTCGGGGGAGTGCCGGCGCCCTCGATGGTGTCCTGGGCGATCAACGAACTGGTGCTGGGCGCCAATCCGCCGGTGTTCATGTTCATGGCCGGGCCGGTCTTCGCCAATATCCTCTACGGCCTGGGCAATGAACAGCAGCGGCACTTCGCGACCCTGGCGATCGAGCGCAACTGGGGCGCCACCATGGTGCTCACCGAACCCGACGCCGGTTCCGATGTGGGCGCGGGGCGGACCAAGGCCGTCGAGCAGCCCGACGGCAGCTGGCACATCGACGGGGTCAAGCGATTCATCACCAACGGTGACAGTGACGACCTGTTCGAGAACATCATGCACATGACGCTGGCCCGCCCGGAGGGCGCCGGGCCGGGCACCAAGGGCCTCAGTCTGTTCATGGTGCCCAAGTTCCTGCCCGACCCCGAGACCGGTGAGCCGGGCGAGCGCAACGGGGTGTTCGTCACCGGGCTGGAACACAAGATGGGGCTCAAGGTTTCGACGACCTGCGAACTGACCTTCGGCCAGCACGGCACCCCGGCGAAGGGCTGGCTGGTCGGCGACACCCGTAACGGTATCGCGCAGATGTTCCACGTCATCGAATACGCGCGAATGATGGTTGGTACCAAGGCCATTGCGACACTTTCCACCGGCTACCTCAACGCGCTCGAGTACGCCAAGACCCGCATCCAGGGCGCGGATCTGACTCAGATGACCGACAAGTCGGCGCCGCGGGTGACGATCATCGCGCACCCGGATGTGCGGCGGGCCCTGATGATGCAGAAGGCCTATGCCGAGGGCATGCGGGCGCTGTATCTCTACACCGCGGCCCACCAGAACCCGCAGGTGGCCATGCTGGTCTCCGGTGCCGACGCCGAGATGGCCGAGCGGGTCAACGATCTGCTGCTGCCGATCGTCAAGGGCGTCGGCTCCGAGCGGGCGTATCAGTATCTGACCGACTCGTTGCAGACGTTCGGCGGATCGGGCTTCCTGCAGGACTATCCGATCGAGCAGTACATCCGCGACGCCAAGATCGACAGCCTCTATGAGGGCACCACCGCGATCCAGGCGCAGGACTTCTTCTTCCGCAAGATCGCCCGTGACCGGGGCGTGGCGCTGGGCCATCTGGTCACCCAGATCGAGGCACTGTTGGACAGCAGCGACGGGCACCCGGATCTGGCCGACGCCCGCAAGCTACTGGCCGCCGCGCTGGATGACGTGCGGGCGATGGCCGCCACCCTGACCGGCTATCTGCTCGGTTCGCAGCAGGATCCCCGTGAGCTCTACCGGGTGGGGCTGCAGTCGGTGCCGTTCCTGCTGTGCGTCGGTGACCTGGTTATCGGGTGGCTGTTGCTGCGCCAGGCCGAGGTGGCCGCCAAGGCGCTCGACGGTGATGCCGAGGACGCCGACTTCTACCGGGGCAAGGTGGCTGCGGCGAATTTCTTCGCCAAGAATGTCCTTCCGCGGCTTGCTGACCAGCGGGTTATCGCCGAGAACGTGGATCTGGCAGTGATGGATCTACCCGAGGCGGCCTTCTAAGTACTCTCGACGCCGTGGAGATCTACACCCGCCGTTACGGTCTGCCCGACCACGGTTACGCGATTGTCCGCTGGGCCCACGAACTGGCCAAGGGACGCGGTGCGGTGGTGGTCGAGCCCGATGTCGAGAACATTCGTCGCCCCGACGGTGCGCTGGCCTACGACGACGCCGCGTCGTTCAAGACCGTGCGGGACGGTCCGGTGTCGGTGCTGCGAGAACTGCTCGACCTGGAGGCCCGCGAAATGCGGGCGTGGAGCAAGGCCGGATTCGCCCGGTTCCACAAGCGCAGCGCCGCCCGGCAGGTCGACCGGATCTGCCGGGCGCAGGGCAGCGACGCCGCCGTCGACTGGGTGCTGGCCAACGCCACCACCGACGATGTCGACCTCGGCGAGCTGCGGGACCGGCTCGGTGTGCGGCTCTACACCGCCGGCGGGTTCGACGAGGACTACTACCGGACCGAGGTGGGGCGCTGCATCGAGCACCGCCGCCGGCTCAACGGGTGAGCCGGCGAACCTTGTACGTCGACGGCCACGACACCCGGGTGTCATCGCCCAGCAACGGCGT
This sequence comes from Mycobacterium zoologicum, assembly GCF_020181635.2. Taxonomy (NCBI): domain Bacteria; kingdom Bacillati; phylum Actinomycetota; class Actinomycetes; order Mycobacteriales; family Mycobacteriaceae; genus Mycobacterium; species Mycobacterium zoologicum. Next base: position 94,455 of record NZ_JAYJJS010000016.1, on the reverse strand, counting down.
TGCGTTGGTGCCGACGGTGACGTTGTAGGCCTGCTCGCCGGCGCCCACCTCACGGTTGGCGTGCTCGGTGGCCAGGTAGTACAGCTGATCGATCTCCAGGTCGACGAAGGCCACGAAGCTGGTCTTGCGCACCGCGTCGCCGAAGCCCGCGCTCATCCGATCGGTGAGGGTGTGTGAGGCGATCGCCGCGGCGGCCAGAAGCGCGAACGGGAGCACCCAGGAGCAGAGGTAGCCGCTGGTGCCGCCCACGAGCGCCCCAACCGCGGCCGATGCCGTCATCGCCGCACCCGCGGCCAGCCAGATCCACGTCACCCGCGTCGTGATGGGGGCGAACAGGTCGGTCTTCACCACCGCCTCGGGCAGCTCTGCTGTCACCAACGCCTGCACCGCGGATCTGCCCAGCGCCATGCCGGCCAGCAGCGTCGCCAGCAGGCCGGCGAAGCTCAACGTCAGCATCCCGTCCGGCACCCACGCCTGGGCCACCGCCAGCACGGCGAACGTCGCGACCGCTCCGATCGCCAGGAACCGTGCCGCGGGCTCACGGCCGACCACCAGGACTGCGACGGCAACAGCCAGCGCTACCGCCGCGGCGAGCAGCAGTGGCGCATTGCCTGCCAGCACCCAATAGACGGCCCACGGTGCGAATCCCAGCCGAACGCCCACAGGTGGTGAGTATAGGGGCTTACCGTTGGAACGACGGCGGACCCTGATACGGGCGCTGCAGGACGGCGAATCCCGGCGTCGACGCCGCGGTCACCACGGCATCCAGCAACGCGGTGCCGGCGTCCGGGGTGGGGATGCTGGTCAGCACGGGACCGAAGTATCCGACGTCGCCGACCGCGAGGATGGGGCTGCCGCCCTCGCCGCCGAGCAGATCCTGGCTGTGTTGATGCGACGTGCGCACCGCGGCGTCCCAGCTCGGATCATCAAGTGCGTCAGCCAGAGCGGGATCCATACCGCGCGACGCCAGTGCCTCGTTGACGATGTCGTCGGTCAATTCCCTTCCACCGGTGTGGATCTGGGTGCCCAAAGCGTCGTAGAGACCGGTGAAGGCGTCGGGGCCGCCGGTGGCGACAGCGGCGGCGAACACCCGACCGATCCGGCGGGAGCGCCCCATCTTCGCCTGCTGCGCGGGGTCCATCTCGCGGTTCTCGTTGAGCACGGCCAGGCTCATCTGCCGCAGGGTGACCTCACGCCGGGTATCGGCGGCCGCGGCCAGCAGCCACCGGGACGTCACCCAGGCAAACGGGCAGATCGGGTCCAGGTAGAGCTCGACGGAGTTCACCGCAGCTCCCCGGCCAGGGTGCTGATCGCGTTGCGCAGCTTCTCAGCCGCCTGGTCGGCGACCGTGGCCAGCGCGGGATCGTCGACGACCTGCACCATCAGCTGCGGGTCCATCGCCTCGACGTGGATGGTCGCGGGGTTCTCGGTGTCTTCGCGGATGATGACGTTGCAGGGCAGCAGCAGTCCGATCTGCTTGTGGGCCGTCACCGCGGCGTGCGCCAGCGGTGGATTGCAGGCGCCCAGGATCAGGTAGCGCTCCATCGACTCGCCCAGCTTCTCTTTCAGGGTCGCCTGCATGTCGATCTCGGTCAGCACCCCGAACCCGTTGTCCTTCAGAACTTCCCGAGTTCTCGTGACGATCTTGTCGAAGTCGTTCTTGGTGGCGTCAACCGAAGTGCTGATGGCGATGGACATGGCTTCCCTCTCTGCTGGCGGTCGGGGCTATGAGTGTCAATATATCAATACGGGTGGGGGTATAGCAAACTATGTGTGGATACCCCCTGGGGTAGCATCGATTGGACTCACGACGAAGGGAGAACGCCAATGGTCGGCGACGAGGAGAATGTCACCGCCGTGCTGAATCGGCTGCGGCGAGCGCAGGGCCAACTCGCCGGGGTGATCTCGATGATCGAGCAGGGTCGGGACTGCAAAGATGTGGTGACCCAGTTGGCGGCGGTGTCCCGCGCGCTGGACCGCGCGGGGTTCAAAATCATTGCCTGCGGCCTTCGGGAGTGCCTCAACGGCAGCGCTGACGCCGGCGAGGCGCCGCTGACCGAGGCGGAACTGGAGAAGCTGTTCCTGGCCCTGGCCTGACGGCTCCCGGCAGACGGCTCAGGCGTCCAGCGTGTAGCCCATCGGCATCAGCACGCTCTTCTGCTGGGTGAAATGCTCGACGCCCTCTTTGCCGTTCTCCCGGCCGATGCCGGAGTTCTTGTAACCACCGAACGGGCAGCACGGGTCGAACGCGTACCAGTTGATCCCGTAGGTGCCGGTGCGGATCTTGCCCGCGATCTCGATCCCGCGCGGCACGTCGGTGGTCCACACGCTGCCGGCCAGGCCGTACACCGAGTCGTTGGCGATCGCGATCGCGTCGTCCTCGGTGTCGTAGCCGATGATCGACAGCACCGGCCCGAAGATCTCCTCCTGGGCGATGGTCATGGAGTTGTCCACGTCGGCGAAGACGGTGGGCTGCACGAAGAAGCCGCTGTCCAGACCTTCGGGGCGGCCGCCGCCGCACACCAGCCGGGCGCCTTCGGCGATCCCCTTGACGATGTAGGCCTCGACTCGTTCGCGCTGCTTCTCGCTGATCAGCGAACCCACCTGGGCGCCGGCGTCATCCGGCAGGCCGACCGGCAGCACCTGCACGAAGTTCTTGACCGCCTCGACGATCTCCTCGTAGCGGGAGCGCGGCGCCAGGATGCGGGTCTGGGCGACACAGGCCTGCCCGGTGTTCATGATCCCGGAGAACACCAGCATCGGGACGGCCGAGGCCAGGTCCACATCCTCCAGCACGATCGCCGCCGACTTGCCGCCGAGCTCCAGCGTGCAGGGCTTGAGCAGTTCGGCGGCCCGTTTGCCGATCTCCTTGCCGACGGCCGAGCTGCCGGTGAAGGAGAAGATGTCCACGTCCGGGTTCGAGGTCAGTGCCTGGCCGGTCTCCACACCGCCCGGCACCACCGACAGCACACCTTCGGGCAGGCCCGCGTCGGCGAACGCCTGCGCCAGCGCGTTGGCGGTCAACGGCGTCTCGGCGGCGGGCTTGAGCACCACCGTGCAGCCGGCCAGCAGTGCCGGGCCCAGCTTGTTGACGGCCAGGAACAGCGGAACGTTCCACGCCACGATCGCACCGACCACGCCCAGGGGCTCCCGGCGCACGATGGTCTGCCCGTAGGCACCGGTGCGGATCTCCTCCCAGCTGACCTCGTCGACCGCGGGGCCCGCGAAGAAGTTCAGCGCCCCGATCGAGCTCATCCAGTGCATGGTCTCGACGCCCATCGGCGGCTGGCCGGTCTCGGCGGACAGCAGCGCGGTGAACAGCTCCTTGCGCTCCTCCATCAGCTTCACCGCGGCGGCGATCACCGCGGCACGCTCGGCGGGCGGGGTGGACGGCCACGGCCCGGAGTCGAAGGCGGCGCGGGCGGCGGCGACTGCGTCATCAACGTCGGCCTTGGTGGCCAGCGGCACCTTCCCGACGTACTCGCCGGTGGCCGGGCTGTGGACCTCGATCACCTGATCGGTGGCCGGGGCGGTCCACTTGCCGCCGATGAAAAGCTGGTCGTATTCGGTCGCGGTGCTCACGGTCATGGCGCACACCCTACCTAGCGCGCGGGCGAATTAGAACACGTTGCAGTCAATCGGTTGGCTCGGCCGCAGAACCAGCACCAGGTTGCTCACCCCGAACTCGCGAATACCCGGAACCGACGTCATCCACCACGCCCATCGCGGGTGATAGCGCGGGAAAGCCGCCACCAGGGCACCGGTGTGGCGGGCCCAGTCCAGACCTTGGGCTGCCGAGACCGCGAACAACGACGATCCGTAGTAGTTCTTCGGCGGATGGCCGTGCCGGCGGGTGTAGCGCGCGGCGGCCCGCGCCCCGCCCAGGTAGTGGGTCAGGCCCATCTCATGGCCGCCGAACGGGCCCAGCCACACCGTGTAGGACAGCACCACCAGCCCGCCCGGCCCGGTGACCCGCAACATCTCATTGCCCAGCCGCCATGGCTGTGCCACATGTTCGGCAACGTTGGAGGACAGGCAGATGTCCACGCTGGCGTCGGCGAACGGCAGCGCCGTCCCGGAGGCCCGCACAAAACTGCCTTTCGCAGACCCCGCGCCGGCGCCGGCCGGTCCCGCGTGCATCTCGGCCGGATCGGGCTCCACGCCCACGTAGCGCAGGCCCGCGGCTGCGAACGCATCGGCGAAATAACCCGGCCCCCCACCCACGTCGAGCAGGGTTTTTCCCGCCGGTGCGACGCCGTGCACCGCCTGCCACAGGTCGCCGATCATGGCCGCGGTGTCGTCGGCCAGCGCGCCGTAGAACCGGGCCGGATCGCGTTGTTCGTGGCGGAACCCGGCCAGCAGTCGCACCGAACGTGTCAGCGTCGCCCGTTTGGCGAGCAGGTCGGTGGGGGCCACCCGGCCCAGCCTAAGCGGACTACCCTGTAGTCCTGTGTCCGCTGTGCGCTCCGTCCTGCTGCTGTGCTGGCGTGACACCGGGCATCCTCAGGGCGGCGGCAGCGAGACCTACCTGCAGCGCATCGGCGCGCAGTTGGCCGCCGATGGGGTCAGCGTCACGCTGCGTACCGCCGGCTATCCGGGCGCGCCCAAGGATGAGCTCGTCGACGGGGTGCGCATCAGCCGGCGCGGAGGCCGCTACACGGTGTACCTGCGGGCCGGTGCGGCCATGGTCGCCGCGCGGGTGGGGCTGGGCCCACTGCGCCGGGTGCGGCCCGACGCGGTGATCGACACCCAGAACGGTCTGCCCTTCCTGGCTCGGCTGGCCTATGGCCGGCGCGTCGCGGTGCTGGTGCACCACTGCCACCGCGAGCAGTGGCCGGTGGCCGGGCCGGTGCTCAGCCGGATCGGCTGGCAGGTGGAATCGCGGCTGTCGCCGTGGCTGAACCGGCGCAACCAGTACTTGACGGTGTCGCTGCCGTCGGTGCGCGACCTGGCCGACCTTGGGGTGGACACCGGCCGGATCGCGGTGGTGCGCAACGGCCTCGATGAGGCTCCGCCGCCCACCTTGACCGGTCCGCGCGCCGAGACGCCCCGAGTGGTGGTGCTGTCGCGGCTGGTGCCGCACAAGCAGATCGAGGACGCCCTGGATGCTGTTGCGGCACTGCGGGGCCGGGTCCCGGGCCTGCATCTGGACGTCATCGGCGGTGGATGGTGGAGTGACCGGCTGGCTCAGCACGCTGTCACGCTGGGGATCACCGACTCGGTCACCTTCCACGGACACGTCGACGAAGACACCAAACATCAACTGCTGCAACGCTCTTGGGTGCACGTCCTGCCGTCCCGCAAGGAGGGCTGGGGGCTGGCCGTGATCGAGGCCGGCCAGCACGGGGTGCCCACCATCGGGTACCGGGCTTCGGGTGGGCTGTCCGACTCGATCGTCGACGGGGTGACCGGCACGCTGGTCGATTCCCCGGCCGAGCTGGCCGAACAGCTGCACCGGCTGCTGACCGATGCGGTATTGCGCGAGCAGCTCGGCGTCAAAGCCCGCGACCGCAGCGCCGAATTCTCTTGGCGGCAAAGCGCTGAAGGCGTGCGGTTGGTGCTGGAGGCAGTGCGCGAGCGCCGCTATATCAGCGGTGTGGTCTGAGGTCTGGCGGTGACCGGCAAGCCCGTTGCGCCCGTCCTGCTCTACGACGGCGTCTGCGGCATCTGCAATCGCTCGGTGCAGACCATCCTTCGCCACGACCGCCGCGGCACCCTGCGATTCGCGGCCCTGGACAGTGATTTCGCCCGCGCGGTGATCGAGCGCCATCCGGAGCTGCGCGACGTCGACTCGATGGTGTACGTCGAGCAGCCCGGCGGGCCGGACGAACGGGTCAGCATGCGGACGGCGGCAGGTCTGGACGTTGCGCGCTACCTGGGAGGCCCATTCCGGATGCTGTTGGCGGCCCGCATCATTCCCGCGCGACTGCGCGACCGGCTCTACGACAGCTTCGCCGCCGCCCGCTACCGCTTCGGCGGCCGGCACGACACCTGCCCGCTGCCGGCCCCCGAAGTGCGCGCCCGCTTCCTGGACGTCTAACGCCGGTCGATCAGCCGCCGAACCGCCGGCGCCGCCAGCCCGCCCGCGCCGACCACCAGCATCGCCAGCCACACCAGATGCGCGGCCAGCGCGGCCCGGCGCGCCCCGGCCGACGCCTTCGGCGCCCGCCCGCCGACCCGGTACAGGGTCAGGTCGGGATCCCGGTAGGACACCGGTAACCGGACCAGAGTTCTTTCGGCAGAACCCATTTCGCCTTCAGTACCGGACTCCTTGACCACCCAGCCGACCCCGTTGACGCCGAGGGTGACGGGTTCGGTGGCGGACAGCAAGGCCTGCTGCACCGCCCGGGCGTGACTGCCCTCGCCGGGCACGGTCCGCCCGCCGACGGCGAGATCGCCGGTGGTCAGGACTTCCGCGCGCACCCAGCGGGGCAGCGGATCGAGCACCGGCTGATCGCCGGTCCAGGAGAAGCGGCGCATGGCATCGGCGGGCAACACCGCGACCGGACGGGGGTCGGCGTTGATCTTCGCTGCCACCGCGGCCCAGCCGGGCGGGTAGCGCACCGAGGAGACCTTGCCGCCCACCCCCCAGATCAGGTCGGGCAGCACGATGATCAGCGCGCCGCAGCACACGCACGCGGCGCGCGCCGGGGGCAACCGGTCCCGCACCGCCGCCACCGCGCCGGCCCCGGCCAGCGCGTAGCCGGGCATGGCCAGCGCCACCCACTTCTGGCTGTCGCGGAGCACGCCCAGCCCGGGTATGGCATCGACCGCCCAGCTCAGCACCGCCAGCGCCGGCCCGAGAGACAGGATGGTCAGCACCAGCACCGTCGTGCCGGCCAGGATGAGCAGCGGCCGCACAGCCGGCTCGTCGCGCACCGTCGACCACCCCAGGCCCACCACGGCCAGGAACACCACGGTCGCCACCAGCGCGAAGAGCGTGGTACGTGAACCCGGCACCGCGTCGGCGTTCCAGATCCCGCCGAGCCCGGCGAGGCTGCCCAGGGTGCCCAGGCCTGGCTCGGCGCGGGCCGAGAACGCGCTGACTCCGGCAGACTCGCCCCGAGAAGACCCCGATCCCACCGCCAGCGCCATCAGCCAAGGCAGTGCGGCGGTGGCCGCGATCGCCGCGGTGCTGACCGCGCACCACCACAGCGGCGGCCCGTCCCCGGGCACCGCCAGACACACCAGCGCCACGACGAGCGCCAGCAGCAGACCCGTAGGGGTCAGCCCAGCTAACGCCAGAAAGAACACCAGTCCGAACAGCCCGGCGTCACCGGCACGCAGTCGAAGCATCGCGACCGCCACCCACGGCAGGCAGCCGTAGCCGACCAGCAGGCTCCAATGCCCCTGCAACAACCGTTCCGCCACATAGGGATTCCAGATCGCGACGGTGATCGCCACCAACTGCCCGGGCAGCCCGGCCGTCGGCAGCAGGGTGGCCACCAGCCGGGCGGCGCCGTAACCGGCCAGCCACACGCCGGCCAACAGCAGCAGTTTGACCACGATGCCGCCGTCGATCAGCCGGGAGGCCAGTGCCACCGCGTAGTCCTGCGGCACCGCCCGCGGCGCCGACTCCCCCAAACCGAGAGCGGTGTCGGTCAGATACGACCGCGGCGTGGACACCGCGTCGCGCAGCAACAGGTAGCCGGGGCGCAGCAGCGGCGCCAGGATGAGCAGCGTGAGGCCCAGTGCATAGCACGGCGCCATCCAGCGCCCGGCCCGCACCACCGTGGGCTACGCCGGATCGGAACCCGGATCCGCGGTACCGCGATCCGCCGGTCTGGACTCTGAGGGAGCGGCCGGGGGATCCAGTTGCGGCCGCTGAGCGGGCATCTTCTCGGTCTCGGCTTCGGCGCCGGGAGCAGGCCCGGGCGGCGGCGCCTTGGGTGCGAAGCCGCCGAAGAAGCCGGTGTCGGCGCCGTCGCCGCTGTCCCGCCAGCGCCGGCCCAGTGCGGACTCGGCAGGCAGGCTGAACCAGCCGACCAGGATGCCGCCGATCAGGCAGATCAGGCCGGCCGCGGTGAAGGTGATCGGCAGCACCCTCGACCACAGGGCCACCCGGTCCCGCTCGTTGCGGGCCGCATTGACCTGAGCCTCGACGGTCTCCTCGGAGCTGGTGACGGTGTAGTCGGCCAGCGCCACCTCGGGCTTGAGCGGGTCCCGGGCGTAGTAGTGATTGGCGTGCACCTTGGTCTTGACGATGGTGCCCGACACCGGGTCCACCCACATGGTCCGTTGTGCGGCGTAGTACCGCACCATGGTGATGTCCTCGTCGGGATCGGCGTCTTCGATGTGCCACATCCGCGCGGGCGCACTGATCTCGCCGTCCTCGTCATGGCCGTACAGCGACGGGTAGCGCACCGGTTCGCTCAGACTGCCGTCGGGGTCGTAGCCGACGTTCTGGACGAACCGGTAGGTGGTCAGTCCGTTGACGTCGTCCTGGGCCTCGTAGTTGGCCTCGTAGGCCTTCTGGGCGATCGGGTCGAAGAACTGGTACGACTGCTTCTGGGTGTCGAATGGGAACCGGTAGGACAGGCCCTCGTGCGGCAGCGCGATGTTGGTCGGCGGCGTGTCGTCGTCGTAGTTGCGTGGCCGCTGCACTGAACCGCCGGGGTGGGTGTCGTCTGAAATCGCTTCGGCGGTAGTGCGATTCAGCGTAACGGTATCGACGATGGCAAGCAGCAGACCGCTGTCCTTCTGCCGGTCCGCGCGCCGCAGTGACGATCCGGCCTGCAGCGTGACGACGTCGGCGTTGGCGGGCGCTTCGACGCCGATCTGCTGCTGGTCCACCAGCGGGACATCCTGGTCGACGACGGCGTGTTCCCCGCCGAGGGATTCCGGGTCCAGAGCCGCGCCGCTGCCGTTGCTGATCAGGGTGACCTCGATGTCCAGCGGGATCTTGGCGATCTTGCCCGACGTGTAGGTCGACAGCAGCAGCGCCGCGATCAACAGGGCGGCGCCGAGGCCCATGACTGCGCATGCGGCGATACGCATCATGACTGCTCGGTTCACGTCGCCGCTTCCTCCGTCTGTTGAGCCCACCTAAACCTGTTCGACCCTAACAGCAGTAGCGCAAACAGCTACTGTGTGTCCATCGATGCCTTGGACCATGAACCGCTGAACGAGCAGGTCGGCGGCGTGCGCAGCTTCCTGCCCGCCGTCGAGGGTATGCGCGCCTGCGCGGCCATCGGAGTGGTGATCACCCATGTGGCGTTTCAGACCGGGCACTCCACCGGGATCACCGGCCGGTTCTGGAGTCGCTTCGATATGGCCGTGGCGGTGTTCTTCGCCCTGAGCGGGTTCCTGCTGTGGCGGGGTCACGCCGGCGCGGCCCGTGGCCTGCGACCGCCGCCCGCCGCGGGGCACTACCTGCGTTCGCGGGTGGTGCGGATCATGCCGGCCTACCTGGTGACGGTGGTGGTGATCCTGGCTTTGCTGCCGGACGCCGGCGGCGCCAGCCTCACGGTGTGGCTGGCCAACCTGACGCTGACGCAGATCTACGTGCCGTTGACGCTGACGCCGGGGCTGACCCAGATGTGGAGCCTGGCTGTCGAGGTCAGTTTCTATATAGCCCTGCCGCTGCTGGCCCTGGGGGCACGACGACTGCCGGTGCGCGCCCGGGTGCCGGTGATCGCCGCGGTGTCGCTGCTGAGCCTGACGTTCGGATTCCTGCGCATCCCCACCCCCGTCGGAGTGAATCCGCTGAACTGGGCGCCGGCCTACGGCTGCTGGTTCGGTGCGGGCATGTTGCTGGCCGAGTGGGCGTTCAGTCCTGTCGGCCGGGTGCACCGGCTGGCACGACGGCGGCTGCCGATGGTGCTGATGATCCTGGTCGCGTTCGCGGTGGCAGCCTCCCCGCTGGCAGGACCGGAGGGGCTAACCTCGGCCACCGTCGGCCAGTTCATGGTCCGCACCGCGATGGGCGGCCTGCTGGCCTGGGCGCTGCTGGCGCCGCTGGTGCTGGACCGTCCGGACACGCCGCACCGGTTTTTGGCCAGCGCGCCGATGGTGACGTTGGGACGGTGGTCCTACGGCATCTTCATCTGGCACCTGGCGGCGCTGGACATGGTGTTCCCGGTGATCGGCCGCTTCGCGTTCACCGGCGATATGGCGGTGGTGCTGGTGCTGACCATGGTGTTCACCGTGGCGATCGCGTCGGTCAGCTACGCCCTGGTCGAGCAGCCGTGCCGGGAGCGGCTGCGCGGCTGGGAGACCCGGCATGTCAGGCCGCCGGCGGGCGCGGACGTCGTTCAGGCCGCGCTGCCGGCCGGGGTGTAGTCGGCGACGTCGCTGGTGTACTCGGCGGTGCCGTAGGCCTCCAGCCGCCGCTTGAGCAGCCGGAGCAAGTAGGCGTTCGTCACGCCGCGCAGGGCGGGGATGCGGGCGGCGCGCTCGACCAGCTGCACGCGGCCGTAGACGAACGGCGCCGTGCACGCGATCCGTGCGTAGTCGCCGGCGCTGAGGGTGACGCCCATCCGGGCGGCTACCTCGCGTTTGCCGCCGCTGAACATCTGGACGAAAAAGAGCTTGCTGTAGCTCTTCTCGACCGAGTCCGCGATGCGCTCGGCCAGGGTGTCCCGCTGTCGCAGGTAGGTGGCCATCGTCGAGCGGACCAGTTCCCCGCAGGTGGAATCGTCGAAGTCGTCGCGCAGCAGTGCCGCGCGCGCACTGAACATCCGGATGATGTCGCCGGGGGTGCTCGGCAGCAGCTCCTCGGGCAGGCCGAGCAGCACGCAGCGGTAGCGGGTGAACTCGACGACGGCGCGCTCGCTGTCGGTGAACTCGGTGCGTCCCCGCCGGTGGGCGTCCATCGCGATCACGAAGAGGTTGATCATGCCGGCCGGCATCTGGTCGAGCTGCGGAATCGGCAGCCCGTAGATGCCGACGTCCCACTTCGGGGAGCGCTTGAGCGCGTTGAACCGGACCATCGAGTGCATCAGCCGCACCATGGCCGCGGCTTCGAAGCCCGGCCCGTACCGGTCCAGCGCGCCGGGCAGGGTGGTGACGGCGAAGAAACTGGTCGTCTCGTTGACCCGCCGCGCGGCACGATTGCCCGACAGGGCCCCGGTCAGTGCCATCGGCAGTGCTGCGTAGGTGTTGAGGAAGGTCGCGATGAACGCCCCGCGGACGACGAACGGCGCCAACAACGCCATCGGGAGCCGGGAGTCCTCGGCGCCGCGGCGGACCAGGTCCATGTCCAGCCAGTCCGGCGTGGCCTCCATGTCGGCGATGAACGCGGCCAGCTCCGGGGGCGCGTCCTCCACCGCGTCGATGCCCTGGCGGCACGCCGTCTTGAGCATGCCGATCAGGCTGCTGACGCTGTACTGCCCCATCAGGGCCGCGTAGGAGTCCGACACGATGTCGCCCAGCCAGGTGGTGGTCGAGATGAGTTCGACCAGGCTTTCGTCGGCCAGAATCTTGGCGCGGGTGGAGGCTTTGCCGCGCAGTGCCGACACGTCGTCGGGATCGGTCGTGGTGCGGTAGGGCTGGGAGTCGAAGTCCAGGTCGCCGTAGAGCACCGGCAGCAGCTCGGCCTGACGGCGGACCCGCTCGCGCAGCTCGGGGTAGTGCGTGGGCATCAAGCGGCCTCTCGATCTAACTAACGTTTCGTTAGTTACAACTAACAGATCGTTAGTTATGCTGTCAAGCGTGATCCCGATCAGCCGACGGCGCATGACCGGCGAGGCGCGGCGTGAGCAGATCCTCGACGTCACGCACGCGATCGTCGACGCTGAGGGTTTCCACGCGGCCACGCCGAACCGGGTCGCACAGCAGGCCGGTGTCAACCGATCGCTGATCTACCAGCAATTCGGCAGTCCCGCCGGCCTTTTCGTTGCACTCATCGATCGGGAAGCCACCCGGGCGGCCGCCCAGTTCGCCAACGCGATCACCGGCACCGGAAATCCCGAGTACGGCGACTTCCTGGCCCGGGTGTTCGATCGGGTGCTGCGCGCCGTCGACGGCCACCCGGAGAGTTGGCGGCTGTTCCTGTTTCCGCCGCAGGGGGCGCCCCCGGAACTGCACGAGCGGCTGGCCGGCGCCGAGTCCGCCGTGCGGGCATTTCTCACCCGCGAGCTGTTGCGCAGCATCCCGGATCTGGCCGACCCGGATTACACCGCCCGCATCGTCGCCGCCGTGGGCCGCGAGCTGTTGCAGTTGCGACTGAGCAACCCCGACGAGGCCACCCCCGAGCGGCTGCAGGCGGTTCTCGGTTCGCTGCAACTCAACGCCGGGACCCGTTCGGGGCGGATTCAGTAACCGCCGGAGTGTTCGAAGATCTTGCGCGGGTTGTCCACCAGCATGGTGCGCAGTTGCTCCTCGGTGACACCGCGCTGACGTAGTGCCGGGATGACGTCGTGGTGGATGTGCAGGTAGTGCCAGTTGGGGGCGGCCACCGAGCTCAGTTCGCCGGGCAGCGCGTCGAAGTAGCAGTTGGCGTCGTGCGAGAGCACCATCTTGTCGGCGTGGCCGCGCTCGCACATGGCCGCCACCGTGTTGACCCGCTCCTCGAACGGCAGGATCAGGTCGATGCCGAACCGGTCCATGCCCAGATAGGAGCCCGCGGCGATCAGCTCCTCCAGGTAGCCCAGATCGGTGGAGTCCCCGGAGTGCCCGATCACCACCCGGGACAGGTCGACGCCCTCTTCTTCGAAGATTCGCTGCTGTTCCAGGCCGCGGCGCAGGCCGGCGTGGGTGTGGGTGGAGATCGGTGCGCCGGTGCGCCGGTGGGCCTGGGCGACCGCGCGCAGCACCCGCTCCACCCCGGGCGTGACGCCGGGTTCGTCGGTGGCGCACTTGAGGATCGCCGCCTTGATCCCGGTGTCGGCGATACCCTCCTCGATGTCCCGGACGAACATGTCGGCCATGATCTCCGGGCCGTCCAGCATGGTTCCGGGGCCGCGGTAGTGGAAGGCGAACGGCACGTCGTTGTAGGTGTAGACGCCGGTGGCCACCACGATGTTCAGTTCGGTGCCCGCGGCCACCCGGGCGATCCGCGGGATGTAGCGGCCCAGCCCGATCACGGTCAGGTCGACGATGGTGTCCACGCCCGCCGCTTTCAGCTCGTCGAGCCGGCGGATCGCGTCGGCCACCCGGGCGTCTTCGTCGCCCCAGGCCTCGGGGTAGTTCTGGGCGATCTCGGTGGTCATGATGAACACGTGCTCGTGCATCAGCGTGACGCCCAGATCGGTGGTGTCGATGGGGCCGCGCGCGGTGGGTAGCTGTGACATTGCTTGATACTAGGGAGATGTCGACGGATCGCGCCGAGAATCGATCTGGATACCGGTGATTCGCCGAAGGGGGAGATGGTGTCGACCACCACGTTGAGGTTTCTGGCCAAGGCCACCGATGTCGGCTATGGCGACCGGATCGACGGCGGGCACGTACTGGAATGGGTGGACAAGGCCGGGTACGCGTGTGCCGCGCAGTGGAGCGGGCGCTACTGCGTCACCGCTTTCATCGGTGACATCCGGTTCACCAGACCGATCGCGGTCGGCGAACTCGTCGAGATCAACGCACGCGTCGCCCATACCGGCCGCAGCAGCATGCACCTGGTCATCACGGTGTCCGCCGGCGATCCACGTACCGGGGAGCTGGTCAGAACAGCGCAGTGCCTGGCGGTGTTCATCGCCGTCGACGACGACGGCAAGGCGGTCGGCGTGCCGGCCTTCACGGCGCAGACCGAGTCGGAGCAGCGGTTGCAACGAGCCGCTGCGCACCGCGCGGCCATGCGCGCCGAGATCGACGCCACCGTGGCCGCGCAGGAGTACGGCGACGACGGTCCGGCGCCGCGCGCGATCCTGCGATTCATGGCCGCCCCCACCGATGTCAACTGGGGTGGAAAAGTACACGGCGGCAAGGTGATGCGCTGGATCGACGAGACGGCGTTCTTGTGCGCCGCGCAGTGGACCGGTGGGGATGTGGTCGCCTCGCGGATAGTCGGGATCCGGTTCTACCGGCCGATCGTGGTGGGCACCATGATCGAGGTCAGCGCCCGGTTGATCCACACCTCGACCCGGCGGTTGTACATCAGCGTGCATGTTCGCTCGTCGGACGTGCGCACCGGTGCCGGTGAGCTCTCGGCCCACGCGATGGCGCTGTTCGCCGAGCTCGACGACGACGGTGGCGCGACGACCGTGCGGCAGTGGAGTCCGGTCACCGACGAGGACCGCCGGCTGGACCGGCACGCCCTGGATCTCGTCGAGATGCTGCAGCACGCCCCGACGAGGTAGGTCTACGCGTTGTTCAGCAGGTTGTCGCGGATCTGCGCGTAGGAGTGGGTGAACAGTTCCACCTCACGTGGGCTGAGCAGATCGAAGAGGTTGGTGCGCACCGCTCTCACGTGGCCGGGCGCCGCCTGCTGCAGCTTCTCCAGGCCCGCTTCGGTGAGCTCGGCGAACAGGCCCCGTTTGTCCTCGGCGCACGTGGCCTGGCGTACCCAGCCGGCCTCGTTCAGCCGTTTGACCGCGCGGGTCACCCCGCTGCGGGTCGTCACGGTGTGATCGGCCAACTCGTTCATCCGCATCCGCTGCTGCGGGGCCTCTGACAGCAGCACCAGGATCTCGAAGTCGGACATATTGATGCCCGCGTCGGCGGCCAGGTGCCGGTCCAGGTCCCGCATCAGCAGTCGGGTGCTCTCCAGGTACAGCCGCCACATCCGCTGCTCGTCGTCGCTGAGCCAGTGCGTCGCCATGCCCACAAATATAGTTGATATTGCTACGGTTATCCAGCCAAAACGCCCAGTATGAAGTTCATCGAGTGAGGGAATGAACCGATAAATAGTTGAGTTAACAACTATCATGTACTGTAACGAGCAACCCAGGAGGACCGACGTGACAGACACCGGCATGCAGTTCGGCATCTTCACCGTCGGTGATGTCACCGTCGACCCCACCACCGGCCGCGTGCCGACCGAGTCCGAGCGGATCAAGGCCACCGTGGCCATCGCCCGCAAGGCCGAGGAGGTCGGCCTGGACGTCTTCGCCACCGGCGAGCACCACAACCCGCCGTTCGTACCGTCGTCGCCGACGACGTTGTTGGGCTACATCGCGGCGCAGACCGAGCGGATCCAGCTGACCACCGCCACTACGTTGATCACCACCAACGACCCGGTGAAGATCGCCGAGGACTTCAGTGTCCTGCAGCACCTCGCCGACGGCCGGGTGGACCTGATGCTGGGTCGCGGAAACACCGGCCCGGTGTATCCCTGGTTCGGCAAGGACATCCGGACGGCGCTGCCGTTGACAGTGGAGAACTACCAGTTGTTGCGCCGACTGTGGCGCGAGGACGTCGTCGACTGGAGTGGGCAGTACCGAACCCCGTTGCAGGGATTCACTCTGGCGCCGCGCCCGCTGGACGGCGTGCCCCCGTTCGTCTGGCATGGCTCGATCCGCAGTCCCGAGATCGCCGAATTGGCGGCGCATTACGGTGACGGGTTCTTCGCCAATCACATCTTCTGGCCGGCGTCGCACACCAAGCGGATGGTGCAGCTCTACCGGCAGCGCTTCGAGCACTACGGGCACGGCGGCGCGGACCAGGCGATCGTCGGGTTGGGCGGCCAGGTGTTCATGCGGCCCAACAGTCAGGACGCGGTCAACGAGTTCCGGCCGTACTTCGACAACGCCCCGGTCTACGGGCACGGTGCGAGCCTGGAGGAGTTCAGCACCCAGACCCCGCTGACGGTGGGCTCGCCGCAGCAGGTGATCGACAAGACCCTGGGTTTCCGGGACTACGCCGGCGACTACCAGCGGCAGCTGTTCCTCATCGACCATGCGGGCCTGCCGCTCAAGACGGTGCTCGAGCAGCTCGACATGCTGGGTGAGCACGTTGTTCCGGTGCTGCGCAAGGAGTTCGCCATCGGCCGGCCCGCGCATGTGCCGGGTGCCCCGACGCACGCCTCGCTGGTCGAGGCCGCGCAGCAGCCCGAGATCCAGGAGGCGTCATGAAGTTGATCGTGATCAGCGGCGGACTGCGTGAGCCGTCGTCCACCCGGCTGCTGGCCGACCGGCTCGGAGCGGCAGTACGCGCCGAGCTGGCCTCGGGTGACATCGAGCCCGACATCGAGGTGATCGAGCTCCGCCAGCTCGCCCGGGCGATCACCGACGCCATGCTGGCGGGGTTCGCCTCGCCCGAGCTGGAGGAGGTGTTCGACGCGATCGCCGGCTGCGACGGAGTGATCGCGGTGACGCCGACGTTCAACGCGACCTTCAGCGGTCTGTTCAAGTCGTTCTTCGACGTGTTGCCCGAGCAGACCCTGGAGGGCACGCCGGTGTTGATCGCGGCGACCGGCGGTACCGAGCGTCACTCACTGGTGCTCGACCACGCCCTGCGTCCGATGTTCTGCTATCTGCACGCGCTGGTGTCGCCGACAGGGGTGTTCGCTGCCACTTCGGACTTCGGCGCGCAGGGCCTGTCCGATCGGATCACCAGGGCGGCCAAGGATTTCTGCGGTGTTTTGCAACGCCTGCTCGCGGGCGCCCAACAATAAGGAGAGATGGCAATGACGAAATTGGCGGTTATCTACTACTCGGCGACCGGGCATGGCACCGCGATGGCGCAGCGGGTGGCCCGAGCCGGCGAAGCTGCGGGCGCCGAGGTTCGCCTGCGCCACATCGCCGAGACCCGCGATCCGGCGACGTTCGCCGACAACCCGGCGTGGACCGCCAACTTCGAGGCGACCAGGGCGCTGCCCGAGGCTACCGGAGACGACATCGTCTGGGCGGATGCCGTCGTATTCGGCACCCCCACCCGATTTGGTTCTCCCTCAGCACAATTCCGCAGCTTCCTCGACGGCCTGGGCGGGCTGTGGGCGCAGGGCGCCCTCGCCGACAAGGTCTATGCCGGCTTCACCTCCAGCCAGACCGCTCACGGTGGGCAGGAGGCAACCCTGCTGAATCTCTATGTCTCCCTGATGCACTTCGGCGGCATCCTGGTCCCGCCGGGCTACACCGACCCGATCAAATTCGCCGACGGCAACCCGTACGGCGTCGGACACATCACCGGTCCGGACAACCGCAACGAGCTCGGCGAGGCCACCCTGGCGGCGCTGGATCACCTGGCCACCCGGGTGGTGGGGGTTGCGGGCAGGCTCGCCGGATAGCGGGCCGGGGTCTTGATATGTGACTGACCTCACACTAGGGTGACCAGTGGTCATTCCAGTGAGGTGGTCCGATGCCGACGGTGACGTGGGGACGGGTCGACCCGGCGCGCCGGGCCGCCGTGCTGGAGGCCGCCGAGGTGGAGTTCAGCACGCACGGCTACTCGCACGGCAGCCTGAACACCATCGCGCGGCGCGCCAAGGTCGCCAAAGGCAGCCTGTTCCAGTACTTCGCCGACAAGGCCGACCTGTACGCGTTCGTCGCCGACACCTCCGCTTCGCGGGTGCGCACCCACATGGAGCGTCAGATCGCCGAACTCGACTCCGGCAGACCGTTTTTCGAGTTCCTCACCGACATACTCGACGTGTGGGTGGCCTACTTCGCCGATCACCCGCGGGAACGTGCCCTGCACGCGGCGGCCAGCATGGAAGTCGACACCGACGCCCGGATCAGCGTGCGCACCGTCATGCACCGGCACTACCTGGACGTGCTGCGCCCCCTGGTGGATGGCGCCGTGACGCGCGGCGACCTGCGTGCCGACGCCGACACCGGCGCACTGCTGTCGCTGTTGCTGCTGATCCTCCCGCACCTGGCGCTCGCGCCGTATCTGCGCGGCATCGACCCGATCCTCGGCCTCGATGAACCGACCCCGGAACAACCGGTCCTGGCGGTACGCCGACTGGTCGCCGTGTTGACCGCGGCATTCGGTGGCGAAGCCACTCGCCTCCGACACCCATCGAAGGAGGCAATCACATGACGCGCACGCACTTCGACTCGCTGGCCGCTGGCGGCCTGAACTGGGACAGCCTGCCGCTCAAGCTGTTCGCCGGCGGCAACGCGAAGTTCTGGAATCCCGCCGACATCGACTTCTCCCGCGACCGGGCGGACTGGGAGGCGTTGACCGACCGGGAACGCGACTACGCCACCCGGTTGTGCGCGCAGTTCATCGCCGGCGAGGAGTCGGTGACCCAGGACATCCAGCCGTTCATGGCGGCGATGCGCGCCGAAGGGCGTCTGGGCGACGAGATGTATCTGACCCAGTTCGCCTTCGAGGAGGCCAAACACACCCAGGTGTTCCGGATGTGGCTCGACGCCGTCGGCATGACCGAGCAGTTGGACGGCTACCTCGAGGCACTTCCGACGTATCTGCAGATATTCAACGAGGAGCTGCCGGAGTCGCTGCACACCCTGGCCGGCGATCCGTCACCGGCGGCACAGGTTCGGGCGTCGGTCACCTACAACCACTTCGTCGAGGGCACGCTGGCGCTGACCGGCTACTACGCCTGGCACAAGATCTGCGTGCAGCGCGGCATCCTGCCCGGCATGCAGGCGCTGATCTCCCACATCGCCGACGACGAGCGCCGGCACATGGCCTGGGGCACCTTCACCTGCCGCCGGCACGTCGCCGCCGACGACGCCAACTGGACGGTGTTCGAGGGCCGGATGAACGAACTCCTGCCGATGCTGGCGAGCTTCACCGCGGAGGGGTACGCGATCTACGGTGACGACATCCCGTTCGGCCTGTCCAGCGAAGAGCTGCTGAACTACGGCATGGACAAGGGGACGCGGCGGTTCGGCACGATCAGCAGCGCCCGCGGCCGCCCGGTCGGTGAGATCGACCTGGACTACAGCCCGGTGCAGTTGGAGGACACCTTCGCCGACGAGGACCGTCAGCTGCTGGTCGCCGCGTCCGCCTGAGGTCAGGCCACCCACACCGTCTTGAGGTTGCAGAACTCGCGCATCCCGTGGCCGGACAGCTCCCGGCCGTACCCGGAGCGCTTGATCCCGCCGAACGGCAACTCCGGGTAGGAGACCGTCATCCCGTTGATGAAGACCTGGCCCGCCTCGATCTCATCGGCGAACCGGCTGATCTCGGCCTGATCGCGGGTCCAGGCGTTGGAACCCAACCCGAACGGGCTGGCGTTGGCGATCTCGATCGCCTCGTCGATGTCGGCGGCGCGGTACACCGATGCGACCGGGCCGAACACCTCCTCGGTGAACAGGGCCATGTCGCGGGTGATGTCGGTGATCACCGTCGGCGGGTAGTACCAGCCCGGGCGTTCGATTCGCTTGCCGCCGCAGCGGATCGTCGCGCCGGCGGCGACGGCGACGTCCACCTGTTCGGCCACCTCGTCGCGGCCCTGCTCGGTGGCCAACGGCCCGACGTCGGTGTTCGGGTCGGTCGGATCGCCGACCCGCAGCGCCGACATCAGTGCGGTGAACTCGCTGACGAACTGGTCGTAGACATCGGTGTGCACGATGAATCGCTTTGCTGCGATGCATGATTGACCGTTGTTCTGGACCCGGGCGGTGACCGCGGTGCGCACTGCGCCCGCCAGGTCGGCCGACGGCATCACGATGAACGGGTCGCTGCCGCCCAATTCCAGGACGGTGTGCTTGACTTCGTCCCCGGCGATCGCCGCCACCGACCGACCGGCCGGCTCGCTGCCGGTCAGAGTGGCCGCAGCCACCCGCGGGTCACGCAGTATGCGTTCGACCGCCCCGGAGCCGATCAGCAGCGTCTGGAAGCAGCCTTCCGGAAAACCGCCGCGGGACAGCACATCCGCGAGATACAGCGCGGTCTGAGGCACATTGGAGGCGTGCTTGAGCAGGCCGACGTTGCCGGCCATCAGCGCCGGGGCGGCGAAACGCACCGCCTGCCACAGCGGGAAGTTCCACGGCATCACCGCCAGCACGATCCCGATCGGCTGCCAGCGCGCGAACGCCTTCGAGGCATTGACCGCCGCGGGGTCGGCGGGCTCGTCGGCGAGCAGTTCTTCGGCGTGGTCGGCGTAGAACCGAAAGCCCTTGACGCATTTGAGTGCTTCGGCCTTGGCAGAGGCCAGGGTCTTGCCCATCTCCAGCGTCATGAGTGCGGCGACCGCGTCGGCTTCGGCCTCCAGCAGGTCGGCGGTGGCGTGCATCCACCGGGCCCGCTGCGCGAAATCGGTGCGCCGGTAGTCGGCGAAGCGAGCGGCCGCGAGGGTGATCGCCGCATCGACCTGCGCGTCGGTGGCCGCGGCGAAGGTCTTCACCGTCTCACCGGTGGCGGGGTTGGTGGTGGCTATGGCGGGCACGCGGGCCTCCTAGGGGCGCTGTGATGTGGTGGTGGGTAACCACCCTGCCACTTTCGAACCGCGTAGGCTCGCCACGAGCGAGCATCAGCACGTCGATACGGGAGTCACCGGATGCGTTTCAACCCCCCGCCCAACTGGCCGCCCGCGCCGCCCGGATGGGTGCCGGACGCCGGATGGGCGCCGGACCCCTCCTGGCCGCCGCCGCCGCCCGGGTGGCCGCTATGGGTGGACGAGCCCCGGTCCAACAAGACGCTGTGGCTGTCGCTGGCCGCCGCCGCGGCGGTGGTGGTGCTGGTCGCCGGAGTGGTGCTGGGTGTGGGCGGCCGGTTCTCGCGCGAGGACAAGCCGTCGCGCAAACCCGACATCACCGCGTTGACCTCGGAGATGCTGGTCGACCGGGCCTCGTTCCCCGACCCGTCCGGCGGCAAATGGATCAGTGGGGTGGACAGCGCCGGTGACACCCCGTCGGAGATGCCGAACCTGACGGTCGACCCGCCGGAGTGCGCCGACCTGTACTCCAATCCCTCCTCGGCCCGGCAGACCGCGACGGCGACCTTGGCCAAGCTGCAACCCGGTGGCCTGCACTCGATGCGGGTGCGGCTGGCGCTTACCTCCGAGCACCCCAACCTCAAGAAGCTGCTGGACACCTGCCAGTCGTTCAAGCAGACCTTCGAGGCGGGCGGGCGAACCGTCACCACCGACATCGCGCTGACGCCATTGGAGGCTCCCGACGTGCCGCCGTGGGCGGTCGCGACCGTGATCACCAGTTCCAGCAAGGCCGCCATCCGGCTGCCGATCTCGATCACGGCGTCCACCATCTCCGGCTTCTACCGGGGGGTGCTGGTGGTCGCGACCAGCAACGACATCGGCCTGCGAATGGGCAAGGACGGCGAGGACGACGCCGCGCACGCCGACGAACTGGTGAAGCTGTTCAACACCCAGATCGAGAGGCTGGAGGCCGCGCAATAGTCGTTGCGGCCAGCACGGCGACGGAGATCAGCGCCAGCAGCTGCACCCCCGCGGAATGGCCGGCGTAGCCCTCCACCGAGCGCCACGGATGCCGGCACAACACCGTGCCCGCCAGGATCAGGCCACCGGCGCTCAAGCCCAGCCGCGCCGCGTCGTAGCCGCGCTGCCGATTCCGCAGCACCCACAGCAGCCCCAGGGCGGCGGCGAACACCAGCGTTCCCGCGACACCAGCGATCAGGGTTCCGACCGTCAATAGGCCGATGACCCTCAGCCGCCGGCTCGGCCGCCAGGGCGACGGCGCCGGATCGTTCCCGCCGGACCGCCGCGCCGGCCACCACGCCAGCAGGGCCAGCAGTGGTAGCAGCGCCAACCCGCCGGCCATCCCCAGCCGATAGGTCCGATTCGGTCCGAACGTCAACGTGATCGTGCCCTCGGTGCCGGCGGGCAGCACCCAGCCCTGTTGCCAGCCGTTGACGGTCACCGGCACCAGCCGCTCGCCGTCCTGGGTGCGCGCTGCCCAACCGCCGTTGATGCTCTCCGGAACGATCAGCACCCGCGAGCCGGGGGCGGCCGGCACGCTCACCTCACGCCGGGCCGGCGTCCAGGTCCCGAGCGTCACCGGTGCCACCGGTGTCACCGCCGGCCGGGCTGTGGGCCCGGACAGGATCGCGCCGTCGACCACGAACGCCGGACCGGGGCTGACCAGCAGCTCCTGCGCGCCGGGCGGCAGTGCGATCGGCTGCTGATCGCAGGGTTGGGCCGCCACGGGTTCGTCGGCGAGCAGTGCCCCGACGGTGGTGGACACCGACGTGTGCACGAACCGGCCGGCGATCGCGATGATCGGGCCGTGGTCGCAGTCGACGGTGATCCGCCGTGACCGGTTGCGGGCGGGATCTGCGGCGGCCAGCGGCCGGCCCTCCGTGTCGAGCGCGCTGACCTCGGCCAGGCCCGGCGGTTTGAGCTGGTCGAAGCCGATCGCGGTGCGGTCGATCACGTCTTCCCAGCCCAGCACACTGATCTTTACGGTGTCGGTGACGCGGGGCTGCAATCGCACCCGCTGCTCGTCGGAAGAAGCGTCCAGCTCCCGCACCTGGGGACCCGACCCGATGTCGATGGCCACCAGGGTGGGCCGTGCCGGCAGCGGCGAGCGCGCAGCCGTGAACCGCAGACCGGCCACCTTCGCCGGCCGCGGCAGCGTCAGCGTCAGCGTCGGCGGGGAGCGCCGGGCCACCGTCCGCTGCGACGCCGTCCAGGAGGTGCCCGGATCGCCGTCCGCTGCGGCGTAGGCCGACCCCAGCACGTCGAGCACGTCGGCGTCGCCGCGGGCCCGCACGGCATCCGGCTCGGCGATCAGGTCCACCAGATTGGGGCCCTGGCGCGGCCGCACCCACACCGTCGGGGTGACCGACATGGGCCGCGGCACGTTGAGGGTGCGGCTGAAGGTGGCGGTCTCCTCGGGCTCCAGCATCATCGACGCCGCGCACCGCACCGTGTCGCCGGCCTCGTCTGCGGCCTTTGCGCAGCCGGTGCGGCCCGGCAGGCCGGCACCGAGGTCCCACTGCGCCACTTGCGAGCCGGCCGGCGGAGCCGGGACCACGGCGGTATGACGCAGGTCTACCGGATGGGCGTAACCGGAGGCGTCGTACTGGGTGACCGCCAGGTCGGTGATGCCGAACTGCACACCGGCCGAGCCGTCATCGGTACCCGACGCCGTGATCCGCACCCAGGGCGTCTCGCCGTAGGGCAGCGCCGCGACGAGGGGTTCGCCGGCGTGGTCGAACCGCAGCGTGGTGGTGCCGTTGACGGTCGAGACCTGCATCCGCCGCACCTGCGCGCCGACGGCCGTGGCGCTGGGCGTCACGGTGACGGTTCCGTTGGTCAGCGGGTGGTCGAAGTCCACCTGCAGCCATTGGCCGACGGCGGACTGTAGCGCGTTGGACACCCAGGCGGTGCCCGCGTCCCCGTCGATGGCGGCGGCCGGCGACGTCGACGGCGCCACGTCGGGCAGCGTGGTGGCGTCCGAGGAAGAACTCGACGCGGTGAGCCGCCCGCCGATCCAGCCGCCGAAGACGGTGCCGGCACCGGGCGCCGGATAGTCCGGCACCCGGCTCAGGGTGTGCCGGGCGTCGCCGGCGGCGCGGATCGTCGACGAGTGGTCGTCGACGCGGCCGTAGTCGGTCTCACGGGCCAGTGGGGTGTCGGTGACGGTGACCACCGGCGTGCCCAGATCAGCCCGGCGCGCGTCGCCGGTCATCAGCACCGGACCCAGTGGCGGCTGCGCCTGCAGCCGACGATGCTCATCGAGCCGCAGCAGCACCTCCGGGCCACCGTCGACTCGCGGCATGGCGTCCAGGTCGGCCAGATACGGAATGCCCGGATTTCCGCCCGGGTCGCCGACGCGGTAGATCTCGATCGCCGGGTAGGACGGGCGCAACCCGCTGTCGGAGACGAATCCCGGCACTGTCCCCGACCCGACCGGTTCGCCGAACCAGGCCACCCGATGCAGCCCCGGGGAGCCGTCAACGGTGCGGTGCACCAGCAGCGGCCGGGCCGACCGTGAGGTGTCGGGGTCCAGGTCGTTACGCACCACCAGGTACGAGATCCCTTGCCGTGCAAGGGTATCGGCCAGGCTGGCGGAGGCTCGCCCGGCGGCGAACAATCGCTGGACCGAGTCCAGCGCCCGGATGGTCTGCGGTGGGGTCAGCGGAATCGAGTCGCGCACTCCCCACGGGCCGACGTCGAGTACCTGCAGGGGTTCGTCATGACTGGTGCCCCAGGTCTGGGTGGCGAACGGCGCGCCGGGCGCCACCAGCACCCGCCCCGGCGTGGGACCGCCGGCATTGTTCTCGCGCAGCCAGGCGGCGGCGTCCTGCCAGTACTGCGGCAGTGCGCGAAACGTCCCGGGTGGGGTGAGCCGGCCGGTCCAGGCCAGCGAGGTGCTCACCAGCAGCGCGGTCAGCACCACCGTGCCGACGGCGGCCAGCTTGTGGTGTTCGGGGTGCGCGAACGCGCGCCGCCACACCGGCCGCGGCACACTTCCGGGTAACGGGATGCGGCCCAGCAGATGTGCCAGCCCCAGCGCCAGCGGGATCCGCAGCACCGATTCGAGTTTGTGCACGTTGCGCAGCGGCGCGCCGGCGCCGTCGAGGAATGCCTGTACCGGATGGGCCAGCGGCGAGCCCAGCCCACCCGCATACCCCAGCGCCAGCAGCGTCACCCCGACCAGCAGCATCGTCGCCAGCCGTCCGGCACCAGGCAGGTTGCGGCGCAGCATGCCGGTCAGCCCCGCCAGCCCCGCGGCGGCCACCAGGCAGGTGCCCAGGATCATCACCGGCCGGGTGACCAGTGGCGATCCGGCGGTGGCGGAGGGCGCGACGAACGGCGTCCAGCTGTGGGTGCCGCGCAGCATCTCGGTCAGCGATGTCCACCGCGTGGTCACCCCGGCCGATTCGATGAAGTCCAGGAACGGCGGGCTGACCCGGCCCAGCAGTAGCAGTGCTATCACCCACCAGGTCACCGCCAGCGTCAGCGACAGCAACCACCAGCCGGTGAAGCGCCACCAGCGCCGGTTGGGCCGGTGACACAACCACCAGATCATTGCCGGCAGACATCCCGCCAGCGTCGCGACGGCGTTGACCGCCCCCATCAGTGCCACCGCGACACCGGCCTGCCCGGCCAGCATCCGTGCGGGGCGTTGCGGGGTGGCCGGGTCCGGGTCGCCCAGCGCCCGGATGACCGGCAGCAGCACCCACGGGGCCAGCATCATCGGCAGCGTCTCCGAGGAGATGGAGCCGATGGTGGACAGCACCCGCGGTGACAGCGCGAACGCCGCAGCACCGATCAGCCGTGCCGTCGGCGTGCCGATCCGCAGGGTTTCGGCGACCCGCAGCAGGCCCCAGAATCCGACGGTGAGCAGCAACGCCCACCACAGTCGCTGAACTATCCAGCCGGGCATCCCCACCAGGTCGCCGGCCAGGAAGAAGGCACCTTGCGGGAACAGGTAGCCGTAGGCCTGGTTCTGGACCTGGCCGAACGGCAGCTCACTGCTCCACAGGTTGACGGCGCGGGCCAGGAATCGCAGCGGATCGGCGGTGAGGTCGAGTTTGGTGTCCGGGGAGATCCGTCCGGGTGCCTGACCGAAGCTGCATGCCAGGGCCAGTGTGCCGATCAGCCACAGCCAGCGCCGAGACAGCGGCGACACGGCCTGCGGCTCCGCCGGCGGGTTGCCGGCGCCTGCCGACGTCCGCACGTCAGCCGCGGTTGCCGTATTCCACCCGGTTCAGCACCGAGGACTGCGGGTCGCCTCCGGAGAGCTGCGGCTTGGTGTCCTGCTGCACCATCAGCGTGACTCCGAAGACCGCGGCGGCACCGAGCAACACCCCGACGACGATGCTGATGGCGGCCGGCACCACGAATCGAGGCATGGTCGCCAAACTAGCATGCGGGCCTTGCGTGGCCGGTTGTTGCAGGCGTGACAGCATGGTGCGATGCCTCGATCGCTGACTCGACAACTGCCCGGTCTGCTGCTTGCCGCCGCGATGCTGCCCGCCTTGATGACGTCCTGCTCGTCTCGCACCGAGACATCCGAAGCGCCGGAGCAGGCCGCATCGTCAACGGCCACCACGACCGCCAAGCCGGTCGACCCGGCCTGCGAGAAACTGGCGGCGCTGCCGATGCGCGACAAGCTGGCGCAGCTGGTGATGGTCGGCGTTCGCGACGCCGACGACGCCCATGCGGTGGTGACCGACCACCATGTCGGCGGCATCTTCATCGGCAGTTGGACCGATATGTCGATCCTGACCGATGGCTCGCTCAAGCAGATCGCCGGTACCGGCGATCTGCTGCCGTTGGGCGTCAGTGTCGACGAGGAGGGCGGCCGGGTGGCGCGGCTGTCGTCGCTGATCGGCAAGGCGCCGTCGGCCAAGGAACTGGGCAGCAACCGTACTGTCGAGCAGGTCCGCGAGCTGGCGGCCGAGCGCGCCCGCAAGATGCGCGATCTGGGCATCACCGTCGACTTCGCGCCGGTCGTCGACGTGGTGGACGCCGACACCGACGAGGACAGCGTGATCGGCGACCGTTCGTTCGGCTCCGATCCGGCCAAGGTCACCGAGTACGCCGGGGCGTATGCGCAGGGCCTGCGTGACGGCGGACTGCTTCCGGTGCTCAAGCACTTCCCCGGGCACGGGCACGGATCGGGAGACTCGCACACCGCCGGAGCGGTGACCACTCCGCCGCTGGCACAGCTGCAGGACAACGACCTGGTGCCCTACCGCACGCTGGTCACCCAGGCGCCGGTGGCGGTCATGCTGGGCCACCTGGAGGTACCCGGTCTGACCGACGAGCCGGCCAGCTTGAGCCCGGCCGCGGTGAACCTGCTGCGCACCGGCACCGGCTATCACGGGCCGGCGTTCGACGGGGTGATCTTCAGTGACGACCTGTCGTCGATGGCCGCGATCGCCGACCATTACGGCGTGGCCGAGGCGGTACTGCGCAGCCTCAAGGCTGGTATCGACATCGCGCTGTGGGTGACCACCGACGAGGTGCCCGAGGTGCTGGATCGGCTGGAGAAGGCCGTCGCCGACGCCGAGCTCAAGGCCGAGGCCGTCGAGGCTTCGCTGGCGCGGGTGGCCGCGGTGAAGAAGCCCGGCCTGCACTGCCCGGCCTGACCGGACCGCCTATTGACGTTACTCATCGGTAAGATTGCGCCGGAGCGCGCGGAAGGACGTCGAAGCCATGGCAGCTGGCAGCAAGCGGTTACCGCGCGCCGTGCGCGAACAGCAGATGCTCGACGCCGCCGTGCAGATGTTCTCGATGAACGGCTACCACGAGACCTCGATGGACTCGATCGCCGCGGCCGCGCAGATCTCCAAGCCGATGCTGTACCTCTACTACGGCTCCAAGGAGGAGCTGTTCGGGGCATGCCTGGACCGGGAGCTGCGCCGCTTCGTCGAGGCGGTGCGCACCGACATCGACTTACAGCAGCCCCCGAAAGACCTGCTGCGCAACACGATCCGGTCCTTCCTGCACTACATCGACGCCAACCGGGCGTCCTGGATCGTGATGTACACCCAGGCCACCAGTTCGCAGGCGTTCGCCCACACCGTGCGCGAGGGCCGCGAGCGCATCATCGAGCTGGTCGGCCGGCTGCTGCGGGCCGGCACCCGAAACCCCGAGCCCGGCGTCGACTTCGACATGATGGCCGTCGCGCTGGTGGGTGCTGGCGAAGCGATCGCCAGCCGGGTCTCAACCGGCGACTCCGACGTCGACGAGGCGGGTCAGCTGATGATCGACCTGTTCTGGCGGGGCCTCAAGGGCGCCCCGGGCGGGCGCGACGGCGCGGAGAGCACCGCTGCCGGGTAAGTCCGTTCGGCTGATACCGACCGGAAGGGTTGCCTGTCACGCTGTGGATTCAGTGCTCAATCGCAGACGTCAGCCCTTCGGCTGCGGCAGCCGCGTTGAGCGCGTTGTCGTAGGCGAGGAATGCGATACCTTCTGGCACGGCGTTGGCCGCTGCCAGTGCGCTCGCGAGTTGTACCGCGTCGTAGGCACGTAGCCCGTGTACGCCCGCCAGGCGCGCGGCGGAGTCGAGGATGTTCGTGGAGACCGCAATGACTGAGAAGCGCGGCGGCTCAGTGCCATCGCCGAAGTAGTCCGCCTCGAAATCCGCGACGAGGACACCGGCATCGGATGCCGTGACCTCTCCCATCCGGTGCTTGCGCCACAGCGCGGCCGGGACCTCCACTCGGGCCAATTGGCTGACCACCAGATGCGAGTGTTGTCTGACGTCGGCCGGACCGTGCTCGTCTGCGTAGAGCTTGACGAGCGCGGACGAGTCGGCAAAGACGCCGGCACTCATCCCCGGCCGTGCGCGATCAGCTCGGACAGCGGGGTGCCTTCACCCGCACTCTTCCGTGCTCGCGCAACAGCATCACGATCCGGCCGGGTGTGTTGCTGTTGAGGCTCGACCAACAGTCCGGCCTGCGCAAGACGCTCACGAAGCCGCTCGACGTCATCGCCTTCGAGGGCGGGATCGGTTGCGGCACGAGCCAGTCGGCTTAGGTACTCGTTGAGGCTGCACCCCTGCCGCGCGGCCACCTGGCGTACGCGCTCGACGAGCTCGTCGGGCGCCCGCCACGTCACCTGAGTCATGCATGCATTCTAGCCCCCACGGTGTTGCATCATGTTGATGTGGCTATGATGCATAGCGTGCGTACTACCGTCGATCTTCCGCCTGAGATCCATCAACGGGTCATGGAGATTGCCCGGACACGAGGCCAATCGTTGTCGGCAACGGTGAGCGAGCTGACCGCACGAGGCCTCGGCCAGCTGGACGAACCGCTGCGGATCAGTGTCGATCACCGTTCCGGATTCCCGGTGGTGAGTATCGGCCGCAGGATCACAGCCGCGGACGTCCTTGAAGCCTTAGACGACGAGTGACGACATACCTGCTCGACGCCAATGTGCTGATCGCACTCACCATTGCCGAGCACGAACACCATGACCGCGCAACTCGATGGGCCGCCCAGGTCGATCGACTCGCCCTGTCTCCCATCGTCGAAGGGGCGCTCGTCCGATTCCTCGTTCGGATCGGCGAGAGCATCGGCGCGGCAACAGAATTGCTCCACGAGATCAAGCACCACCCCCGCTGTGACTTCTGGCCGGACTCGCTGTCGTACGCCGCTGCCGATCTGGCGCATGTACGTGGCCACAGACAACTAACCGACGCCTATCTGGCGTCTCTCGCCGAGGCGAATGGTGGCCTGTTGGCGACCTTCGATGCAGCCCTCGCCCACGCTATCCCCGACACCGTCGTGTTGGTTTGACGAGCGCGAGTCACGCCTGGAACAGATCCTGGATGGTCGCGGTGATGTCTGCGACTGCGCCGTTGAGTGCCAGGAACTCGAAACCTGCTGCCAGCGTGCCCAATCCGACCACGCCGGCCAGCGGTAGGCCGATCGCGTTGAGGATGTCGCCCTGAGCCAGTTCCTGCGCGAACACGCCGGCCGCATATGCCGGTGCGGTGGTGAGCATGGCGTTGAGGATGTCGGCGGTCGGCAGCAGCGCGGCGTACGCCGTGGAGGTGATGCTGGTGAACGCGTTGACGATGTCGGTCAAGCTGGGCATCGACATCGCCGCGACGTCACCGGTGCCGCTCAACAGATCTGCCGCACTCGGCAACGACAGGTGCGACAGGTCGTCGATGAAGTCGCTCACACCCTGCTGCGCCCCGGCGCCCAAGGCGGTGAAAACCTCACCCCAGTTGAGGTCGGTCGGGAACGCCTCGAACGGGGTGGCCACATCGGCCGGGCCGGCCGCCCAGCCGTCGGTGATGCTGCCGTAGCCCAGGTTCACCAGGATCCGCATGTCCGGTTCCAGCAGGTCGTAGAGCGGCTGGCCGATCACCGGGATCGACTGCAGCGGCATCAGCAGCGGCAGGATCTCGCTGGGAATCATGAAGTAGTGCGCGTTGCCGTCGTAACCCTCGCTCATCGGCATCTCGATGGCCGTCGCCAACTGCTCGGGTGTGAGCGTCGGATAGATCGTGTGCTCGTAGATGATGCCCAGCACGGCGTTGAGGTCGGACAGGAAATTGATCGGGTACTTCGGGAAGTCGGCGTAGCCGTCGTATTCCAGGGTGTAGACGGAGGTGGACCAGGGGGTGTCGTCGGGGATCGCACCGTTGAACGTGATGCCCAGGCTCGGAATGGTCGGGTAGCTGCCGTCATCGAGGACGTTGAAACGTTCGAACAGCCCGCCGTTGGGATTGTTGGGGGCGCCGAGCAGCACGAAGGACAGTTGGTCGGCGGTCGGACGTTGGTCGGCGGGCAGCGCCATCAGATCGCGCATCACCATGGTGGAGATGGTGCTGCTCTGCGAGTAGCCCAGTACGACGAGGTCGTTGCCCGCAGCGACCTGCTTGCTGATCGTGTCGTGCAGGATGCTGACCCCCTGGGCCAGCGACGGGTCCAGTTCCAGGCTCTTGACGCCACTGTTGGGGTAGAGGCCTTCCGGCGTGAACAGTCCGTTCGTGGCATCCACCGGGTAGCGGGGCTGGTCGGGAAAGAACGGGGTGGTGGGGTCGATGTAGCGGGAGAACAGCGCGTCGATGTAGCTCGGGGGAGGGATCGGCAGGCCGCTTCCGCCCATGATCCACGCCTCGGTGTCCAGCAGGTTCACTTGCGTCAAAACCGTCTTCGCCCCGGTGGGGACAGCCGGATTCGTCGCCGGCACTACACCCAAGGCGGCGGCGGACGTGATGGCCAGGGGCATGATGCCGAGGGAGTGAACGATCCGACCGGTCATGGCGCTTGTCCTTAGAATGATTCAAGACATGGTTGGCTGTTCACCTGAACAGTCAGATTAGCTGTGACGAAGCTGTCATTGCAATAGGGGAATCCATATGACGAGCGCCTCGCGGGCCGAACAGCGCGCCGCCACGCGGCAAGCCCTGGTGGGCGCGGCGGTCGAGCAGCTGCGGGCCGAGGGGATTTCCGCGGTGACCACGCGCCGGGTCGCCGGAGCCGCGGACGTCTCGCAGAGCACCGTGATGTACCACTTCCCGACCCGCGAGGACCTGGTGAATGCGGCGGTCGCCCAGCTCGCGTTCGAACTGGCCGATCAGGCCCGTGTGCACTTTGAGGAGACCTCCGCGGCCGACGCACTGGATCTGAGCGGTTACCTCGACCTGATCTGGCGTGAATTCACCACACCGCAAGCACTGTCGGTCGCGCACCTGTGGGCTGCGTGCTGGACCGACCCGAAGGTCGCCGAGACGGTGAAGTCGCTGGAGCAACACATCTTCGGGCTGGCGGTCGCCGCCGCCGAGGCGCTACCCGCCCCCGCCCCGGGTTTCGATGCGGCGGCCTACATGGACACCGTGGTGGTGCTGATCCGCGGACTGGTGATCTCGATCCCGGTGTGGGGGCTGGACTTCGTCAATGCCCACTGGGAGGTCAGCAAAGCCAATCTGCTGAAGGCGGCGGGATTCGCCGTCGCGCTATAGCGCCCGCAGTGCCCCGGTCAGATATGGGTAGCCCTTGGCGACGTTGCGCAGCGCCAGGTCCCAGCCGCCGTCGGCCTTGTCCACGTACAGGCCCGGACTGGCCGGCAGCAGCATCGGCTTGCCGAACCGCACCGAGTACTCCACCGCGTCCGGAAGCGCCCCCTCGACGTTCGCCAGCACCGCGGCCGCTGAGAACATCCCGTGCGCGATCACGGTCGGGAAGCCGAACAGTTTGGCGCCGATCGAACTGGTGTGGATCGGGTTGTGATCGCCGCCGGCAGAGGCGTAGCGCCGGATCTGGCCGGGGGTCACCCGCAGTACCGCATTCGGCGGGCCCAGCCTTGCCTGCTTGGTCGGCGGCGGCTTCGGCTCGTCGGACAGGCTGGTGCGCTGCTGGTGCAGGAACGTCGTCACCTGATGCCAAGCGGTGTCATTGCCGACGCTGATGTCGGTGACGATGTCGACCAGCAAGCCCTTGCGGTGCTCGCGCAGGTTCTCCGCGTGCGTGGCGACGCCGACGGTGTCGGTGACCCGGATCGGCCGGTACTGGGTGATCTTGTTCTCGGTATGCACCGAACCCATTGCGGCAAAGGGGAAGTCGAATCCGGTGACCAATGACATCACCGTCGGGAACGTCAGCGCGAACGGGTACGTCAGCGGCACCTGGTCGCCGAACTGCAGCCCCGTGACATCGGCGTACTCGGCGACGTGGCCGGGATCGATCGCCAGTTCCTCGACCCGCAGCGTGCGATCCGGCAGCGTGCCGGCGCGCGGGACGAACGGCAACGCCCCGGCTACCGCCCGCAACATGTTCTTCAACCCACTCGGCTGGCTCACCGTCATGCCCCCAACATGGCCTGGCCGCAGACCCGAATGGTGTTGCCGGTGACCGCATTCGACGCCGGGCTGGCGAAGTAGCCGATCAGCTCGGCGACGTCCACGGGCTGGCCGCCCTGGAACAGCGAGTTGAGCCGGCGGCCCACCTCGCGGGTGGCCAGCGGGATGGCTGCGGTCATGTCGGTCTCGATGAATCCGGGGGCCACCGCGTTGATCGTGATGCCCTTGCCGGCCAGCACCGGAGCCAGGGCCTCGGTCAGCCCGATCATGCCGGCCTTGGTGGCGGCGTAGTTGGTCTGGCCGCGGTTGCCGGCGATCCCGGCCATCGACGACAGGCCGATCACCCGGCCGCCCTTGCCGATGCTGCCATTGGCCACCAAGCCCTCGGTAAGACGTTGCGGGGCAAGCAGGTTGACTGCCAGGACCGCATTCCACCGGGCGTCGTCCATGTTGGCCAGCAGCTTGTCGCGGGTGATGCCAGCGTTGTTGACCAGCACATCGGCCTTGCCGCCATGCTCTTTGAGGTGCGCGGTGATCTGCTCGACGGCGTCGTCGGCGGTGACGTCCAGCGCCAGCGCGGTGCCGCCCACCCGGGCGGCCGTGGCCTCCAGCGCCTCGGCGGCCTGCGGCACGTCGATCGCCACCACCTTGGCGCCGTCGCGGGCGAACACCTCGGCGATGGTGGCGCCGATCCCGCGCGCGGCACCGGTGATGATCGCAACCTTGCCGTCCAGCGGGCGGTCCCAGTCGGCGGGGGCGTCGGAGTCGTCGGCGCCGACGTAGAACACCTGACCGTCGACGTAGGCCGAGCGGGCCGACAGGATGAACCGCAGGGTCGATTCCAGGCCGGTGGCGCCGGGCTTGGCCTCCGGCGACAGGTACACCAGCTGCACGGTGGCACCGCGCTGCAGCTCCTTGCCCAGTGACCGGGTGAAGCCCTCCAGCGCGCGCTGGGCGATCCGCTCGTCGACGCTGCCGGTCTGGTCCGGGGTGGTGCCGACGACCACGAGTCGCCCGCAGGCCCCCACGTTGCGCAGCAGCGGGGTGAAGAACTCATGCAGTTCGGTCAGGCCGGCCGGCGAGGTGATGCCGGTGGCGTCGAAGACCAGCCCGCCGAACCTGTCGGCCCACCGGCCGCCCAGGTTGTCGCCGACCACCTGGTAGTCCTCGGCTAGGGCGGTGCGCATCGGTTCGGCCACCCGGCCGTTGCCGCCGATCAGCAGGGGTCCGGCCAGGGCCGGCTCGCCGGCTCGGTAGCGGCGCAGTGTTTCGGCCTGGGGTACGCCGAGTTGCTTGGCCAGGAACGAGCCTGGGGCGGAGTTGACGATCTGGGACAACAGGTCCGACGGGACTTTGGGGGCCACTTAACTGCCTTCCATCTGGGTGCGCGCCTGGTCTAGGCCGCGGTGTCGACAACGAACTTACTCCAGAGTAAGAATACTGGGTAGTATCACCTCGACCGCCCCCGGCAATGCGGGGCGCCTCATCATCAGACGGAGAGATCGTGGCATCTGGACCTGCTGCTAAGCCCACATCCGCCGGCGAGCGTCGCCGCGTCGCCGTCCTCGGCGGCAACCGCATTCCGTTCGCCCGCTCCGACGGCGCCTACGCCAGCGCGTCGAACCAGGACATGTTCACCGCCGCCCTCGGCGGCCTGGTCGACCGATTCGGCCTGGCCGGCGAGAAGCTGGACGCCGTGATCGGCGGGGCGGTGCTCAAGCACAGCCGCGACTTCAACCTGATCCGCGAGTGTGTGCTCGGCTCGGCCCTGTCGCCCTACACCCAGGCGTTCGACCTCCAGCAGGCCTGCGGCACCGGCCTGCAGGCGGCGATCTGCGCCGCCGACGGTATCGCCGCGGGTCGTTACGAAGTGGCCGCCGCCGGCGGTGTGGACACCACCTCCGACGCTCCCCTGGCGATCGGCAACGAACTGCGCCGCACGCTGCTCGCGCTGCGCCGGGCCAAGACCAACGTGGCGCGCCTGAAGCTGGTCGGCAAGCTGCCGGCCGCCCTGGGCGTGGAGATCCCTGCCAACAAGGAAGCCCGCACCGGGCTGTCCATGGGAGAGCACCAGGCGATCACCACCAAGCAGATGGGCATCAAGCGCGTCGACCAGGACGAGCTGGCCGCGGCCAGCCACCAGAAGATGGCCGCCGCCTATGACCGCGGCTTCTTCGACGACCTGATCACTCCGTTCCAGGGGCTCTACCGCGACGACAATCTGCGGCCCGGTTCCAGCCCGGAGAAGCTGGCCACCCTGCGGCCGGTGTTCGGCGCGAAGGCCGGCGACGCCACCATGACCGCGGGCAACTCCACCC
This sequence comes from Mycobacterium zoologicum, assembly GCF_020181635.2. Lineage (NCBI taxonomy): Bacteria > Bacillati > Actinomycetota > Actinomycetes > Mycobacteriales > Mycobacteriaceae > Mycobacterium > Mycobacterium zoologicum. The sequence goes on along the minus strand of NZ_JAYJJS010000016.1, from coordinate 60,152 downwards.
CGCTCACCGACGGCGCGTCGGTGGCGCTGCTGGCCAGCGAGGAGTGGGCGGCCGCGCACAAGCTGACCCCGCTGGCCTACTTCGTGGACTCCGAGACCTCGGCGGTCGACTACGTCAACGGTCCGGACGGGCTGCTGATGGCGCCCACCTACGCCGTGCCGCGGCTGCTGGCCCGCAATGGTCTGACCTTGCAGGACTTCGACTTCTACGAGATCCACGAGGCGTTCGCCTCCACCGTGCTGTGCCACCTGGCGGCGTGGGAGTCCGAGGAGTACTGCAAGGGACGGCTGGGGCTGGACGGCGCGCTGGGCGCCATCGACCGGTCCAAGCTCAACGTCAACGGCTCGTCGCTGGCGGCCGGACACCCGTTCGCGGCCACCGGCGGTCGGATCGTGGCGCAGGCCGCCAAGCAGATCGCCGAGGCCAAAGCCGCTAAGAAGGGCGCCTCGAAGAACAAGCCGGTGCGGGCGCTGATCTCGATCTGCGCCGCCGGCGGTCAGGGCGTCGCCGCGATCCTGGAGGGATAGTCCCGGCCCCGCCGCTGGACTGAGGGGATTCAGCGGCGGGCTCGCGCCGCGCTGATCGCCCGGTCCCACAGCAGCAACGCGGTGGCCTTCAACGGTTCCGGCTTGGCCAGGTCCCTGGTGATCAGCGCAGCGGCGGCCGCCTTGGTCTTCGCCGACGCCTTGGACATGTGGCCGGAGTCGAACGGCGGCTGCGGGTCGTACTCGATCAGCAACTGGATGGCTTCGGCGCGCCCATCGCCGACGATCTGCGCCGCCAGCCACAGCGCGAGATCGATCCCGGCGGATACGCCTGCGGCGGTGACGACGTCGTCTTGGCGCACCACGCGTTCATCGCGGACCGGAGTGGCTCCGAAGGCTGTCAGGGCGGTCAATGCCGACCAGTGCGAGGTCGCTCGCTTGCCCGCCAGCAGCCCGGCGGCGGCCAGGACCACCGACCCGGTGCACACCGAGGTGGTCCAGGTGGCTGTCTGGTGAGCCCGGCGCAGCCAGTCCAGTAGGCCGGTGTCCCGGGCGGCCGCCGCGGAGCCCGGCCCGCCGGGCACCAGAATCACGTCGGGGGAAGGTGTTTCGTCGAAGGAATGGGTGGCGCCGACGATCAGCACCCCCGAGTCGGCGGTGATCGGCCCCGGCTCGTGCCAGACGAACCGCACCCGCGCATCGGGCAGGTTGCGCAGCACCTCGTAGGGGCCGATGAAGTCCAGCGCGGTGAAGCCGGGGTAGAGCACGATCGCGATCTGCATGATGCGTCCTTTCAGGCGAAGGTCTTGCGGTAGTGGTCGGGGGAGACACCGAGCCGACGAATGAAGGTGCGGCGCAGGGTCTCTGCGGTGCCGAAGCCGCAGCGGCCGGCGATGGCGACGACGGTGTCGTCGGTCTCTTCGAGCTGGCGCCGTGCGGCCTCGGTGCGTACCCGCTCGACGTAGGCGCCGGGCGCCAGGCCGACCTCGTCGGTGAAGACCCGGGTGAAGTGCCGTGGGCTCATCGCGGCCGCGGCGGCAAGATCGGGAATGCGGTGCGCCCCACCGGGTTGGCTCTCGATCAGCTCCTGCACGTCACGGATCGGCCGGCGACGGGCCCGGGGCAGCCAGACCGGGGCGGCGAACTGGCTCTGCCCGCCCGGACGGCGCAGGTAGAGCACCAGCCAGCGGGCCACGTTCTGTGCCACCTCGATGCCGTGGTCGTCCTCGACCAGCGCCAGCGCCAGGTCGATTCCGGAGGTGACGCCCGCCGCGGTCCACACCGCCTGCGAGCTCCGCAGGAAGATCGGCTCCGGATCGACTGTGATCGAGGGGAATTCGCGTGCCAGCTGGTCTGCGAAGGCCCAATGGGTGGTGGCGCGGCACCCGTCGAGCAGCCCCGCCGACGCGGCCAGGAAGGCGCCGGTGCACACGCTGATCACCCGCCGGCTGTGCGCTGCGGCGGTCCGGATCCAGGCCAGCAGCTCCGGGTCGGAGCGGGCCGCGTGGACGCCGGTGCCGCCGGGCAGCAGCACGGCATCGAAGCCATCGGTGGGGTCGGGCAGCGCGGCGGCCGCCAGGGCCGGGCCGCAGCTGGTGGCGATGGGCCGGCCGTCGGCGCTGGCCACGGTGATGTCGTAGCCGTCGTCGCCGCGGCCGGCGCCCAACAGCGCCAGCGAGGCCCCGGCGAACACCTCGGAGGGCCCGAACACGTCCAGCGACTGGACGCCCGGGTAGCCCAGAATGACGATCTTGCGTCTCACCCGATCAGTGTCGACTGCGCGGCATGATGGCGTCTACGTCATACATCCCACGAATCAGGACAGGCGCCCGGACGGACTCCGGAAAGGCAGCAGGCCCCCGGGGGATCTCCCCGAGGGCCTACGCGGTCTTGATAGGGCGGGCTCAGAAGGCCGCTTCGTCGAGCTCCATGATCTCGTTGTCGATGCCTTCGAGCACCCCGCGGGTGCTGGTCAGCAGCGGCAGGAAGTTCTTGGTGAAGAACGACGCCACCGCGATCTTGCCCTCGTAGAAGGCCCGGTCGTCACCCTCGGCGCCGGCGTCGAGCTTCTCCACGGCGACGGCCGCCTGGCGGGCCAGCAGCCAGCCGATGACCAGGTCACCGACGCTCATCAGGAAGCGCACCGAACCCAGCCCCACCTTGTAGATGCTGGAGATGTCCTCCTGCGCGGCCATCAGGTAGCCGGTCAGGGTCGCCGCCATGGCCTGCACGTCGGCCAGCGCGGTGGCCAGCAGCTCACGCTCGGCCTTGAGCCGGCCGTTACCGGTCTCGTTGGAGATGAAGGACTCGATCTCGCCGGCGACGTGGGCCAGTGCCTGACCCTTGTCCCGGACGATCTTGCGGAAGAAGAAGTCCTGCGCCTGAATCGCGGTGGTGCCCTCATACAGCGAGTCGATCTTGGCGTCGCGGATGTACTGCTCGATCGGGTAGTCCTGCAGGAAGCCCGAACCGCCCAGGGTCTGCAGGCTCTCGGTGAGCTTGGCGTAGGCCTGCTCGGAGCCGACACCCTTGACGATCGGCAGCATCAGGTCGTTGATCCGGACCGCCAGGTCGGCGTCCACGCCGTGCAGCGCCTCGGCGACCGCGGCGTCCTGGTAGCTGGCGGTGTAGATGTATAGCGCCCGCAGACCCTCGGCGTAAGCCTTCTGGGTCATCAGCGACCGGCGGACGTCCGGGTGGTGGGTGATGGTCACCCGCGGCGCGGCCTTGTCGGTCATCTGGGTCAGGTCGGCGCCCTGCACGCGCTCCTTGGCGTACTCCAGGGCGTTGAGGTAACCGGTGGACAGCGTGGCGATGGCCTTGGTGCCCACCATCATCCGGGCCTGCTCGATCACGTCGAACATCTGCGCGATGCCGTTGTGCACCTCGCCGACCAGCCAGCCCTTGGCCGGCACCCCGTGCTGGCCGAAGGTGAGCTCACAGGTGGCCGAGACCTTCAGGCCCATCTTGTGCTCGACGTTGGTGACGAAGGCGCCGTTGCGCTCGCCGATCTCACCGGTCTCGAAGTCGAACAGGAACTTCGGCACGAAGAACAGCGACAGGCCCTTGGTGCCCGGCTTGGCGCCCTCGGGGCGGGCCAGCACCAGGTGGAAGATGTTCTCGAACAGGTCGTCGGAGTCCGCCGAGGTGATGAATCGCTTCACGCCGTCGATGTGCCAGGAGCCGTCGGACTGCTGGACGGCCTTGGTGCGGCCGGCGCCGACGTCCGAGCCGGCGTCCGGCTCGGTGAGCACCATGGTGGAGCCCCAGCCGCGCTCGGCGGCGATCACGGCCCACTTCTTCTGCTCTTCGGTGGCGACGTGGTAGAAGATGTTGGCGAATCCGGCGCCGCCGGCGTACATCCACACCGCCGGGTTGGCGCCCAGGATGTGCTCGTGCAGCGCCCACATCAGCGCCTTGGGCATGGCCATGCCGCCCAGGGCCTCGTCGATGCCGACCCGGTCCCAGCCGCCTTCGAGACAGGCGCGCACCGACTTCTTGAAGGACTCGGGCAGGGTCACCGAGTGGGTGGCCGGATCGAACACCGGCGGGTTGCGGTCACCGTCGACGAACGAGTCAGCAATCGGGCCCTCGGCCAGCCGGACCATCTCACCGAGCATCTCGCGGGCGGTGTCGATGTCGAGGTCGGCGTACTCGCCCTGACCGAAGACCTTGTCCAGGCCGAACACCTCGAACAGGTTGAATACCTGGTCACGGACATTGCTCTTGTAGTGGCTCACTACTTCCTCCTCATGGAATGCCACCTGCGGTTGGGTACTCAGGCTTAAGTTACCCACCAGTAACGTGCCCTGAAATATACTCCCTGGAACCGGCAGCGCAAGCCAGTGTGAGCTACCTGTCATCGACTAATTAACCAACCGGTTGGTCTCACTCCCGGGGAGGTCCTGATCACGGGCCGTCCGGCGCCGCTGACCTGCGGCGGGTAAGGTTCCACCGTGACCTCTGCGAACAAACTGGATCCGTCGTCGCTGAGGGAGGCGTTCGGTCATTTCCCCACCGGCGTGATCGCCATCGCCGCCGAGGTCGACGGTGTCCGGGTCGGCCTGGCCGCCAGCACCTTCGTCCCGGTATCCCTGGACCCGCCGCTGGTGTCCTTCTGTGTGCAGAACACCTCGACCACGTGGCCCAAGCTCAAGGACTCACCCCGGCTGGGGATCAGCGTGCTCGGCGAGGCCCACGACGTCGCGGCGCGCTCACTGGCCGCCAAGACCGGTGACCGGTTCGCCGGGCTGGAGACTGTCACCAGCGAAGGTGCGGTGTTCATCAAGGGCACCGGGGTGTGGCTGGACAGCGCGATCGAACAGCTGGTACCCGCCGGCGACCACACCATTGTGGTGCTGCGGGTCTCGAATGTGACGGTTGATCCGGAGATCGCGCCGATCGTGTTTCACCGCAGTTGTTTTCGCCGACTCGGGGGCTAGTGGTCGCCTAGAAGGGTGGCGGGTCGTCCTCGGCGCCGCCGGGCGCGACCTTGGGGAACATCGCGGCGCTGCGGGCGGCAAGGCGGGCTTCGCGGGCTCTGCGGTTCTGGTTGCGTTCGGTGTTGATGCGCGCTGCACGGTTCTGGGCGCGGGTGCGCCGGCGCCGGGGCATCATCGCCGAGCGTTCCGCGCACCGATCATCCGGCTGCGGCTCGGGTGGGGCGAGGTCCCCGGTGGGCGCACAAAGGCTGGGGAACAGTAGCGCGCTGCCCGGCATGGTGACATAGATCTGGCCCGATGGTGCGGCCAGGATCAACGTTCCGTCCGGAAGCTGTTTCTCTTGCCAGCCCCAGAACGTTTTCGCCAAATGGTGTGTGCGGCAATAACATTTCAGGTTCGACGCATGGGTCGGGCCGCCATCGGTGTAGGGGATCGTGTGGTCGATGTCGCACTTGATTGCCGGCACATCGCAACCGGGCCAGCGGCAGGTCAGATCCCGGCACCGCACAAACGCCGCCAACGCCTTCGAGGGCACATATCGGGCCTCGGGCGGGGCATCGCCGGGATGCACCAACGCCACCAACCGCGCCGAGGCGGCCAACTCGGCGATCAGCTCCGGCGGCACCAGCCCGTCGGCCTCCACCAGCCATCCCGGCTTGTCACCGGTCCCGTCGACGGTGGCCTGCTCGGCGATCACGTGAATGACCACCAGCGAGGCACCGGGTCGCGAACCCACCGGGCAGTCGGCCCGCCCGCACCGGCACCCCAGCCGATCCGCCCGCGCAGTCAACGCCCCCATCGCGTCCGCACGCCGCTGCTCACGACTGCGCGGATCATGCTCACAGACGGTGGCCGCCAACGCATCCAACGCCTTATCCAATGCGCGGGCATCGACGGTGAACATATGGCCGTAGATCTCCGAGAGCCCGCCCTGTTGATCCTGAAACCCGATCTCGCGTTCGCCCTGCCGCTCCTTGCGCCGCCGCACCGCGTCCCGATCGGCTTTCGCCACGATCTTGTCGATCTTGCCGGCCAACCGACTCGCCGTCAGCGACGGCCAGCGTGGCACCGCGAGCGCCAACGCGGCATCGACTGTTGCCAGCACCTGCCCATCGGTGATCAGATCCGTGCGATACACAATCGTCTGAAACAGCCGCAGACCGATATCCCCGGCCTTGAACACCTCAGCCACCTGCGGCAACCGCTCCCGCATCGCCCGGGCATAGCACAGCCGACTGCCCGCCAACCCCTGACTGATCCGCAACGCCGCCGCCACCTCAGCGGCCACCGCCGCCTCGGTATCGACCGCCCACTCCTGCGTCTCACCACAGTGACTCAACCGCAACGCGAACAACTCTCCGATCGCCACCAACTGGGCCGCCGCCGCCCGGTTCTCCGCCCGAGCCGACGCACAGATCCGATCCACCAACGCCGCCGACTCCGGCGTCGTGCGCGGATGACGCTGCAAAAACCACGCACTGAACCGCGCCACTGAATCCAGGGTGGGTCCGGTGGGAGGTGCCGCCGGCGCCATCGAATCGAACATGTGTTCGAGTATACCTGAATTCACGACATGGGGCGAAGGTGCGGTCGTCCCAGCGGATGTGTTGCTATGGGCTGATGGCGACCCTGCACAGTGACCCCGGGAAGTTGCAGGCCACGGCCGAGGCGCTGGTGGCTGAGGCGGCCGAATTCGTACGGTGCCGCCGCGCCGAGGTGTTCGGTGCCGACGCCCCCGACCCCGATATTCAGACGAAGAGCACCCCGACCGACCCGGTCACCGTGGTCGACACCGAGGCCGAGCGCCTGATCCGGGACCGGCTGGCCCAGTTGCGGCCCGGTGATGCGGTACTCGGCGAGGAGGGCGGCGGCGACGACGGCGCGGGACCCGTGACCTGGGTCGTCGACCCGATCGATGGCACCGTCAACCTCATGTACGACGTCCCGGCCTATGCGGTGTCGGTGGCGGCGCAGGTCGGCGGGGTGTCGGTGGCGGGCGCGGTCGCCGACGTGGCCGGTGAGCGGATCTACTCCGCCGGTGTCGGGCTGGGTGCGCACGCCCATGACCGGCACGGCACCACGAGGCTGCGTTGCAATGAAGTCAGTGCATTGCCGTTGGCCTTGCTGGGCACCGGATTCGGGTATTCGGCCGGCCGCCGGGCGGTGCAGGCGGCGCTGATAGCCCGGTTATTGCCGGCGGTGCGCGACGTGCGGCGGATCGGCTCGGCCGCGCTGGACCTGTGCATGGTGGCGGCCGGACGGCTCGACGCCTACTACGAGCACGGCATCAACCTGTGGGACCACGCCGCGGGATCGCTGATCGCCGCCGAGGCGGGTGCCCGGGTGCTGTTGCCGAACCCGGAGGTCGACGGAGCGGTGATGGTCGCTGCAGCGCCGGGCATCGCCGACGAACTCCTCGCGCTGCTGGATCGCGAGGGCGGGTTGGAGCCGATCCCCCGGTAGGGCCTTCAGTCGGACTTGCGGCCGAAGATCTTCCGGCCGAGCCAGACGACCGGGTCGTAGCGGTTCCCGGCCACCCGTTCCTTCATCGGGATGATGGCGTTGTCGGTGATCTTGATGCCTTCCGGGCAGACCTCGGTGCAGCACTTGGTGATGTTGCACAGCCCGAGCCCGGCGTCGTCCTGGGCGAAGTCGCGCCGATCGGCGGTGTCCAGCGGATGCATCTCCAGCTCGGCGAGCCGGATGAACATCCGCGGGCCGGAGAACCGGGGCTTGTTCTCCTCGTGGTCCCGGATGACGTGGCAGACGTTCTGGCACAGGAAGCATTCGATGCACTTGCGGAACTCCTGCGAGCGCTCCACATCCGCCTGCTGCATGCGGTACTCGCCGGGCTTGAGCCCTTCCGGCGGCTTGAAAGCCGGCATTTCGCGGGCCTTCTCGTAGTTGTAGGACACGTCGGTGACCAGGTCCCGAATCACCGGGAAGGTCCGCACCGGGGTGACCGTGACGGTCTGGCCCGGTTCGAACATCGACATCCGGGTCATGCACAGCAGGCGCGGGAACCCGTTGATCTCGGCCGAACACGATCCGCACTTGCCGGCCTTGCAGTTCCACCGCACCGCCAGGTCCGGAGTCTGGGTGGCCTGTAGCCGGTGGATGACGTCGAGTACCACTTCGCCCTCGTTGACCTCGACGGTGTAGTCCTGCAGACCGCCGCCTTCGGGGTCGCCCCGCCAGACGCGCATGTTCACGGTGTTGGTCATCTCGCGCTCCGTCCCGGGTGCCCAGCCAACTCTTCGTCGGTGTAGTACTTTTCGAGCTCGCCGATCTCGAACAGCTCCAGCAGGTCCTCGCGCATCCCCGACTGCGGTTCGCGGGTGATGTTGATGTCGGGGACGGCGCTTTCGTCGGCGACTCGGCAGACCAGCAGGGTCTGACGCCAGCCCGAGTCCATACCCGGATGGTCGTCGCGGGTGTGGCCGCCGCGACTCTCCGTGCGCAGCAGCGCCGCCTTGGCCACGCACTCGCTGACCAGCAGCATGTTGCGCAGGTCGACGGCGAGGTTCCAGCCCGGGTTGTACTCCCGGCCGCCCTCGACGGCGACGTTGGCGAACCGGGCCTTGAACTCCTCGAGTCTGGTCAGCGCCTGCTCCAGCTCGCTGGCGTTGCGGATGATGCCAACTAGATCGTTCATCGACTGCTGCAGCTCGGAGTGCAGCGTGTAGGGGTTCTCGGCTGTGCCGGCGGGACGCTCGAACGGCGCCAGCGCCAGCGCCGCCGCGGCGTCCAGTGCCGCCGGCGTGACCGACGGCCGATTGCTCAGCTGCCGAACGTATTCCGCGGCGCCCAGACCGGCGCGACGGCCGAACACCAGCAGGTCCGACAGCGAGTTGCCGCCCAGCCGGTTGGAGCCGTGCATCCCGCCGGAGCATTCGCCGGCGGCGAACAACCCGGGCACCGCCGCGGCGCCGCTGTCGGGGTCGACCTCGATGCCACCCATGACGTAGTGGCAGGTGGGGCCGACTTCCATGGGGCCCTTGGTGATGTCGACCTCAGCGAGCTGCATGAATTGGTGGTACATCGAGGGCAGTCGGCGTTTGATCTCCTCCGGTGTGAGCCGGGAGGCGATGTCGAGGAAGACCCCGCCGTGCGGCGATCCTCGACCGGCCTTGACCTCGGAGTTGATCGCCCGGGCCACCTCGTCGCGGGGCAGCAGGTCGGGGGTGCGCCGCGCCGAGTCGTTGTCCTTGAGCCACTGGTCGGCTTCGGCCTCGGTCTCTGCGTACTGGCCTTTGAACACCGGCGGGATGTAGTCGAACATGAACCGGGTCCCGTCGGAGTTCTTGAGCACCCCGCCGTCGCCGCGCACGCCCTCGGTGACCAGAATCCCCTTCACGCTGGGCGGCCACACCATTCCGGTCGGGTGGAACTGGACGAACTCCATGTTGATCAGGCTCGCTCCGGCACGCAGCGCCAACGCGTGTCCGTCGCCGGTGTACTCCCAGGAGTTCGAGGTCACCTTGAACGACTTGCCGATGCCCCCGGTGGCCAGCACCACCGCCGGCGCCTCGAACAGCACGAACTTGCCGCTCTCGCGCCAGTAGCCGAAGGCGCCCGAAATAGCGCCGGTGGCTTCATCTTTGAGCAGTTCGGTGATGGTGCACTCGTGGAAGATCTTGATCCGGGCCTCGTAGTCACCGAACTCGGCGTGATCGTCCTGCTGCAGCGAGACCACTTTCTGCTGCATGGTGCGGATCAGCTCCAGGCCGGTGCGGTCACCGACGTGCGCCAGCCGCGGATAGGTGTGGCCACCGAAGTTGCGCTGGTTGATCTTGCCGTCTTTGGTGCGGTCGAACAGGGCACCATAGGTCTCCAACTCCCAGACCCGCTCCGGTGCTTCCCGGGCGTGCAGCTCGGCCATCCGCCAGTTGTTGAGGAACTTGCCGCCGCGCATGGTGTCGCGGAAGTGCACCTGCCAGTTGTCTTTTTCGTTGACGTTGCCCATCGACGCCGCGCAGCCGCCTTCGGCCATCACGGTGTGCGCCTTGCCGAAGAGCGACTTGCACACCACCGCCACGCTCAGGCCCTGCTGGCGGGCTTCGATGACCGCGCGCAGTCCCGCGCCGCCGGCACCGATCACGACTACGTCGTAGGAGTGCCGTTCGACTTCAACCATGAATTCTCGATTACCCTTCGTGTGTTTGCGGAGCTCAGCCGATGAAACGGAAATCGGTGATGACGCCGCTGGAGACCATCCAGATGTAGAAGTCGGTGAAGGCCAGCGTGCCCAGTGTGATCCAGGCGAACTGCTGGTGCCGGCCGTTGAACCAGCTGATCTTCGTCCAGAACCAGTAGCGGATTGGGTGCTTGGAGAAGTGGTTCAACCGGCCGCCGAAGACGTGTCGGCAGGAGTGGCAGCCGCCGGTGTAGGCCCACAGCATGGCCACGTTGGCCAACAGCACGATGTTGCCCACGCCGAATCCGAATCCTCCAGGGCCGTCATCGGAGTGCAGCGCGACGATCGCGTCGTAGGTGTTCAGCGCGGCCAGCGCGAAGGCGGCGTAGAAGAAGTAGCGGTGGGTGTTCTGCATGATCAGCGGGAACCGCGTCTCGCCGGTGTAGTGGGCCCGGGGCTCGGGGACCGCGCACGCCGTCGGCGACTGCCAGAATGCCCGGTAGTAGGCCTTGCGGTAGTAGTAGCAGGTGAGCCGGAAGCAGAGTAGGAACGGCAATACCAAGGCGCCCAACGGGATCCATCGAGGGAACTCCGGCAGCCAGACGCCGAGGTGGCTGGAGCCCTCTACGCACGACGCGCTGATGCACGGAGAGTAGAACGGTGTCAGGTAGTGGTACTTGTCCACCCAGTAGCCGCTGCCCCAGAACGACCGGATGGTGGCGTAGATGATGAACGCGTCCAGGCCGAGGTTGACCCGCAGCGGCGACAACCACCATCGGTCGCTGCGCAGGGTGCGGTTGGCGATCCGCGCCCGAGTCGCCGAGAAGACCCCGGTTCCTGGTCGGTTCACGGCAGGTGCGCTCATCTAGGGGTTCCCCTTCGGCTGGATTCGTCGGAGGGCGCCCCTATGCAAGCAGCACCCGGTATGGGTTCAGTACCTGCCTTGGCCGCCGACGCCCTCGTCGTCGACGTCGCGCCAGAACTCGCTGTCGTACTCGGTGTCGGGGATGGCGATCTTCTCGTGGGCGCGCTCGGCGGCCCAGCGCTCCAGATCGAGTTCGCCGGCGTCTGATTCCAGGAGTTGGACGTCGGTGAGGATGCGCTCGGCGTCCATCTCGATGCGGCGCATTCCGGGGATGTCGCCGAAGCGGGTCTTCAACCCCAGCACGCAGCGCCGCAGGTCGCCGATCAGGGCGTGTAGTTCGGCGAGTTCGGTAGTGCTCGACACCGGACCTCCTCGGGTGTTGCGGATCACATTACGTTCACCCGATGCTAGTCATACCGCGAACCGAACGTGAGACAGATCACGTTGTTGCCGAGTCGTGTTGGCCGCACGAAAAACCCCCGACACACGCTGTGTACGGGGGTTTTCCGGACGGGGCCTACTTGGCTCCGCTACTTGATGGCGATCCGCTGCGGCTGGCTGCCGGCGTGGACTCCTGCCACCCGGACCGTCAGGATGCCGGCGTCATAGGACGCCGAGATGGCGTCGCCGGTGACGTGTGACGGCACCCCGAAGGATCGGCGGAAGGCGCCGTAGCGCACCTCTCGCAGGGTGCGGTTCGCGCCGGTGGGGTCGGTCTCGGCGTGCTCGTCGCGGCGTTCGCCGCGGATAACGAGCCGTCCGGCGTCGAGTTCGACGGTCACGTCCTTGTCGACGTCGATCCCGGGCAGTTCGAGACGGATCACCGCGTCGTCGCCGTCCTTGGTGATCTCGGCGGCCGGATGCACGCCGCGTGGAGCCGGGGTCCGCCAGTCGCCGGCGGTGGCCGGGCTGAAGAAGTCGCGTACCCAGCGGTCGGTGTCGAACGGGCGGGTCCGAAGAGTCAGGGTGCTCATGTGGGTGTCTCCTTGATGCGATGCTGCGTGCCGGTCGGATGCCGGCCCGTCATAGGTCAGAACTTGAGTCGGGCACGCTAAAGTTCCAAATCTTGTTCGCCGTGGGCGAAAGCGCCTACCTGGGTGAACAGGACCACAGTCGCCAGGCGCGGTGAGCGACCTCACGCCACAGCAGTCACACCGCAACATGTTTGTAACGTGTAGCGATACTCCGGAAATATCCGATTCCTACCCTCGCGTACATGGCTGTCATCGAAACGCCCCGCGCCGGCGACCCCATTCGGGAACTGGTCGTAGTCGGGCACGGCATGGTGGGCCACCGCTTCGTGGAGGCACTGCGTAGCCGGATGGACAGCGGTTCATGGCGCGTCACCGTGCTCGCCGAAGAATCCGACCCCGCCTACGACCGGGTCGGCCTGACCTCCTACACCGACGGCTGGGACCGGTCCCGGCTGGCGCTGCCCGGCAACGACTACGCGCAAGACGACCAGGTCCGGCTGCTGCTGAGCACCCGGGTCGCCGAGATCGACCGGGCGGCCAAGGAAGTGGTGGCCGCCGACGGGCAGCGTTACGGCTACGACAAGCTGGTGCTGTCCACCGGGTCGCGCGCGTTCGTGCCGCCGGTTCCCGGCCATGACCTGCCCGGTTGTCACGTGTACCGGACCCTGGACGACCTGGACGGTATCCGTACCGACATCCAGTGCATGCTCGAAGCCGGCACCACCAGGTCCGGAGTGGTGATCGGTGGCGGCCTCTTGGGCCTGGAAGCCGCCAACGCGTTGCGCAGCTCCGGGATCGAGCCGCACATCGTCGAGATGGCGCCCCGGCTGATGCCGCAGCAACTCGACGACGCGGGCGGTTTCCTGCTCGGCAGGATCATCGCTGACCTGGGTATCTCGCTGCACATCGGTGTCGGCACGCAGTCGATCGAGCAGCGCACCCACGAATTCGGCTCGCCCACACTGGCGGTGCGGCTGTCTGACGACACCGAGATCGAAGCCGGCCTGGTGATCTTCGCCGCCGGGGTGCGCCCCCGCGACGAGCTGGCCCGTGAAGCCGGACTGACGATCGCCGAGCGTGGCGGTGTTCTCACCGACTTCTCGTGTGTCACCAGCGATCCCGACGTGTACGCGATCGGCGAGGTCGCGGCCATCGAGGGTGTCTGCTACGGCCTGGTGGGCCCGGGCTACACCAGCGCCGAGGTGGTCGCCGACCGGCTGCTCGAGGGTGCCGCGGAGTTCGGCGAGGCCGACATGTCCACCAAGCTCAAGCTGCTCGGTGTGGATGTGGCCAGCTTCGGCGACGCGATGGGCGTGACCGAGAACTCGCTGTCGGTGGTGGTCAACGACCCGGTGAAGCGCACCTACGCCAAGCTGGTGCTCTCCGATGACGCCAAGACCCTGCTCGGCGGGATTCTGGTGGGCGACGCCTCCTCCTACGGGGTGCTGCGTCCGATGGTCGGCAGTGAGCTGCCCGGCGATCCGCTGGACCTGATCGCCCCGGTCGGCTCCGGCGACGGCGGCAAGCCCTCGTTGGGGATCAGTGCACTGCCCGGTGCGGCCCAGATCTGTTCCTGTAACAACGTCACCAAGGCGCAGCTGTGCGACGCCATCGCCGGCGGCTGCCACGACGTGCAGGCACTCAAGGACTGCACCAAGGCCGGAACCTCGTGCGGCTCTTGCATTCCGCTGCTCAAGGACCTGCTGATCGCCGAGGGCGTGGAGCAGTCCAAGGCATTGTGCGAGCACTTCGAGCAGTCCCGCGCGGAACTGTTCCAGATCGTCCAGGTCACCGGAATCCGCACCTTCTCCGAGCTGCTGGAGCGCTTCGGCAAGGGACACGGCTGTGACATCTGCAAGCCGACCGTCGCCTCCATCCTGGCCTCGACCGGATCCGAGCACATCCTCGATGGCGAGCAGGCCGCGCTGCAGGACTCCAACGACCACTTCCTGGCCAACATTCAGCGCAACGGCAGCTATTCGGTGGTCCCGCGGGTGCCCGGCGGCGAGATCAAGCCCGAGCACCTGATCCTGATCGGCCAGATCGCCCAGGAGTTCGGCCTTTACACCAAGATCACCGGCGGGCAGCGGATCGACATGTTCGGCGCCCGGGTGGATCAGCTGCCCGCGATCTGGCGCAAGCTGGTCGATGCCGGCATGGAATCCGGTCAGGCATACGGGAAGTCGCTGCGGACGGTCAAGAGCTGCGTGGGCAGCGACTGGTGCCGGTACGGCCAGCAGGACTCGGTCAAGCTGGCCGTCGACCTCGAGCTGCGCTACCGCGGACTGCGCGCACCGCACAAGATCAAGATGGGCGTCTCCGGCTGTGCCCGGGAGTGCGCCGAGGCGCGCGGCAAGGACGTCGGTGTGATCGCCACCGAGGTCGGCTGGAACCTCTACGTCGGCGGCAACGGCGGTATGAGCCCCAAGCACGCCCAGCTGCTGGCCAGCGATCTGGATACCGAGACGGTGTTCCGCTACATCGACCGGTTCCTGATGTTCTACATCCGCACCGCCGATCGGCTGCAGCGCACCGCGCCGTGGCTCGAATCGATCGAGGGCGGCCTCGAACACGTGCGCCGGGTGGTCTGTGAGGACTCGCTCGGCCTGGCCGCGGAGTTCGAGGCGGAGATGGCCCGCCACGTGGACAACTACACCGACGAATGGAAGGGCGTGCTCGACGACCCGGAGAAGCTGTCGCGCTTCGTGTCGTTCGTCAACGCCCCCGACGCCGAAGACCCCACCGTCGTGTTCACCGAGCGCGACGGCCGCAAGATCCCGTTGCCTATCCCGGTGTTGCACTCATCCAAGGAGGAATCATGACCGCTACCACCAACATCGAGTCCTGGACCACCGCGTGTGAGTATGACCGTCTGGTCCCCGGCCTCGGCGTCGGAGTGCTGCTCGACAACGGCACCCAGGCCGCGCTGTTCCGCCTTGACGACGGCTCTGTGCACGCGGTGTGCAACATCGACCCGTTCTTCCAGGCCGCGGTGCTGTCGCGCGGCATCGTCGGAGACCGCGGCGGCCGGATTTCGGTCATCTCGCCGCTGAAGAAGCAGGCCTTCGCGCTGGACGACGGCAGCTGCGTGGACGACCCCAGTGTCTCGGTGCAGGTGTTCCCGACCCGGATCACCTCCGAGGGCTACGTTCAGGTCGGTCGGGCCGCTTAACCGTCGCGCTCCCGCGCGAGCGCTTGAAACGCCTGCGCGGTGCTGCGGTCGGCGGGAAAGAGCAGCTCGACGGCCAATTCGGAGATCGTGACTTCGAACGGCATGTCGAATGTGCCGAACATGCCGAAGAAGGACCACTCGCCGCCGTCAGGTGCCCGGACCCTGACCGGACCGAGATTCCGCGCGAAGTCGGATTCGCTTGTGGCATAGCGGTCGTCGCGGGGTAGGTGGTTGTCGAACTCCTCCAGGAGATGCGCGAGCTGCTTGTCGCCGGTGGCGGCGAGCTGACGCTGGATGCGATCGCGAAAGTAGGACATCACGTCGTGG
The DNA here is from genome assembly GCF_020181635.2 of Mycobacterium zoologicum. Lineage (NCBI taxonomy): Bacteria > Bacillati > Actinomycetota > Actinomycetes > Mycobacteriales > Mycobacteriaceae > Mycobacterium > Mycobacterium zoologicum. The sequence continues at coordinate 44,750 of NZ_JAYJJS010000016.1, read as the reverse complement.
GCGTTGATGATCCGCGGCATCAACGCCAGGCCGACCTGCAGGACGTTGACGGGCGGATTCAGCAGCGCGGGATCGATGGCCGCGACGAGCGGCTGGATGGCAGCGTTTGCGGCGACCAGGTTCCAGTGACGGTCGAAGACGACCGCCGGATACGGCTTGTGACTGTTCAGGATCCGTTCCAGCGCTTCGCGGATCGGCGTGAGTTCGGGCGCGCCCAACGAGTGCTCGGGGAACGCTGGAGCGTGACCCGCGGCGAGCAGTAGCCGGTTTCGTTCACGGAACGGTATGTCGAGCCGCTCGCCGAGCCGCAACAGCAGGTCTCGCCCGGGCTTTGAGCGGCCGGTCTCGACGAAACTCAGATGGCGCGCCGACACATCCGCATCGAGCGCGAGCTCCAACTGGGTCAGCCGGCGCCGTTGCCGCCACTCCCGCAGCAGCGGTCCGACCTGGAGAGCGGAGCCGATGGTCGCCATTCGCACCGACTGTAGCCGCATCGGGTGGGCGGCTCCATTACCCCGAGGTAATCGACAGCACGACCTTGTGCCCGCGAGATTCAGGACGCGGACCGCGTCGCCTGGGGGTTGTGGAAGCTCACCTTCCCGCTCTGCGTGGCCTTGGCCGGGTGCGCGCTGACCACCGCGATCACCGGTGGGCAGATCGGCCTCAACCGGCCCGATGTCTCGATCATCGGCTCGACCGAAGGCCTTGGCGTGATCACCACCGTGACACTGGCCTGGCTGCTGTTCTACGACTTTCCGGCCGACGCCAGCCGACAGCCGGCCCTCATCGTGGCGTTGATATCGGCAGCCGCAGCGGCGTTTGCAGCCGCTGACTACGGTCCGCTACGGGGAGCACCACTGTTTCCGCGATTGGATGATGAGCGCGGGACTACCCCGAGGCCAACACCAGCCCGGCCGGCTGCGGTACGAGCAGCGGCCGGCGCACGTACCGCACCCAGGTCAGTGTCGCGGCTGCGACATAGCCGATCAGGAAGACCCAGAACGCGGCGGTGGCAGAGCCGTTGGCCAGATATGACTGCCGCAGTGCAAGATTGATCGCGACGCCGCCGCACGCACCGATGGCACCTGCGAACCCGATCAGCGCCCCGGACATCGACCGCGACCAGCTGCGACGGTCGGCCTCGCCCAGACCCAGTGTGTGACCGCGCACTTCGAACACCGACGGGATCATCTTGTACACCGAGCCGTTGCCGATCCCGGACACGATGAACAGCGCGACGAAGCCGATCACGTAACCCACCATGGTGGCGCCCGCCGACGGGCCGCCGTCCCGGCCATCGAGGGTGCTGACGCCGACCAGCAGGCCGGAGGCCGCGAACATCCCGCCGAAGGCCGCCAGCGTGACCGGGCCCCCGCCGATCCGGTCGGCTACTCGGCCACCGATGATGCGGGCAACGGATCCCAGAAGCGGTCCCAGGAAGGCGATTTGGGCGGCGTGCAGCGACGCCTGCGCGGGGCTCTGCCCGCTGCCGACGAAGCTGATCTGCAGGACCTGGCCGAAGGCGAACGAGAACCCGATGAACGAGCCGAAGGTCGCGATGTAGAGCACCGCGATGATCCAGGTGTCGAGCTCGGACATGATCGAGCGCATCGCGGACAGGTCGGCCTTCTGCATCTGAAGGTTGTCCATGAACACCGCCGCGCCGATCGCGGTCACCGCGAGGAACACCAGATAGATCGCGCACACCCAGTGCGGCTGCCGATTTCCGACGGTTGCCAGCACCGCCAGGCCGACCAGCTGGATCAGGGGCACCCCCAGGTTGCCGCCTCCGGCGTTGACCGCCAGCGCCCAGCCTTTGAGCCGGTGCGGGTAGAAGGCGTTGACGTTGGTCATCGACGCCGCGAAGTTGCCGCCGCCGAGCCCGGTCAGGGCCGCGCAGACCAGATACGGCCAGAGCGGCAGTCCGGGGTGGGCGAGCAGGACTGTTATCCCCACGGTCGGGATCAGCAGGACCAGCGCCGAGAAGATCGTCCAGTTCCGGCCGCCGAATGCGGCGGTGGCCAACGAATACGGGATGCGCAGGCAGCCGCCGGCCAGGGTGGCGGTGGCCGCGAGCAGGAACTTGTCACCGGACGTGAAGCCGTACACGTCTTGTGGCATGAACAGCACCATCACCGACCAGATCGCCCAGATCGAGAAGCCCACGTGCTCAGCGACTGTCGACCAGAACAGGTTGCGCCGGGCGATATTGTTGTTGCCGGCCTCCCAGGCCACGGTGTCTTCGGGATCCCAGTCTGCGATGACGTGTGAACGAGTCATGCTGTCACGGTATGAATCTTGTGTTACCGCAATACTTCCAGAGGTCACCCTTCGGTGAACTTCCGATCACCCGGTGTGACGATCACAACAGCCGCAACGGAACCCGGGCCTGAGCGGTGATGAACCGGTCGGTGATCACTCGAGCGACACCAACATGCGAACCCAGTGGTTCGGTCACCAGGTCTGCCCCGGCCCCGTGCAGTCGTCGCTGAAACAGCCCGTCGGCCAGCAGATAAGACGCGATCACCACTCGGGACGCACCGCGGCGCCGCGAGTTCGCGACCGCCTCTGCGACGCTGAACCCACCGATGGCGGCGAACGCAAGATCCACCGGTGCGCCGATCAACTGCGACAGCATGTGCGCAGCTCGTTCCAGATCCGCGCGGGCCGTGGGGTCCGACGAACCGGCGGCCGCCAGGATCACCGAGTCTCCCGGCCGCCAGCCTGATTCGAGCAACCCGGCGACGACCACCGTGGCCAGGTCGGGGTCGGGCCCCAGGGCGGGTGTGATGGTGACGTCGGGGTGCCCGCTGGCCGCGACGTGGGTGGGCAGGTCGACGCCCACGTGATATCCGCGGGCCAGAAATGCCGGGACGACGATAGCCGGTTGGCCGCTGTTGGCCTCGGCAGCAAGAAGTTCCATCGGCGTGGGGCCCAGTACGTCGACGAAGGCCACCCGCACCGGCCGTGCCAGCAGGGTGCCGACGCGTTCGGCGAGCTCGCCGAGCATCACCACGCCCTCAGGCCGGCGGGTGCCGTGTGCGACCAGGATCGGAATCATGCCGCCCCCGATTCGTCGACCGCCAATCGGTAACCTCGTTTGATCACGGTGGCCACGATCAGTCTGTCGCCCAACGCGATTCGCAGTCGCAACACGGCACTGTCCACCGCATGCTTGGTGCTGCCCTGCCCCGGCAGAGCCTGCAGCAGTGCGTCCCGGGCCACTACGAAGCCGGGCCGGTGTGCCAGCACGCGCAGGGTGGCCAGGCCGGCAGGCGAGACCGGTCTGGCCACCCCGTCCACCAGAACTCGACCGTCCACGATCTCGATCAGGTGGCCTGCGGCGTGCACGGCTAGGCTCATGTACCAGGTTTAACGGGCTCCGGTTTCCGCTGTGTTACCTGGGCATTTCCAGTCAGTTGCCGCGCCCGGAGAGGCCGGCGCAGGTACATGAACCAGGTCAGTACCGCCACGGCGCAGTAGGAGGCCAGAAAGATCCAGAACGCCGGAGTCTCGGTACCGGTACTGGCATAGGCCTGCCGAAGGGTCAGGTTGATGGCCACGCCACCGAGTGCACCGACGGCGGTGGCGAAACCGATCAGCGCGCCGGAGTGTGAGCGGGCCCAGTGCCGGCGTTCGGACTCGCTGAGGTCCAGGGACCGGCTGCGGGCTTCGAAGATCGACGGGATCATCTTCAGCACCGATCCGTTGCCCATCCCGGCCAGGATGAACAGCGCGATGAATCCGGCGATGTAGACGACGATATTGGCCGTCGCCACCGAACCCGGGTGGCGATCGTCGATCGTGCTGGCCGTCGCCAGCGCACCGGCGGCCACGATCATCCCGATGAAGACCCAGAAGGTGACTCGGCTGCCGCCGCGGCGATCGGCCACCCGGCCACCGTAGATCCGCGACAGGGCGCCCAGCAGCGGCCCGATGAAGGCGATTCGGGCGGCATACAGCGACGCCTGTTCGGGGCCGTAGCCGGTCTCCTCGAACGTGGTGTGCAGCACCTGCGCGAAGGCGAACGCGAAGCCGATGAACGAGCCGAAGGCGGCGCAGTACAGTGCGGCGATAACCCAACTGTCCGACACGCTCAGGATCGAGCGGATACCGCCCACCTCGTCCATGCCGTGGTCGAGGTTGTCCATCCGCAGGGCGGCACCGATCCCGCCGATCGCCAGCAGGACCAGATAGACGGCACACACCAGGTACGGCTTGGTGTTACCGATGGTGGCCAGCACCAGCAGGCCCACCAACTGGATGGCGGCCACCCCGAGGTTGCCGATACCGCCGCACAATCCCAGTGCACCGCCCTTGAGGCGCTGCGGGTAGAAGGCGTCCACGTTGGCCAGCGACGCCGCGTAGTTGCCGCCGCCCAGGCCGGTCAGGGCCGCGCACACCAGGTACATCCACATCGGCTGACCGGGGTTTATCAGCAGCAGCAGGGTGCCCACGGTGGGGATCAGCAGGATCAGCGATGAGAACGCCGCCCAGTTGCGGCCGCCGAACTTGGCCGTGGCCGACACATACGGCACCCGAACGCAGGCGCCGACCAGCGTGGCGACCGCGCCCAGCAGCAGCTTGTCACCGGGCTTGAGGCCGTAGACGGACTCGGGCATGAACAGCACTACCACTGACCACAGGGACCAGATGGAGAAGGCGATGTGCATGGTCGCCGTCGACCAGAACAGGTTGCGGCCAGCGATGGCACCGTTGCCGTTCTCCCAGGCTGCACCGTCCTCGGGGTCGAAATCGGTGATGTGCGCGTGCGTCACGAAGGTCTCCTCACTCCGGTTGGAACAACGTGCGAACCTAACGGCCCGGTCTGGCAGATCGCGGTGCAGAAGCTGTAGATGCCTTGGGACGGAGACTTCTCTGCTTAGTCGTTGACCAGGTTCGGCGGCTGAGAATCGACCATGGTGCGAGCCGACCTCTCGTAACAGGTTTACGCGCAGCTGATTTCGGTTGTGTTAGGGCCGAATTGCTCAGGAGTTGCTTACTCCTAACAGTGTCCTGTCAGTTGACTGGCAGCCAGCCGGTGACAGCGCTGGCGATCTGCAGGTACAACGGAATCCCGATGGTCACGTTGTAGGAGAAGGTCAATCCCAGCGACGCCGCGAGCGGCACGGTCGGGCTGGCTTCGGGAATCGCTATGCGCTGCACCGCCGGCACCGCAATGTAGGACGCAGCACCACACAACACGGCGAACAATACGTAGCTACCCAAATCGAAATGCGTTCTGGTGACAAAAGAATAGGTATGGATGATGCAGATCCCCATGACCGCGAACAAGTTTGGCGCCAATATGCCGAATGCGATCAATCCCCGACCTGCGGCACGCAGATCCTTGAGCTTGCGGGACGCCGTCATTCCCATTTCGAGCAGGAACAGACACAGCATGCCTTGGAACGCTGTCACGAAGACGTGGTCGCCGTCGGCGATGACATCGGGGCCCTGTAGGCGGCTGATCAGGCCGATCACGATTCCACCGAACAACAGATACAACCCCGGGTTGAGCAGAACCTCGCGAACGAGGTCTCCGCTGACCCGCACGGCGGGGCCCGCGTCAATCTTGTGGGTCGGGGGGACCGTTGCGGTCAGGGTGGCCGGAACGGCCTTGACCGGAACGGCCTTGACCGGAACGACGGGGTTGTACCCGGGCTCCCCGGGCATGTTGCCCAGCGGGTCCATTCCGCGCTCACGCAGCCGTGCCACCAGGCCCAGGGCCACGACGCAGCCCGGGATCTCCATCACCGCCAGCATCACCGGCATGAATGCGTCGAATGCGATATCCAGCGTGGCCAGTACGCCCAGGCACGTCGCGAAGGTGCCGGCCGAATCGGACCCGTAGTAGCCGGCCACCGTGGACCGGTCGATACGGCGCATCTTCGTCATTCGGCTCAGCAGCCCGTAGGCGAGGAATCCGATCACCAGGTTGGTGATGAAGCCCAGCGCAATGAAGCCCAGGACATTGCCGAGGCTGGACGCGTCGATGGTGGCGAGTTCCGCGCCGCCGCGCCAGCCGATCGCCAGCAGTAGGTAAAGCGTCAGGCCTTGATACAGCACGTAGGGGAACTCGAACGGGATCTTGAGCACCGGGATGAGAAAGCCCATGTAGAAGAAGAGCAGCAGCGGCTTGAACAGGTTATGGGTGAAGTTGTGCCAGAACTCGTACAGCATGAAATCTCCAGTGTCGGTGTCCGCAGCCGCGCCAGCAGTTGGGGCGCGGGGCTGGCGGATGGTCCGAATGGAGGGTACGCACTTCGCACGAGGTCCGCGACCGCAGGAAACTCGGCGAAGTCAGACTTCCTCGCCTACCAGCTCGGGCGACCGGAGGGGTGCTGGCGCGGACGCGACCAGTGCATCCGCACGGTCTGCCCGGGACGCACCTGGGCCAGCATGTCGATGTCGGCCTCGGCGACCACGCCGACCACCGGATAGGCACCGGTCACCGGGTGGTCAGGTCCCAGAATGATCGGGAACCCGTTCGGCGGAATCTGGATGGCACCCCGGTCGGCACCTTCGGCGGGCAGTTGACGATCCGGCCAGCGGTACTCCAACGGCATGCCGACCAGTCGCATCCCGACCCGGTCACTGTGGTTGGTCACCAGCCAGTTGGTGCGTACCAGGACGTCGGGGTCGACGAACCAGTCGTCGCGGGGGCCCGGGGTAACCCGCAGCTCCACCACGTCGTCGGGGATGGTCGCCACCGGGGCCTGGTCGAGTTCGGGGTAGTCGCCGGACCGCTCCCCGATGTGAACCACATCGCCGTCGCGCAACGGAGCCGGGCCGATCGAGGCCAGCACGTCGTAGCTGCGCGAGCCCAGCACCGGTGTGACCTCGATTCCGCCGCGCACCCCAAGGTAGCTTCGCAGCCCCGAGTGCGGAGTGCCCAGTGAGATCAACTGCCCGTCGCGGACGTGCTGAATGCTGTTGGTGCCGAACCTGACTCCATCGACTGTCGGATCGGTGTCGGCTCCGGTGACCGCGATGTCGACGTCGCCACCGCGGACCCGCGCGGCGAATCCGCCGAACGCGACCTCGATGGTGGCCCGGTCGTCGGGATTGGCCAACAGACGGTTGGCGAGTTTGTGCGAGCGGCGGTCGGCGGCTCCGGACCGGGTGACACCGAGATGGCCCAGCCCGGCGCGCCCCAAGTCCTCGACCAATGCCAGCGGGCCCGTGCGCAGGATCTCCAAGGTGGCGGTCATCAGGCGGCCCGGAATTGCACGGACATGCCCGGAGTCAGCAGGGCCGGGGCGGGCCGGTCGAGGTCCCACAGCACCGCGTCGGTACGACCGATCAGCTGCCAGCCACCGGGCCAGTGCCGCGGATAGACACCGCTGAACCGGCCGGCCAAGGCCACCGATCCCGCCGGAACGGCGGCCCGCAACTCGTCGCGCCGCGGCACCTCCAATCGCGGGTCACCACCGATCAGATAGGCGAAACCCGGTGTGGAGCCGCAGAATCCGACCTGCCAGGGTATTGCGGTGTGCGCGCTGACGACCTGCGCGACACTCAGACCGGTGCGTGCGGCGACCTCGCTGAGATCCGGGCCGTCGTAGACGACGTCGATGACCACGTCCGGTGTGCCGGCGGATGCGCTGGTTCGCACCGAGCCGGAGTCGACAGCCAAGGTCGCCAGTCGGTGCCGGACAGCTGCCTGGTATCGGGGTGCGGCGAGCTTCACCAGGACCGTGTTCGATGCCGGGACGATATCGATGACCCCGGGCAGTGCCGCGGCCGCCAGGGCCGCGGCCCATGCCAGCACGTCGGTGGTGTCATCGCATTGCAGTAGCAGCGCGCGGTCGCCGTAGTCGAGGATCGCATCGGCATTGGTGATGTCGGGGTGGTCCAGTGTCACGCTCATGAACCCGACCGTAGTCCGGAAAAGTGACGCAGGCCACATTTCTGCGGACTATGCCAGAGCGGTCTTACCGAATGCGCAGAGTTGCGTCCTACCCGGTGATCCGGGCGATCAGTTCAGGTAGTTGTGCGGCCACCACCGGGTAGCTCAGCGGGGAGGCGAACGCGATGGCGCCGGCCAGATCCTTGCTGGTGAAGACGCTGCGGGACTCGTAGGCCGCCACGGCCGGATCGGCCAGCAACCCCTGGCGTTCGTCGTCGCTCTCGGTGGTCCAGATCAGCACGTCGGCGCCACCGAGAACCGATCCGATCCGGTCGTGCTCGATCACCGCCGGAGCGTCCGCGGCGCTGAGTCCCCATTGCGTCAGGAACTCCGTGCGCCAGCCGGTGCTTGCGGCCACGACGCGGTTCTCCGGGCCGCCGTCGAGGCGGCCCGACAGCACCAGGGCACTCTTGCCCTTGAAGCCGGGGTGCGCGGCGGCGGTGTCGGCGAATGTGGTGTCGACGCCGTCGATGAGTGTGCGCATCGCGGCGGGCTGGTGGACCGCCTTGCCGATGGCCGCGGCCTGGACCTTCCACGGCTCGAAGAACGCGTCGCCGCCGGACTGCGGCACCGTCGGCGCGATCGCCGACAGCTTCTCGTAGGTGTCGGCGTCCACCCCGGCGTTCGTCGCGATGATCAGATCCGGCTTGAGGTCGGCGATCTGTTGGACCGCGATTCCGTTGTCCAGGTTCAGTACTGCGGGCTTGGCGCTGCCGAGGCGCTGTTGCGCCCAGGGCCAGACCGCGAACGGCTGGTCGCCGAACCAATTGGTGACGGCCACCGGAATCACGCCGAGTGCGAGCAGATCGTCCTGGCCGGTGTAACCCGCGCACACCACCCGCTTGGGCGGTTCGGGCACCGTCGTCTCGCCGAACAGATGCGCAATGGTGACCGGGCCCGCGGCGGGGGTGTCATCGCCGGACTTGTCCGAAGAGCAGGCCGCGGTCGACTCGGCAATGCCGACGGCGAGCAGGGTGGCGGCTCCGGCGGCAGTGAGGAACCCGCGCCGGTTCAACCGCTGAGGCATTCTCCGGCGCTATCCGCGCTCGGCGGGCCGGCCGGTGACGCGCCGTCCCAACTTGGAGATCCCCGGAAGGTTGGACAGCGCGTTGTAGATGTCGTTGCCGGTTGCCACCAGCGACTCCAGCTGCGGCAGGACGCGATCCAGCGTGGCGAACATGGGGTCGGCGAGCGCCAGGTAACGCTCGGTGCGGTCGATCGTGGTGTTGAGTCGTTCGATCGTGGTGGCCAGGTTCTCCACCAGGCTCGGCAGCTCCGCGACGATCTTCGCCGTGGCGGGCGGTACCCGCATCGCGCCGTTGGCGGCTGCCTGGGCGGTCTCCAGGGCGGTCTGGGCCGTGTCCATCGTCGCCTTGGCGGCGGCCTTGATGTCCGCGGGCCTCGGAACCTTCGGGTTCGCCATGGTGGACAACTCTGCCCTACGGCGACGGTGTTGTCAGCGGGATCTCGCTGCGGGTATGTCGGCGGTGGACCTACCGCGGCGCGCCATACCCGCCGCCGCCCGGGGTCTCGATCTCCAGCACATCTCCGGGGGTGACCCCGATCGAGGCGCAACCGCCCAGTTCGGTCACGGTGCCGTCGGCGTGCAGCACCCGGTTGCGCCCGAGCGCGCCCGGCGATCCGCCGGCCATGCCGTAGGGGGCCGTCACCCGGTGCCCCGAAAGCACGCTGACGGTCATGGGTTCACCGAATTCGATCCGTCGCACGCCGCCGTCACCGCCGCGCCAGCGGCCAATACCGCCACTGCCGTGCCGGATCGCATACTTGCGCAACAGGACCGGAAAGCGCATCTCCAGGATCTCGGGATCGGTGAGGCGCGAATTTGTCATGTGGGTCTGCACCACGCAGGCGCCGTCGAATCCCTCACCGGCACCCGAACCCGAGCCCAGCGTCTCGTAGTACTGGTGGTCGGCGTTGCCGAACGTGACGTTGTTCATCGTGCCGGAGCCCTCGGCCTGCACACGTAGCGCTGCCAGCAGCGCACCGGTGATCGCCTGGGAGGTTTCGACGTTGCCGGCCACCACCGCGGCGGGGTGGTTCGGCGACAGCATCGATCCGTCCGGGATCGTGATGCGCAGCGGTCGCAGGCAGCCGTCGTTGATCGGGATGTCGTCGAGAACCAGGGTGCGGAACACGTAGAGCACCGCGGCGGTGACCACCGAGGAGGGCGCGTTGAAGTTCGTGGCCAGCTGCGCCGACGTTCCGGAGAAATCGATGGTGGCCGTGCGGGCTGCTCGATCGATGCTCACCCGCACCGCGATCGTCGCACCGGAGTCCATCCGGTAGCGGTACTCGCCCTCGCTGAGGGTGTCGATCACGCCGCGCACCGCTGCTTCGGCGTTGTCCTGGACGTGGCGCATGTAGGCCTGCACCACGTCGAGCCCGAAATGGCCGATCATGGCCCGGATCTCGTCGATGCCCTTGCGATTAGCGGCGATCTGCGCGCGCAGGTCCGCGAGATTGGTGTCGGGGCTGCGGGAGGCGAACCGCGCCCGCGTGAGCAGGTCCCGGGTCGCCGCCTCGCGGAACTTCCCGTCGTCGACCAGCAGCCAGTTGTCGAACAATACGCCTTCCTCCTCGACGGTTCGGCTGTCGGCGGGCATGGAACCCGGTGTGGTTCCGCCGATTTCGGCGTGGTGGCCGCGAGAGGCCACAAAGAAGAGCACGGTGATTCCGGACTCGTCGAAGACCGGGGTGATCACGGTGATGTCCGGCAGGTGGGTGCCGCCGTGGTACGGGTCGTTGACCGCGTAGACCTGACCGGGCCGCATCTGCCCGGCGCGGCGCTGCAGCACCTCCTTGACCGTCGCACCCATCGAACCCAGGTGCACCGGGATGTGCGGTGCGTTGGCCACCAGGTTGCCGTCGGCGTCGAACAACGCGCAGGAGAAGTCCAGCCGCTCACGGATGTTCACCGACTGGGCGGTCGCCTCCAGTCGGGTGCCCATCTGCTCGGCGATCGACATGAACAGGTTGTTGAAGATCTCCAGCAGCACCGGATCGGCTGCTGTCCCGGCATCAGCCGGCGCCGCCGGGGCGGTGCGCCGCAACACCAGCTGTCCGTCGGCGGTCACCGTGGCCTGCCAGCCGTCGTCGACGACGGTGGTGGCGTTGTCCTCGGCGATGATCGCCGGCCCGGGAACGGTGTCGTCGGGCCTCATGGACGCCCGTCGCCGCAGCGGCGCGTCACGCCAGGCTCCGCGCGCGTACATCCGAACCGATCCGGTCGCTGGGAGACCAGCTTCGGCATCGGTGAGCTGTGTCAGATCGGGTTGCTCGGTCAACCCGGTCGCCTCCACGGCCACCGCTTCGGCGATCAACGGCCGATCCATCAAGAACGAGTACATGCTGCGGTGGGTCTCTTCGAACTCCGCGGTCATCTGCGCGACATCGCCCAAGCCGACCGGAATCGAGGTGTCGGTGCCGGCATAACGCAGGTGAACCCGACGCAGAACTCGCATGGCCGCCGGCGAGATGTGCTGGGCGGCAAGCTCCGCGCGCGCCGCCCGCTCCACGGCATCCGAGGCGTCGGTCAGCGTCGCCAGGGCGGCCGAATCCAGCCTGATCTCGATCGCCTGCTCCCGCATCACGGTGGTGTCGGCCAACCCGATGCCCAGGGCGGAGAGCACTCCGGCCATCGGCGGCACCAGTACCGTGCGGATACCCAGTTGGTCGGCCACGGCGCAGGCATGCTGGCCACCGGCGCCGCCGAAGGTGGTCAGCGCATAGCGAGTGATGTCGTGGCCTTTGGCCACCGAGATCTTCTTGACCGCGTTGGCCATGTTCGCCACCGCGATACGCAGGAATCCTTCGGCGACCTGCTCCGGGGTACGGTGATCACCTGTGTCCGAACGGATCTCATCGGCCATCGCAGCGAAGGAATGCTGCACCGCTGCCGCGTCCAACGGCTGGTCGCCGTTCGGGCCGAACACCGCCGGAAAGTGCGCCGGCTGAATGCGCCCGAGCATCACGTTGGCGTCGGTGACGGTCAGCGGCCCGCCCCGGCGATAACAGGCCGGGCCCGGGTCGGCGCCCGCAGACTCCGGGCCCACCCGGTAGCGTCCGCCGTCGAAGTGCAGAATCGATCCGCCGCCGGCCGCCACGGTGTGGATGTGCAGCATCGGCGATCGCAACCGCACCCCGGCGACCTCGGTGGTGAAGACTCGCTCGTAGCCGGTCTGGGCACTGTAATGCGAAACATCGGTAGAGGTTCCGCCCATGTCGAAGCCGATCACCGAGTCGAAGCCGGCCAGGGCCGACATCCGCACCATGCCGACGATGCCGCCGGCCGGCCCGGACAGGATCGCGTCCTTGCCGCGGAAGTGGTCAGCCGCGGCCAGCCCTCCGTTGGACTGCATGAACATCAGCGGTACGCCGTCGAGCTGCTCGGCCACCTGCGCGACATAGCGGCGCAGCACCGGCGACAGATAGGCGTCGACCACGGCGGTATCGCCGCGCGGCACCAGCTTCGGCAGTGGGCTGACCTCGCACGACAGCGAGATCTGGGTGAACCCGATGCACCTTGCCAGCTCGCCGATCGCGCGTTCGTGCACCGGATTGCGGTAGCTGTGTACACACACCACCGCGACCGCGTGAATGCCGTCCGCGTGGGCGGCGCGCAGGTGTTCGCCGAGCGTGTCCAGATCCGGTGCGCGCAAGACGGATCCGTCCGCCCGCAGCCGCTCGTCGACCTCGACTACGCGTTCGTAGAGCTGCTCGGGCAACACGATGTGGCGGTCGAAGATGCGGGGCCGGTTCTGATAGGCGATGCGCAGTGCATCGCCGAAACCGCGGGTGATCACCAGCAGGGTGCGTTCCCCGGCGCGCTCCAGCAGGGCGTTGGTGGCCACCGTCGTGCCCATTCGCACCGCGCCGATCAGGCCGGCCGGGATCGGTGCGTCGTCGGGGATCTCCAGCAGGTCCCGGATTCCGGCCACCGCGGCGTCGCGGTAGTGGGCCGGGTTCTCCGAGAGCAACTTGTGGGTGAGCAGGCGGCCGTCGGGCAGGCGGGCCACGATGTCGGTGAACGTGCCGCCTCGATCGATCCAGAACTGCCAGTCAGCCGACACGGGTTCCATTCTGCTTCGTCAGCAGCGAGACGGCGAAGTCGGCGTAGATGTGCGCGGTCTCCTCCGGTGTCGACGGTCCGGCGGCGTTGAACCACTGCGGCAGTGAGGTGCACATGGTGGCGATGGCGCGGCCGGCGATCCGGCGCTCGCCGGGGGCACCGCCGACGCACCCGTCACGCGACGCGCGGGTGATGGCGGCATCCAGTATGTGCTGCAGTTGGTTTCGTGAGTCGGCGATGCGTTGCCGATTCGCCGCGGTGAGGCTGCGCATCTCGCTGGCACCGATGAAGGCCAGTTTCTGGCGGTGAGTGTGGAACAGCGCCAGGGCTTCGACGATCAGCCGCACCTCCTGCAGGCCGGTTTCGGCGCCGGCGCGGGCGGCGGCGACCCGCCAGTGCAGTTCGGACATGGTCAGATCCAGTATCGCGACCAGCAGGGCCTGCTTGTCGGGATAGTGGTGGTAGATGCCGGGCACGCTCATGTTCGCCCGCGCAGCCAGATCACGCATGGTGCTGCCGTGGTAGCCGGTCTCGACGAAGGCATCGATCGCCGCACGCAGTACCCCGTCGAGGGCCAGCGGCGGAAACGATCGCCAGTCTCGACTCGGGCCGCCGGAGAGTCGCGGGAGGGCCGTCGATCGCGGGACGGTGCTCGCCAGGATCTGAGCCGGCGTCACACCCAGGGCCCGGGCGCACTCACGCAGGCGCGCAACCGAGATCCCGGTCTTGCCGTTCTCGATGGCGCTGACGGTGGCCGCACTCACCCGCAGGTACCGCGCCAGTTCGCGGACCGTCATGCCTCGGGCGCGGCGCGCGGTCCGGATGGCATGGCCGCACTCGGGTGATCCCGTCATGGTCCAGTCTCCCAAATATTCAGTAATGCTGAACTATAACGGCCAGCGCGCCCGGGATCAATGAGTGTTTTGACGGGTCAATGCGGGTTGTGCGACAGTTCCTAGTGTTCAAGCCGAGTGATCGGTCGGTCTGTTGAGTGGTGATCGGGGTGTCGTGGCGATCGAATTGGGTTACTCGCCGCAGGTGTCGGCGCTCGTCGAGAAGACGCGAGCGTTCATCGACGAAGTGGTGCTGCCGGTCGAGGACCGGCACGGTGGGGACATCGCCGCCGCGGGCGGTGACACCGCGGTACGGGAACTGCAGGCGGCGGCCCGCGACGCCGGGGTGTTCGCTCCGCACGCGCCGCTCGAATACGGCGGCCTGGGGTTGAACATGTCCGATCGGGCACCGGTGTTCGAAGCCGCCGGCTACTCACTGTTCGGCCCCGCCGCGGTCAACATCGCCGCCCCCGATGAGGGCAACGTGCATCTGCTGGCCGAGGTCGCCAGCCCGGAGCAGAAGGCCCGCTATCTCGCGCCGTTGGCGGCCGGTGACATCCGGTCCGCCTTCGCCATGACCGAGCCGGCGCCGGGCGCGGGGTCGGATCCGTCGGCGCTGAGCACCACGGCGCAGCGCCGATCCGGCGACTGGTACATCACCGGCCACAAGTGGTACATCACCGGTGCCGACGGCGCCGGCTTCTTCATCGTCATGGCCAGGACATCCGGGGAAGCCGGGCAGCGCGGCGGCGCCACCATGTTCCTGGTTCCGGCCGATGCCCCGGGATTGACCGTCGGCCGCCACATCCCGACCCTGGACCGCTCCATGGTCGGCGGCCACTGCGAGGTGCACTTCGACGACGTCCGGGTTCCCGACGACGCCGTGCTCGGTGAGGTGGACCGCGGGTTCGAGTACGCCCAGGTGCGGCTGGGGCCCGCCCGCATGACGCATGTGATGCGCTGGCTCGGCGCGGCACTCCGCGGTCACGACACCGCCCTGGCCCACGTCGTGCAGCGCCAGGCGTTCGGGACGCCGCTGGGCGACCTGGGCATGATCCAGAACATGGTGGCCGACAACGAGATCGACATCGCCGCCACCCGGTCGCTGCTGGTGCGGGCCTGCTGGGAACTGGACCAGGGCGACCACGCCGGCGACGCGACATCGATCGCGAAGACCTTCGCCGCCGAGGCCATCTTCCGGATCGTCGACCGCAGCGTGCAGATGTGCGGCGGGCTCGGCGTCACCGAGGACCTGCCGCCGGCGCGACTGTCCCGGGAGGTGCGTCCGTTCCGGATCTATGACGGTCCTTCGGAGGTGCATCGCTGGGCCATCGCCAAACGCCGTATCGGCGCGACCCGGCGAGCGTTGAAAGACAACCCGCGGTGACGGCCGATGGCCTGGATCCGGCCGCCCTGCGGCAGTTCCTGATCTCTCACGACGTTCCGGTTCGCGGTGAACTCGCGGTCGAACTGATCGCCGGTGGCCGGTCGAATCTCACCTTCAAGGTCAGCGACGACGTATCGGCGTGGGTCGTTCGCAGGCCTCCCCTGGGTGGGCTCACCCCGTCGGCCCACGATGTCGGTCGCGAATATGCCGTCACCCGGGGGCTTTACGGCTCCGGCGTACCGATCGCCCAACCCATCGCGTTCGACGCAGACGGCACGGTGTGCGGTGCGCCGCTGACGGTCACCGAATTCGTGGCCGGCCGGGTGTTCCGGCACACCGATGACCTTGCCGGCCTCTCGGACGCCGAACTCGCCGCCAACGCCGCCGCGCTGGTGCGGGCACTGGTGGACCTGCACGCCGTCGACTACCGGGCCGCTGGGCTCGAATCCTTCGGCAGGCCAGAGGGTTTCCTGGAGCGTCAGGTGCGGCTGTGGGCCCGCCAGTGGGAGTTGGTCAAGACCCGCGAGAACTCCGACGTGTCCCAACTGGCGGCCGCGTTGGGCGAGGCCATACCGCAGGCGTCGGCGCCGTCGGTGGTGCACGGCGACTTCCGCATCGACAACACCATCTGCGATGCCGGGCAGGCAGACCTGATCCGGGCGGTGGTGGACTGGGAGCTGTCCACCGTCGGTGACCCGCTCACCGACATCGCCCTGATGTGCGTGTACCGGTCACCGGCGTTCGACCTGGTCTTCGGCCATCCCGCCGCGTGGACCAGTCCGCGTCTGCCGTCCGCCGACGCGCTCGCCGAGCAGTACGCGCGGCTCTCCGGCCGCGACCTGGGTGACTGGAATTTCTATCTGGCGCTGGCCAACTTCAAGATCGGCGTCATCGCCGAAGGCATCACCCACCGCGCCCAGCACGGCGCCGGCGAGGTGTTGCACGCCGACGGGGCCGCCCAGGCCGCGCCGGAATTCATTGCCGCAGCACGAAAAGCATTGACGTGACCGTGCGAATTCGAGAAAGGTGAGTCGGGTGGGCGTACTGGACAAGTTCCGGATGGACGGGCGAGTGGCAGTGGTGACCGGGGCGTCCTCGGGTCTGGGGGTGTATTTCGCCCGGGCCTTCGCCGAGGCCGGTGCCGACGTGGTGCTGGCGGCCCGGCGGGTGGACAAGCTGGCCGGCGCCGCCGAACTGGTTGCCGCGACGGGGCGAACGGCTCTTCCGGTGGCCACCGACGTCGCCGACCCGGACGCGGCCACGGCCATGGTCCAGGCCGCCATGGAGCGGTTCGGGCGGGTCGATGTGCTGATCAACAATGCCGGTGTCGGCACCGCGCACCCCGCCACCCGCGAAACTCCCGAGCAGTTCCGCGAGGTGATCGACATCAACCTCAACGGCGCGTACTGGGCGGCGCAGGCCTGCGGGCGGGTGATGGGACCCGGTTCGTCGATCGTCAACATCTCCAGCGTCCTGGGCCTGACCACGGCCGGTCTGCCGCAGGCGGCCTACGCTGCCAGCAAGGCCGGGCTGATCGGGCTGACGCGAGACCTGGCGCAGCAGTGGGGTGGCCGAAAAGGGATCAGGGTCAATGCGATCGCTCCGGGCTTCTTCCAGTCTGAGATGACCGACCAGTACCGCCCGGGCTATCTGGAGAGCGTCGCGCACCGGATTGTGTTGGGCCGGATGGGCGATCCCGAAGAACTCGCCGCCACGGCGGTGTGGCTGGCCTCCGATGCCGGCGGTTACGTCACCGGACAGACCATCGTGGTCGACGGCGGCGTCACGATCAACTGAGGTCGGAAAACCGGATCGGATCCTCCGGACGGTCGAAATGCGCGTACCGCGCTTCCTCTTTCGTCACGTCGTCATAGGCGCTGAACTGCACCGACAGGTCGTCGGCAAAAAGCAGCAGCTGTTTGGACTTCAGGATCTGCGGGTCGTCGATGTCGAACACCCGGGGCGGTGCGTCGTCCAGCGCCCGCTGCAGTCGGGACAGTACCGCTTCCTGGCCGGGCCGCACGGCTTGTAGAGCAGCACTCACCCCGGCCGGCTCCACCCGGGCGAGTTCCGGCCCTTCCTCGCGGGTCGCATTGTTGAAGTCGCGGATAACCAAGTAGAAGGTCACAACGACGAGGCTACTGCGCCGCGGATCCGCGATAGCCTCGGCTGATGAATCAGCCCGCCACGGTCGACCGGCCGACCGACATCGCGTCGATGCTGCTGGCCCGACTCGGTGACCAGCATCCGGGACTGCGTACCCGGCAACGGGATTGGACCTGGGACGAGGTGGTACGCGAGTCGGCCGCGCGCGCCGCGCTGGCGTCGGCGATGCGCCGGGACGGGCCGTTTCACATCGGGGTGCTGCTGGACAACGTCGAGGACTTCGTGTTCTGGCTCGGGGCCGGCGCGCTGGCGGGCGGGGTCGTCGTCGGGATCAACCCGACCCGTGGCGACGCCGAACTCGCCGCCGAGGTCCGCCACGCCGACTGTCAGCTGATCGTCACCGACACCGCCGGATCAGACCGGCTGCGCGACCTGGATCTGGGCTTGGAGTCCGATCGCTTCCTGGTGATCGACACCCCCGGCTACGCCGCCCTGATCGAGCAACACCGGGTGGACCCGGCCGCCGCCGCAGGAGTCGGCCCGGAGTCGTTGTTGTTGCTGCTGTTCACCTCCGGCACGACGGGGGCCTCCAAGGCGGTCAAGTGCAGTCAGGGGCGGCTGGCCCGGATCGCCGACATGGCCACCGCCAAATTCGGCCATGTGCGCGAAGACGTCGACTACTGCTGCATGCCGCTGTTCCACGGCAACGCGATCATGGCGCTGTGGGCGCCGGCGCTGGCCAACGGAGCCACGGTCTGCCTGACGCCGAAGTTCTCCGCGTCGCAGTTCCTGGCCGACGTGCGGTATTTCGGCGCGACGTTCTTCACCTACGTGGGCAAGGCGCTGGGCTACCTGCTGGCCACCGAGGAACGTCCCGACGACGCCGACAACACCCTGGTCCGCGGCTTCGGCACCGAGGCTTCGCCGCAGGACCAGGCCGTGTTCCTGCGCCGGTTCGGCGCCGTCCTGCATGAGGGGTACGGCTCCAGCGAGGGCGGCAACGCCGCGCTGCCCGACCCGGCGGCGCCCGCCGGCGCATTGGGCCGCCCGGCGCATCCGGGCATCGCAGTCGTCGACCCGGCTACCCGCGCCGAGTGCGCGGTGGCGGTTCTCGACGAGCACGGGCGGGTGGCCAACGCCGACGAGGCGGTAGGCGAGATCGTCGACCGGACGGGGGCCCGCGACTTCGAGGGCTACTACAAGAACGACACCGCGGATTCGGAGAAGATCCGTGACGGCTGGTACTGGACCGGCGACCTCGGCTACCTCGACGAGGCGGGTTTCCTGTACTTCGCCGGCCGTCGCGGCGACTGGGTGCGGGTCGACGGCGAAAACACCTCCGCGCTGACCATCGAACAGGTACTGCGCCGGCATCCGCTGATCATCAGTGCCGGCGTCTACGCGGTGCCCGACCCTCGCTCGGGCGACCAGGTGATGGGGGCGGTCGAGGTCGCCGACCCCGCCGGCTTCGACGTGGCGGAGTTCGCCGGGTACCTGGCCGCTCAGCCGGATCTGGGCAGCAAGGGCACACCGCGGTTCCTGCGGATCTCGGCAGGCCTGCCCGTCACCGGCTCGAACAAGGTGCTCAAGCGGGAACTTCAGGCCGAGCGCTGGCACACCGACGACCCGGTATACCGCTGGGTCGGAAGGGGTACGCCCGTCTACACCCGCATGACCGACGACGACAAGCAATCTCTGGACGCCGAATTCGCCGCTTACGGCCGCCAGAACTACCTGCGAGGAGAAGGACAATGAGCTGGACCACGGCGCAATGCTGACCAGAGGTTGAATCCCCTGCCCGTCGGCGACCTACGTCACATAAGGTTGCTCTATGGCTAAGCTCACTGACCTGCCCAACCAGGCGGCAGCCTGGCTCGGGGGCTATCTCGAACGCGGCAATGCCGAGCTGCACTATCTGCGCAAGATCTTCCAGTCCGGTGCGCTCAAGCTGGAATCGCCGCGGGTCCTTGCCAGCGCGCTGGCCGACGGGGCGCGCTGGGGCGAGCTGGGGATGATCCCCGCGCTCAACGCCCGCCGCAATCCGAACGGGCTCGCCGTGATCGACGACGACGGAAGCATCACCTTCGCCGAACTCGACGACGCCGCCAACGCCGTGGCCAACGGCCTGATCGCCATGGGTGTGCGGGGCGGCGACGGGGTGGCGATCCTGGCCCGCAACCACCGTTGGTTCCTGATCGCCAACTACGGCGCCGCCCGGGTCGGGGCCCGGCTGATCATGCTGAACAGCGAATTCTCCGGCCCGCAGATCAAGGACGTCTCCGAGCGCGAAGGCGCCAAGGTGATCATCTACGACGACGAGTACACCGCCGCCGTCGCGCAGGCCGACCCGCCGCTGGGCAAGTTGCGGGCGCTGGGGGTCAACCCCGATGTTGCCGAACCGTCCGGCAGCGCCGACGAGACGCTGGCGCAGCTGATCGCCCGCAGCAGCAAAGCGCCGGCACCCAAGGTCACCAAGCATGCGTCGATCATCATCCTGACGTCGGGCACCACCGGTACCCCCAAGGGCGCCAACCGCAGCACCCCGCCCACGCTGGCCCCGATCGGCGGCATCCTGTCGCACGTCCCGTTCCGCGCCGGTGAGGTGACCTCGCTGCCGTCGCCGATGTTCCACGCACTCGGCTACCTGCACGGCACCCTGGCGATGTTCTTCGGCTCGACGCTGGTGCTGCGGCGGCGCTTCAAGCCGGCCACCGTGCTGCAGGACCTGGAGAAGCACAAGGTGACCGGGATGGTCGTCGTCCCGGTCATGCTGTCGCGGATCCTCGACGAGCTGGAGAAGACCGACGACAAGCCGGACCTGTCGAATCTGCGGATCGTTTTCGTCTCCGGTTCGCAGCTCGGTGCCGAGCTGGCCTCCCGGGCGATGAAGGACCTCGGCCCGGTCATCTACAACATGTACGGCTCCACCGAGGTCGCGTTCGCGACCATCGCCGGGCCGGCCGACCTGCAGTTCAACCCCGCGACGGTGGGGCCGGTGGTCAAGGGCGTGAAGGTCCGCATCCTCGACGACAACGGCAACGAACTGCCGCAGGGTCAGGTCGGGCGGATCTTCGTCGGCAACTTCTTCCCGTTCGAGGGCTACACCGGTGGCGGCGGCAAGCAGATCATCGACGGGCTGCTGTCGTCGGGCGATGTCGGCTACTTCGACGAGCGCGGCCTGCTCTACGTGTCCGGACGCGACGACGAGATGATCGTCTCGGGCGGTGAGAACGTGTTCCCCGCCGAAGTCGAAGACCTGATCAGCGGACACCCGGACGTGGTCGAGGCGACCGCGCTGGGCGTCGACGACAAGGAGTGGGGCGCGCGGTTGCGCGCCTTCGTGGTGCGCAAGGAAGGCTCCGACGTCGACGAGGACGCCATCAAGGTCTACGTCAAGGAGCACCTGGCCCGTTACAAGGTGCCCCGCGACGTGGTCTTCCTTGAGGAGCTGCCGCGCAACCCCACCGGCAAGATCCTCAAGCGCGAACTCCGCGACCTGTAGTTCCGACCGCGAGCTGGGGGTGCCTCCCGGCTGGCGAGCGTGCGTGTCTGTACGAGGACACGCCGGTTTTGGCGTACAACAATGCACGCTCGCGCAGGGTGCCAGCACGAGTTCTGTTCCGTCAGTCGAAACCCGTTGCACCATCGAGTTGTTCACGCAGAATGTCGATCTGCCCGCAATGCCGGGCGGTCTCTTCGATCATGTGCACGTAGATCCAGCGCAGCGAGACTGGGCCGAGCCGACGGTGCGCAACCGTGTGGTCCAGCGGATAGTTCGCCGCGATCCGCCGGGACTGCTCGCACTGCTGGCGGTATTCGGCGACCAGCGTCGGCAACAGTTCGTCGTCGGAGAGCACGAACTCCCACTCGCGGTCGTGCGGCCGGCGGTTGTCGTCCAGGTGCTCGGTCAGCAGCTGGTCGAACCAGCCGTACTCCGCCCAGCGCAGGTGCTTGACCAGGCCGCCGACCGTCGTCGCGGAGGGCACAAGATGACGACGCGCATCTGCATCGGACAGCCCGGATGCCTTGCGCACCACAATGTCCCGGAAGTCATCCAGGAAAGCTTGCAGGGTTTCACGTTCTCCGCAGGCAGCCATGCCGCGGCGTCCGGGTGCTGGCGGTGTGTCGGTCACGGCCGTGACGCTAGCAGGGGCTCCATCTCCGGCGCGAGCGTGCGCAGTTGTACGCAACGGACCGGCGTGTCGGCGCGCAAACACGCACGCTCGCGGCAAAGGCGGGGACTCCTACGGGTCGCGGGGGAGGCCCAGCAGGCGCTCGGCGATGATGTTGAGCTGCACCTCCGAGGTGCCGCCGTAAATCGTTGTGGCACGGCTCATCAACAGGTACTCGGCCCACTTGCCGGGCAGCTGCTCGGGGTCGCCGATCGCGGCGTCACCGGCGAAGGTGCCCACTCCGAACTCGGCGTAACCCTGGCCGGTGCGCATCGACAGCAGCTTGGACACCGCCGCAGCCGGCATCGGGTCCTTGCCCGCCAGCGTCAGCAGCGTCGAGCGCAGGTTGAGCAGCTTGGCCGCGTGCCCTTCGGCGATCAACTGGCCGGCCCGGCGCTGTTCGCCATTATCGAAGTCGCCGTCGCCGATGAACTCCACGAAGCCGTCGAGGCTGGCCAGGAACGGCATCTCGGAGCCGCCGATCGACACCCGCTCGGCGGTCAGGGTGTTGCGGCTGACCTCCCAGCCCCGGTTCACCTCGCCGAGCACCAACTCGTCCGGCACGAACACGTCGTCGATGTAGACGGTGTTGAACATCGCCCCGCCGGTGAGCTCCCGCAACGGACTGACCGTCACGCCTTCGGCCTTCATGTCCAGCAGGAAGTAGGTGATGCCATCGTGTTTGGGGGCACTGGAGTCCGTCCTCGCCAGCAGCGCTCCCCACGAGGAGAACTGCGCGGCCGACGTCCAGATCTTCTGGCCGCTGATCCGCCAGCCGCCGTCGACCTTGGTGGCCTTGGTGGTCAGGCTGGCCAGGTCCGAACCGGCGCCGGGCTCGGAGAACAGTTGGCACCAGATCATTTCACCGCGGAATGTCGGCGGGAGGAATCGCTGCTTCTGCTCATCGGTGCCGAATGCCACGATCGACGGGATCAGCCACGCGGCGATACCCATCGCCTGGCGGCGCACCCGGCCGGCCACGAACTCCTGCTCGATGATGATCTGCTCGATCGGCTCGGCGGCCCGACCCCACGGCTTGGGCAGATACGGCAACACCCAGCCGCCCTCGGCGATCGCCACTGTTCGCTCGTTCTGCTCCATGGCCTTGAGTGCGGTGACGTCGGTGCGGATCTCGGCGCGCAGTTTCTCGGTGTCGGGGTCCAGATCGATGTCGATCTTGCGCATCCCACCGGCGGTGGCGGTGTCGACGACGCGCTGCGGGTACTTTCCGCGGGCCCCGAAGGACGCGGCGAGGATCAGCGCCCGGCGGTAGTAGACACCGGCGTCGTGCTCCCAGGTGAAGCCGATCCCACCGTGCACCTGGATGCAGTCCTGGGCGCAGCGCTGCGCGGCGCTCGGTGCCAGGGTGGCCGACACGGCGGTCGCGAACTGCACCGTCGAACCGGCGGCGTCCCAACCACTCTCGTCGGCCTCGTCGATCGCGCGGGCGGCATCCCACACCGCGGCGGTGGCACGCTCGGTGTCGGCGATCATCTCCGCACACTTGTGCTTGATCGCCTGGAACTGGCCGATGGGCCGGCCGAACTGTTCGCGGATCTTGGCGTACTCCGCGGCGGTGTCGGTGGCCCAGCGAGCCACCCCGACCGCCTCGGCGGACAGCAGCGTCGAGATCAGTGCGTGCGCGCGCGCCGCGGTGAGGTTGCTCAGCACCGCGGTGGCGTCGACCTCGACCCCGTCGGCACGCACGTGGGCGATCGGGCGCAGCGGGTCCACGCTTTGCACCGGAACGATCTCGAGCTGGTCGGCGCGCAGCACCACCCAGTGCTCATCGCCGTCGGTCGCCACCGGCACCACCAGCAGCGAGGCCTGGCCGGCCGCCGCTACGGCACGGGCCTCGCCCCGGATCACCAGACCCGAGCCCTCGGCGGTGGCGGTCAGGCCGGGATTGAGGGTGTAACTGGCGATCACCTCGCCGCCGGCCAGCCCGCTCAGTTCGGCGGCACCCGGATCGTTGGCGGCGATCAGGGCGCTGGCGATCGCCGACGGGACGAACGGTCCCGGCACTGCGCCGTAACCGAATTCGGCCAGCACCACGGCCAGCTCCACGATCCCGAAGCCCTGCCCGCCCACGCCCTCGGGCAGGTGCACCCCGGCCAGGCCCTGCTCGGCGGCGGCCTGCCAGTACGGCGGTGGATTCGTGATCGGGGTGTCCATCGCGGCGTGCAGCATCTCCGACGGCACCGCGCGTGCCAGCAGGGACCGCACCGAGTCGGCCAGGTCCTGATGTTCAGAGGTGATCGCTATCGGCATGGCTGCGCCTTTCAGTGGATGCGTGAAGTGAATCTAACAACCAGTCGGTTGGTTTACTACGTGGGTCAGCGGCTGCCCGTCGCGCAGCCGCCGGCAGTTCTCGACGGCGACGGTCAGATACCTCGCCATGGTGTCGGCGGTGTACCAGCTGACATGTGGGGTCAGCACCACGTTGTCCAGCCGCAGCAGGGGGTTGTCGGCGGGCACCGGCTCGACGGCGAACACGTCCAGGCCGGCGCCGGCCAGTCGTCCGGTGACCAGCGCCTCGGTCAGCGCAAGCTCGTCGACCACTTCGCCGCGCGCGGTGTTGATCAGTACAGCGCCCGACTTCATGCGTGCCAGCGCGGCCCGGTCCAGCAGGTGATGGGTGCTGCTGGTCAGCGGCACATGCACGGAGACGACGTCGGATTCGGCCAGCAGCTGCGGCAGCGGGCGCCAGCCGGGCCGCCCGTCGTCACCGGTGCTGGTATGGAGCACCTCGGCGCCCATCGCGGCGACGATCCCGGCCACCCGCTGCGCGATGCTGCCGTTGCCGACCAGCCCGACGGTGCAGCCGCCGATGTCTCGGCAGTGCTCGCCCAGTTCGGGATCGGTGGGCCATCCGCGGGCCGCCCGGGTGGCGTGATCCAGTGGCAGCAGCCTGCGCAGCACGGCGAGCATCAGCAGAACCGTGCCCTCGGCCACTGACGCCGCGTTGGCACCCGGCATGTTCGCCACCGCGATGCCGAGTTCGGTCGCGGTGCCGACGTCCACGGTGTTGATCCCGACACCGAACTTCTGCACCAGGCGCAGCCGCGGCCCACTGCGCAGGTCGGAGCCGGGCAACGGGCGCAGCACGTGCCAGAGCACCTCGGCGTCGGCGATCTCAGCGGCGAAGGTGACGTCGTCATCGGCGGCGCACCAGCGGATGTCCAGCCAATCCGATTCGGGTGCAACGAATTCACTGACCTTGCGCCCGGGAATGAAGTGCGCCAGAACCCGCACGGTCAGCAGTCCTTGCCGGTGTAGATCGCCCGGTAGAACACATTGGACAGGGTGCGAATACAGGCTTCGTCGTCGGGGTCGGCGCCGCCGGCGAGCTGGGCGTAGCAGAACTGGTTGAGCATCGACACGATTGCCACCGCCAGCAACTCCGGATCATCGCCGGGGCAATGCCCGTCCGCCTGGGCGCGCCGGATCATGTCGGTGATGAGACCGACCGGTACCGCGCAGATCTCCGCCCAGTAGCGGGCGAAGTCGTCGTTGACGGTCGCCAGTTGCGAGACGCCGACCATCTCCGCGAGGCGGTTGCGGTAGGTGTGCCAATGCGCTGCGGTGGCCTGCTCGATCCGCTCTCGGTTGGACAGGCCGTGGCGGACCACGCCGGCTGCCCGCTCGCCGGCCTCGTCGCGGAATCGCAGGGCCCACTCGCGGACCATGGCCTCTTTGGAGTCGTAGTAGTTGTAGAACGACGCGGCCGACCGGCCTGCCTCGGCGGCGATATCGGCAATGGTGGTGGCCAACACGCCTTTTCGGGCGATCACGGTGCGCGCTGCCGCGTCGATCGCGGCCTGGGTGCGCCGACCCCGGTGGGTGGGCAACGGGGCACGCCGCACGGGTTGTTCGGAGGGTATCGACAACGGAGCCGGATTCCTGTCGCTGGGAGTCTGGATCGAATCTGAATCTGATGTTAGATTCAGATTACGGTCTTGACCAGAGGAGTAGCCATGATCAAACCCCACGGGGTCAACACCGAGTTCGAGATCAGCGGGATCAACCACGTGGCGATGGTGTGCTCGGACATGGAACGCACCGTCGACTTCTACAGCAACATCCTCGGGATGCCGCTGATCAAATCGCTGGACCTGCCGGCCGACGGCGGACAGCACTTCTTCTTCGACGCCGGCAATGGGGCCTGCGTCGCGTTCTTCTGGTTCCCCGACGCCCCCGATCGGGTACCCGGTATCTCGTCGCCGGACGCCATCCCCGGTATCGGCGAGATCACCAGTGCGGTAAGCACACTCAACCACCTGGCCTTCCACGTGCCGGCCGAGAAGTTCGACGCCTACCGGCAGCGGCTGAAGGACAAGGGCGTGCGGGTGGGCCCGATCCTCAACCACGACGAGTCCGAGTGGCAGGCCAGCGTGACGCTGCACCCCGGGGTATACGTCCGGTCGTTCTACTTCCAGGATCCCGACGGAATCACACTGGAATTCGCCTGCTGGACAAAGGACTTCGCCGCCGACGTAGAACACGTCACGCCCAAGACCGCGGCCGACAGGCGAGTGCGCGCAGCCACCTAATCGCGATACAGGTTGGGATTGCCGAGCCTGTCCAGCAGAGCCGTCAGATGCTCGATCAGGCGTTCCGGTGTGAACTGCACCTCGCCGGTCAGCCATGCGCTGATGGTCTGCGCGACCCCGCCGACCACGAAGTGTCCGGCCGCCTTGATCCGGTCGTTGGCCGGCAGGCGCAGCACCGCACCGGCGTGTTGCCCGGACAGCATCGCCAGCAGCGCACTGGATTCCGCGCGTTTGCGCACCACCACCGCGTTGCTCAGGTGCGCGCCGAACAGCAACCGTCCGATCCGGGTGTCCCCGGCGATGGTCCGCACGATGTTGGAGATGCCGGCGTGGGTCTGTTGATCCGCCGGTGCGGAATCCACCACCGACCGGGTTTTGGCGGCCAGGTCGGCGATGACGGCGTCGAACACCGCGCTGACGAGCTCGTCCTTGTCGGCGAAGCTCTCATAGAAGTAGCGGGCGGTCAGGCCGGCCTCGCGGCAGATCCCCCGAACCGTCACTTCGGCGATCTCGGCGGGCTCGGCGCCGAGCATGTCGAGGCCGGCCGCCAACAGCCGTGCGCGGCGTGAGGCCTGCCGATCTGCGGCATCCACCCCGCCGTAGGGGCGGGGGCCCGACGTGTTGGCCGTGACCATACTCACCATCTTGACATCGCGCTGGAACGCGGAGCAATATCAGGAAACGCACGTTTTCAGAATTGGCGGGTAGACAGTGGCAAACACGGCGATGCACCAGGTAGAGCGGCCAGTCAGTGCGGCAGTCGACCCGAAGCGTCGTCGCGCCGCCCCGCCGAGCCACGCCGGCGAGCTCTCCGACGGGCTGTTCGGACTCTCGCTGATGGCCGGCACGGCGAACGTGATCATGCAGCTGGCGCGCCCGGGGGTGGGCTACGGCGTGCTGGAAAGCGTCGTCGACAGCGGGCGCGCGGATCTGCACCCGTTCAAGCGGGCCCGCACCACGATCGGCTACCTGGCGGTGGTCGCGCTGGGCAGCGAGACCGAACAGCTCGCCTTCAAGAAGGCGATCGACGGGTCGCACCGTCAGGTCCGCTCCACCGAGGACAGTCCGGTGAAATACAGCGCGTTCGACCCGGACCTGCAGCTATGGGTGGCGGCCTGCCTCTACAAGGGCTCGGTGGACCTGTATCGAATGTTCTACGGCGAGATGAATGACGACGAGGCCGAGCGGCAATACCGGGAGGCCAAGATCTTCGGCACCGCGCTGCAGATGCGCCCCGAGATGTGGCCGCCGAACCGGGAGGCGTTCGACCGGTACTGGCAGCAGCAGCTCGACACCAACATCTCCATCGACGCCCCGGTGCGCAAGTACCTCTACCGGATAGCGACGGTTCGGGCGCGCGGGGTGACGCTTCCGGGCCCACTGCACAAGCTGGTGGAGGCGCCGTCGCTGTTCATCACCACCGGATTCCTTCCGCAGCGGTTTCGCGACGAGATGGGGCTGCCCTGGGACTCGGCCAAGCAGCGACAGTTCGATGCCCTGATCGCTGCGTTGCGGGTGGTCAACAAACTGACTCCCGGGCCGCTGCGGCGGTTCCCGTTCAACGCGCTGATGGCCGACATGCGGTGGCGGATGCGGACAGGGCGCCCGCTGGTGTGACGCCCGGGAGCCGCGGTAGCTGAGAGTCGCCACTGCCGTATCCCAAGGTGTGTCGGGCGCGTTCGGATGTGATCGGGCCCCGAATCTCTCCCCGATTCATCGTCCGAGCTGCGGTTTTAGTCGCGCGGTCAGGCGAAACCGGCCCCGGGCGGATACGGCGAGCCAAGGCGAATTCACGCTGATCCTGTGATTTGCGTTTGACAGGCCATGCCCCGGTCTCTAAGTTAACGGTGACTTCACAGTCGGGACAAACGTCCACTCAACAACTCCACAAGGGGGGAATTATGAAATCTGTTGCACTAGGTGTTGTGGCAGGTGGGGCAGTTGCGGCCGCGTTCTTCACGGCCGCGGCGGCCAACGCTGAAGTGACGCCGACGCCGGCGCCGACGTGGGCGCCGAACTACTCGATCGACACTGCGGAGCTCCTGCAGGGCGCCAACTCGCCGACCACCTGGGCCGTCGACTCCACCTTCACCAAGGGCTCCACCGTCCTCGACGGCACCACTTACGTCACGTCGTCGGCCGGCGGGTTCAACACCGTGTTCATCGATGAGAACAAGGACGTCTACAACCAGAACCAGCTGGGTATGGGTTTCACCAACCTCTATTACGACAAGGGTGGCGACGGTAAGGATGTCGTCGACATCATCAAGACCCCGTTCGGCAACTTCGACATCTCGTCGATGGCGTCGACGTTCGCTCCGGCCGACATGTCGAAGCTGACCGAGGCCTCGCCGGCGGAGTTGCTGAAGGACGCCGGTCTGTACAGCGCGCTGAACCTCGGGCTGGACAAGAATGCTCCGGCCGACGTGAATTGGTCGCCGACGTATGGCGCTGCCCAGCTGCTGGCCGACAAGGACCCGTTCTCGCAGACCTGGCGGGTGGAAGACACCACCTTCACCCGGGGTGGCGTGGAGCTCACCGGTACGAACTACCTCACGCAGTCGCTGTTCGGTGGCGGCATCAACAACCTGTTCGTGACCGAGGCCGGCGACGTCTACAACCAGAACCAGCTGGGTATGGGCTTCACCAACCTCTACTACGACGCGGACGGCGACGGCAAGGACGTCATCGACATCATGAAGACCCCGTTCGGCAACTTCGACATCTCGTCGCTCGCGTCGTGGTTCGCGCCAACCGACTACTCGGACGCCGTCGCGGCTACGCCCCTGGCTGATCTGAGCGACGCCGGGCTGTACAGCGCGCTGGACCTCGGGCTGACCCCGGAAGCTCCGTAACCGGCACCTGTCGCGCAACAAACACGGAATGATGTGCCCTGGGTTCGGTGGTGTCGCCATACTTGGTTTCAGGCCACGGGTTTGGCGGATTGGTGTAACAGTTCGAACTCTATCGGAGTGCGCATGCCGAGGGCGGAGTGGCGGCGTTGGCGGTTGTGGAAGATCTCCAGGTAGTCGAAGATCGCGTTTGCTAGTTCGATTCTGGTCTTCCAGCGTTTGCGGTTGAGTAGCTCGGTTTGCATTCTGCCCCAGAATGATTCGATCATTGCATTGTCGTAGCAATCGCCGATCGAACCCATCGACGGGACCAACCCCGACCGCTTGGCCCGATCGGTGAATGCCCAGGAGGTGAATTGCACGCCGTGGTCGGAATGGATGATCCCACCGGCATGGGGGTCGCGGTTGCTGATCGCCATGCCGAGCGCGTTGGTGACCAGCGCCGCGGTCTGACTCGAATCGATCGACCAGCCGACCACCCGCCTGGAGAACGTGTCCAGTACCACCGCGCAATACACCTTGCCTTCGTAGGTGCGATGTTCGGTGATATCGGTGACCCACAACCGATTTGGAGCATCACGGGTGAACATCCGCTCCACCAGATCAGTCGCGGTGGGCGTCTCGTGACGGGGCCGGGCACGACGAGTACCTGGCAGACCCTTGATGCCCGCGCGAGCCATCAACATCTCGACCTGGTTGTGGCCGACCTGCAGCCCCAGGCCGAGGGTGAGTTCGGCGTGAACCCGGCGGGCGCCGTAGGTACCCCGCGAGGCTATGTGTACTGCCCGGATCTGCTCGGTCAGCCACGCATGGCGGACCTCCCGAGCCGACGGCGCCCGGCTGCGCCATGCGTAGTAACCCGACTCGGTGACCTCCAACAGCCGGCAGGCCACCTGTACGGGGAGTCCTTCTGCGGCCATAGTCTCTATGGCCGCGTACCGCCTTTTGGGTCGTGCGGCTCCCGCAGCAGCTCACGTGCCCTTTTCAGGACGGCCACCTCAGTTTCCAACTCGCGGATGCGCCTGTTGGCTGCGTTGAGCTCGGCCAGCTCAGCGCGGTTGAGCCCTGGTAGCTGGCCGGTGTCGATGAGTTCCTGTTTTCGCCAGCCGTAGATGGTCTGGTCGCTGACATTCAGATCCGCTGCGATCTGCGCGATCGGACGGCCAGCGGCCACCAGGTCGAGCACCTTGCGGCGGAACTCTTCGGGATAACGCTTGGGCACGGACACGGCTCCTTCGTGGACGTCGTGACCAGAAGTCAAGCAAACCGACTCCGTGCAACCCAGGGCACATCAGAATGCCCCGGTTCGCCGGGGCATTTCGTGTTTCCCGGCACCATTCAGTGCACGACTTCCCGGTGGACCGCATCGATCCGACGGGTCCAGCCTCGGGTGTCGAGGTGCTCCAGCAGCGGGATCATGACTCGCCGGGTGGTGTTCAGGGCCTGGCGGGCGGTGCTGGCGGTGAACGGCTGATCCAACCGGGCCAGCTCGCGCATGGCCAGGGCCGGGGCACTCGGCAGCAGCACCAGTTCCTCACGCAGTCGTAGCAGCCGGCCGGCCCGCTCGGCCGCGGCCAGCTCGCGTATCCCCAGTCGCAGTTCGGTCAGGTCGTCGGCCTCCGGAGCATGGAACGGGGTTGCCGCAAGACGGGTTTCCAACTCGGCTATCGCGGCCTCGGCCGGCCCGAGGTCGCCGACGGCATCCGGCAGCCGAATCCGCCCGGCGTGCTCCTCCAGCGCGGCATCGGTGATGAGCGCAGCCAGCAATCCCTGATCCGGCAGGGTGAGCAGACCCGCGGCTGCTCCACGAGAAAGACCGCCCGCCAACGGATCTTGATGCTGTAGCTGCTGCACCGTATCGATCAGACGTTGCCGCCATCCGGCATAGTGGGACTCATCGACCCACCAGTCGCCGAGAGCCCGGACGCCAGGGGGTACCGCCGGCCAGGTGAAGCCCAGCGTCCGCAGCAGTCGTTCACGGACGGCTCCGCGCCGGCTCACCTCTGCGGCCGGGTCACCGTTCGGATCGAAACCTGCCAGCGCGGTGGCTCGGCGGGCCGCATCGCCACGACGCCGCAGCGTGGGTGGGTCGGCGTCGAGCACCGTCACTCCGCTCAGGATGCGGCGCGCTCCGGGATCTCGTAGCAGCAGGCGGTCCGGGAGGGACAGCGGCACAGGGTATTCCAGCGTCAGGCGGGCGTGCTCGCCGTCGAAACACCGCAGTCGGGCGGGCACCGCGGCGGTGCCGGCGTGGACGACGAGACACGCGGGGGCGTCGTTCAGCGATGCGCCGGTGTCACGCCGTACGTCGACGACAGCGGTGGTGAACCACGCGTCGGGGGTCACCAGGACGTCGCCGCGTCCGGCGTCACCGGCAGCCACACCCCGCAGGTTGACCGCCACCCGGGCGGTGGGGCCGAGCGCCGCGTGCGGCTCGCCGCAGCTCTGCAACCCGCGGACCACCACGTCGCGCGGCTGTCCGCGATGCACCAACTGCAGGTGATCACCGACGGTCAGGGTTCCGGCGGTCAGGGTGCCGGTCAGCACCGTCCCCGCGCCGGTGATGCTGAACGATCGATCGACCCACAGCCGGACCCGTCCGTCCGCTTGGGGTGCCGGCGACCGGGCCGGCATGTCGTCGAGAACCGCCCGCAGCGTGTCCAGGCCGGTGCCGTCGGCTGCCGACACGACGACGAGCGGGGCATCGTGCAGGCCGGTCTGGGCGAGCTCGCTTCGGGCCTGGTGTGACACCTCGTCGATGCGTGCGGCGCCGGCCCGATCAGCTCGGGTGAGTACCACAAGTCCTTGGGAAATGCCCAGGGCTGCAAGGGCGTCGCGATGGTCGCCCGATTGTTCCTGCCAGCCTTCGTCGGCGGCGACCACGAAGCAGACGACCGAGGCGGGCCCCAGGCCGGCCAGGGTGTTGGGCAGGAAGCGTTCGTGGCCCGGGACATCGACGAAGGCCACCTGCTGACCCGACGGCAGTGCGGTCCAGGCGAATCCGAGGTCGATGGTGAGCCCGCGGCGGCGTTCCTCGGCCCACCGGTCGGGTTCCATTCCGGTCAGTGCGCGCACCAGGGTGGATTTGCCGTGATCGACGTGGCCGGCGGTGGCGACGACGAACATCTTCAATTGATCCGGTCGAGAGCGGCTCGCACCGCGGCCAGCAGCCGTTCGTCGTCGGGCTCGGCCACGCAGCGCAGATCGAGCAGGCAGGCCCCGTCATGCACCCTGGGCAGCACCGCGGGATCACCGAGGCGCAGTGGCGCGGCCACCGTTTCCGGCAATCGCACCGCCCAGCCCGGCAGCGGGACTCCCGGCGCACCACCACCCCCGACCCGGCCGTCGTGCGCGACGACGGTGGCCCCGACCGCATCGGCCAGCCGTTGCGCGCGGGCCTGCAATCGGCCCGGGTCGGCGTGCAGGGCCCGGGTGGCCGGGGGAGCCGCGCCGGAGACCGTCGCCTCCAGTGCCGCGAGCGTGAGCTTGTCGGCGCGCACCGCGCGGGCCAACGGATGCCGGGCCAGCCGGGCCACGATCTCGCCGCGGCCCAGCACCACGCCGGCCTGTGGGCCGCCGAGCAGCTTGTCCCCGCTGGCGGTGATCACGTCTGCGCCATCGGTCAGGGCTGTGGTCGCATCCGGCTCGCCGGGCAGCCGTGCGTCGGGCGCGAGGAGCCCGCTGCCCAGGTCAGCCACCAGTGGCACATCGTATTCTGCTGCCAGCGGCCGTAATTCGCGTAGTTCGACCGCCGCGGTGAATCCGTGGACGGCGAAGTTGCTGGGATGGACCTTCAGGATGCAGCCGGTCTGTGGGCCGAGGGCTTCGGCGTAGTCACGCAGGTGGGTGCGATTGGTGGTACCCACCTCACGCAACCTGGCACCCGTGGAGGCGATCAGGTCGGGCAACCGGAACCCGGCTCCGATCTCGATCAACTCACCACGGCTGACCACCACCTCCCTGCCGGTGGCCAGTGCGGTGGTCGCCAAAACCAAGGCGGCGGCGCCGTTGTTGACCACCAGGGCGTCCTCGGCGGGCGGGCATGCCGCCAGCAGTGCCGCTCGCGCGGCGACACCACGCGCCGACCGGGCCCCGGTGGCCAGGTCCAACTCGACGTCGACGTAACCGCTGGCAGCCACCAGGGCATCGACCGCGGCGGCCGACAACGGCGCCCGGCCCAGGTTGGTGTGCACCACCACCCCGGTCGCGTTGAGCACGGGACGCAAAGTGCTCCCGGTGTGTTCTGAAAGCTGTTTCAGCACAGCGTATTCCACCTGATCAGGTGCGAGTTCACCGCGTCTCGCCAGGTCCTGAGCGTCGCGCACAAGCCCGCGCACCACATGTTCGCCGAGTCGGGTGCGGGCGGCGGCCACGCTGGGCAGCATCAGCAGCGCGTCGGTGCGCGGAATCGCGCGCCGCGGGTCCACCTCGTTCACTCCCACCTCCTCGACACGAGCGGAGGCGGACGGGAATCGAACCCGCCAGGCCGAGTTGCTCGACCTCACCGGTTTTGAAGACCGGGGAGCCCACCAGGACTCAGACGCCTCCCTGCGTCGATGACGACGCGGTGACTAGCCTAAGCCGATGGGCTCGGCGCAGCGCATCCGATTGACCGGCTACGCACATGGCGGCGGCTGTGCGTGCAAAATCCCGCCCGGTGAGCTGGAAGACGCGGTGCGCGGCCTGACCGGCCAATCCGGCGGCCGGGTGCTGGTCGGCCTCGACGACGGCGACGACGCCGCGGCGGTATTGGTGCGCGACGACCTGGCCGTGCTGTCCACCGCGGACTTCTTCACCCCGGTGGTGGATGACGCCTACGACTGGGGCCGAATCGCCGCCGCCAACGCGCTGTCGGACGTCTACGCGATGGGCGGAGAGCCGGTGGTCGCGATCAATCTGGTCGGTTGGCCGCGGGAGACGTTGCCGATGGAACTGATGACCGAGGTACTGCGCGGTGGGCTGGCGGTGGCGGCGCAGGCGGGGTGCCCGGTGATCGGGGGACACTCCATCGACGATCCGGAGCCGAAGTACGGCATGGCGGTCACCGGAGTGGCGGACCCGAATCGGTTGCTGCGCAACGACGCCGCACGAGCGGGCCAGCCGCTGACGTTGACCAAACCGATCGGGGTGGGGCTGCTCAACAACCGGCACAAGGCGACCGGCGAGGTGTTCGGCGAGGCGATCGCCACCATGATCGCGCTGAACCGCGACGCGGCGGTGGCTGCGGTGTCGGCCGGGTTGCGCGCCGCCACCGACGTCACCGGGTTCGGGCTGCTCGGCCATCTCTACAAGCTGTGCCGGGCCTCCGGCATCGGCGCGGTGATCGACCGCGCGGCGGTGCCGGTGATCGAGGGCGCTCGCGACGCGCTGCGCGACGGATTCGTCTCCGGCGGTACCCGACGCAACCTCGACTGGGTGCGCCCGCACCTGCGCCCCGGACCCGGGGTGACCGAGGACGACCTGCTACTGCTGGCCGACGCGCAGACCTCCGGGGGCCTGCTGGTGGTCGGCGAGCTTCCCGGGTATCCGGTGATCGGGCATACCGTGGCGGGCAGCGGAATCGAGGTGCGATGAGTGAATTCAACGTGGGTGATCACGTGCGGTGGAACTCCGAGGCCGGTTACGTGACCGGCCGGATCACCGAGGTCCACACCGCGGACACCGATTACAAGGGGCATCGCCGGCACTGCAGCCCGGACGACCCGCAGTACGAGATCAAAAGCGACAAGACCGACCACATCGCCATGCACAAAGGATCGGCGCTGCACAAGATGACCGATTAGTCGGCTACCCCGCCGTGGTGATCGAATCGTCGGTGATCCCCGCGGCACGGCGCGCCGCCAGCCTGCGCTTCTGCGGCTCGATGGTGTAGCGGGGATCCTTCGCCGAGGCGATCCCGGCCTCGAACACCCCGAACCGGGTGAGTGCCGACGCCGCCAGCAACGCCGCCCCCGACAGCGCCGCCACCCCACGGTGCCGGCCGCCCAACAGCGTGCCGATACCGCCGGCCACCGCCAGGCGTTCGCTGGCCCGCAGCATCGCCCCGGCCCGGCCCTCATGCAGCGGCTCGGCGGCCACCGGGTCCATCCGCTGCTCCATGAACCGGGTGGCGATCACGTCGCCGAGGACGCCGAGCATCGCCAGGCGCCGCGCCGGCCCGGCCTCGGCCACCGGCGTGGTCAGCATCGCCAGGCCGCCGGAGGCCAGGCCGGCCGAACTGACGAACACGAACGGCAGGTCCCGATGGGCGCCATGCCAGGTCGGGGTTGCGGTGTCGCCCAACAGCACTGCGGTATATACGGCCAGCGGTGCCGCGAACACCGCCGCCTCCAATCCGGCCGGGCCCTCCACCGCGCGCAGCACACCGCGCAGCGGACCCAGCGGCAGCCGCTCGCCGGTCAGCCGGTCGACCTCCGCGGCCGCGGCCACCCCGGCACCGGTGCTGAACGCCGACAGGATCCACGACCCCACGCTCATCGGTGAGGTGAGCTTGATGGTGCGCAGCATGTTGACGAACCGCTCCGGGCGGCCGAGGTCGCTGATCAGCGCAGCCGCACTCAGCGCCACCGCTGCCAGCGCTGCCAGCCGGGAGTTGCGCCGCAACACCTTTCGCCCGGTCAACTGGGCGCCGGCGGCCAGCAGTCCGGAGCCGCCCGCAACCCCGCCGAGGAACAGATACGCGGCGATCTCGTGCGACCACGGCGCGGGCTTGACCACCGGCCGGCCGTAGTAGGAGCTGAACGTCACGTCGGGCACCATCGGCATCTCGCGGCCGCCGTCGCCACCGCCGCGACGCCGACGCCGCCTGGGCTGCTGCTGGGTGCTCACCGTCGCCTCCCCAGAAACGCCACCGCCACCGCGCCGATCATCCCGGCGGCGGCCAGTCCGGCCCGCCGGAACATCTCCGGCAGGTCCGCGGTGCCCACCCGTGGGTCGGGCGGCAGGCCGTACACCTCCGGCTCGTCGAGCAGCAAAAAGACCGACCCGGTGCCGCCGACACCGTCATTGGCATTGGCGCCGTAGAGCCGGGCCTCGGTGCGGCCCTGCGCGTGCAGCCGGGCAACCCGCTCCCGGCCCTCGGCGACGAGATCGTCGTGGTCGCCGAACTTGATCGATTCGGTCGGACAGGTTTTCGCGCAGGCCGGAATCTCGTCGTCGACCAGCCGGTCGTAGCACATGGTGCACTTCTGGGCGATACCGGCGCGTTCGGCCGATACGCCCGCCGTGCCGTTGGGTCGGCGCTCGATCACGCCGAACGGACACGCCGGCACACAGTTGCCGCAGCCGTTGCAGATGTCGTCCTGTACCACCACGGTGCCGAACTCGGTGCGGAACAACGATCCCGTCGGGCAGACGTCGAGGCACCCGGCATGCGTGCAGTGCTTGCAGACGTCCGAGGACATCAGCCAGCGGAACTGATCGGTGTCGGGAGGAGTGAGATCCGGTGCCGCGCCGGGCATTTTCGGCATGCCCAGGTCGATCAGCTGCCGTCCGCTCTCCCGCGCCTCGGCGATGGCGTCGCGGCCCTGCTCGATGAACGCCACGTGCCGCCAGGTGTTGGCGCCCAGCGCGCCGGTGTTGTCGTAGGACGACCCGAGCAGCTCCAGGTCACCGTCGGCCGGATTGTGGTTCCACTCCTTGCAGGCCACCTCGCAGGCCTTGCAGCCGATACAGATCGAGGTGTCGGTCAGGAACCCCTTGCGCGGGTGCCGCTTTCCGGGTATCTCTGACCACCCGGCGTCGGCGGCGGGGTCGGTAGGTCCGGACAGTTGGCCCATCAGTCCTGCCTCTCCGGATCGGTGTTTCCGGTCTCTGGCGTTGCGCCGGAACGACTTTGGTACTCGGCGACCAGACGCAACAACTCCTCGCCGTGCGGCCGACGGCCCGGCCGGATGTCGCACGAACCGGCCTTGGACTCCTGGATCTGCACGTTGGGATCCAGTGTCACCCCGAGCAGGTCGTTGGCGGCGTCCCCGCTGACCACCGCGTCGCCACCGACTCCCCAGTGGTACGGCAGCCCGATCTGGTGCACCGTGTGCCCGCCCACCACCAATGGCGTCATCCGATCGGTCACCAGCACGCGAGCCTCGATCGCCGCCCGCGGCGAGATGATGGTGGCCCAGCCGTAGTTCTCCAGGCCCCGTTCGGCGGCCAGTGCCGGCGACACTTCGCAGAACATCTCCGGCTGCAGCTCGGCCAGGTACGGCAGCCAGCGGCTCATCCCGCCAGCGGTGTGG
This sequence comes from Mycobacterium zoologicum, assembly GCF_020181635.2. Classification (NCBI taxonomy): domain Bacteria; kingdom Bacillati; phylum Actinomycetota; class Actinomycetes; order Mycobacteriales; family Mycobacteriaceae; genus Mycobacterium; species Mycobacterium zoologicum. The sequence continues at coordinate 7,609 of NZ_JAYJJS010000016.1, read as the reverse complement.
TGCTCGGTCAGCCGATAGGTGGTGAACACGTAGGGGTAGACGTCGGCGCCCGGCTCCCCGGCGCTGGGGGCGGACAGATTGTCCTTGCGCGAGAAGGTGATTCGGGCGGGGTTGCGCTGTTGAGCGTGCAGCGCGTTGACCACCGGGGATTCCTGCGGTTCGTAGTGCGTGGGCAGTGGACCGTCGACGACGCCCTTGGGCGCGAACAGCCAGCCCTTGCCGTCGGGCTGCATCACGAACGGATCGTCGCCGCCCAACGCAGCCGGTCCACCGGTCGCCGGATCACCCGACGATCCCGGGGCGCGGTCGATCACGAAGTCAGGCACGTCATCGCCCACCCAGCGGCCCAACTCGGGGTCCCACCAGATGTATTTCTTGCGTTCGCTCCAGGGCACGCCGCCCGGGTCGGCAGACGCCCGGTTGTACAGGATCCGGCGATCGGCCGGCCAGGCCCAGCCCCACTGCGACTGGGTGCGGCCCGGCCCGCCACGGTGCACCCGACGGGCGGCCTGATTGACCCCGTCGGCGTACACGCCGCTGTAGATCCAGCAGCCGGCGGCGGTGGAACCGTCGGCGCGCAGTTCGGTGAAACCCGACAGGCACCGGCCGGCCTCGTCACCGGTCAGTTGGTGGCCGTTGATCTCGGCCAGCACGAACTGCGGATCGGGATCGCCGTGTTCGTCAACGGGGTAGTCCCAGACCAGATCCAGCAGCGGCCGGTCGGCCGGATCGGTGGAGCCGGCCAGCTTGGCGCGAATCCGGTTGCCCAGCTCGACGAAGAACGCCAGCTCGCTGATGGCGTCGCCCGGCGGTTCGACGGCCTTGTGCCGCCACTGCAGCAGTCGCTGGGTCTGGGTGAAGGTCCCGGCCTTCTCCACGTGGCTGGCAGCCGGCAGGAAGAACACCTCGGTGTCGATGTCTTCCGCGCGCAGCTCGCCGGAGGCAATCTCGGGTCCGTCCTTCCACCAGGTGGCCGACTCGATCAGGTTGAGGTCACGGACCACCAGCCATTTCAGGTGCGACATGCCGAGGCGCTGCTGGCGGCCGTTGGCCGAACCGACGGCCGGGTTCTGGCCGAGCAGGAAGTAGCCCTGCACCTTGTCGTCCAGCATCCCGGTGACGGTCTGATAGGTGCCGTGCGCGCCGGTCAGCCGCGGCAGATAGTCGAAGCCCCAGTCGTTTTCGGCATGCGCGGCCTTGCCCCACCACGCCTTGAGCAGGCTCACAGTGTAGGCGTCGGCGTTGGCCCAGAACCCCTTCTGCTGCTTGGAGGCGACGGCGGCCAGGTAGTCCGCCAGGGTGTCGTGCTTGCCGGCGTGCGGCATCGGCAGATAGCCGGGCAGCATGTCGAACAGCGTCGGGATATCGGTGGAGCCCTGGATGCTGGCGTGCCCGCGCAGCGCCATGATCCCGCCGCCCGGGCGGCCCACATTGCCCAGCAGCAACTGCAGGATCGCGGCGGTGCGGATGTACTGGGCGCCCAGGGTGTGCTGGGTCCAGCCGACGGCGTAGGCGAAGCAGGTGGTGCGCTCCCGCCCGGAATTGGATGTCACCGCGGCGGCCAGATAGTCGAATGCTGCCCCGTCGATGCCGCAGACCTCGCGGACCATGTCGCGGGTATAGCGGGCGTAGTGCCGCTTGAGGATCTGGAACACCGTGCGCGGGTGCTGCAGCGTCACGTCGGTCACCGGCGAGCCGGCCTCGTCTCGTTGATAGGCCCATGTCGCGTTGTCGTAGCTGCCGGTGGCCGGGTCGAACCCGGAGAACAGCCCACCCAGATCCTCGGTGTCGCGGAAGTCCTCACCGACCAGCGTCGCGGCGTTGGTGTAGGCCAGCACGTAGTCACCGAACCACAGGCCCTCGGTGAGGATGTGGTTGATCAGCGCACCCAGCAGCACCACGTCGGATCCGGCCCGGATCGGAATGTGCTTGTCGCACACAGCCGATGTGCGGGTGAAGCGCGGATCGACGTGGATCACCACCGCGCCGCGGGCTTTGGCCTCGGCCACCCACTGGAATCCCACCGGGTGGCACTCGGCCATGTTCGAACCCTGGATGACTATGCAGTCGGCATTGGCCATGTCTTGCAGGAATTGCGTCGCCCCACCGCGACCGAAGGAGGCTCCCAGACCGGGAACCGTGGCGGAGTGTCAAATACGAGCTTGGTTGTCTATCTGTATGACGCCGGCGGCGGTGAAGAGTTTCTTGATGACGTAGTTCTCTTCGTTGTCCAGCGTGGCGCCGCCCAATGAGGCGATGCCCATGGTGCGGCGCAGTGCGCGCCCATTTTCGTCGGCGTCCTGCCAGGTGTCGCGCCGCGAGGCGATGAATCGGTCGGCCACCATGTCGATCGCGGTGTCAAGCTCCAGCGGCTGCCAGTCGGTGGCCCGCGGCGCGCGGTAGAGCACGGTGATCTGCCGGCCGGGGGAGTTCACCAGCTGCTCGCTGGCCGCACCCTTCGGGCACAACCGGCCCCGGGAGATCGGCGAGTCCGGATCGCCCTCGATGCCGACGACCTTCTCGTCTTTGACGTAGACGCGTTGGCCGCAGCCCACCGCACAGTACGGGCAGACGCTGGCCACGACCCGGTCGGCGGTCGCGGTTCGTGGAGTGGTCTCGCGGGTGTGTTCGGACGTCACCGCGGGGCCGCGGCCCAGCAGGTCACCGGTGCGCAGTTGCCGGATCACCGGCCAGCCAAGGAACTTTCGCTCACTCATTGTCCGAGCCTAACCGCGGCGCACCACCCCGGCGAGCATGATGGGGAACATGGGTCGGGTCATACGCCGCAACGCCCGGCACCTTCGCGCCGGCACGACGACGCAACGTGAGGAGACTCTGGCCGTCGAGGAGCCGCTGGAAATCCGAGTGAACGGCGCTCCGCTCAGCGTCACGATGCGTACCCCCGGAGCCGATGTCGAACTGGTCCAGGGGTTTCTGCTCACCGAGGGGATCATCGCCGGCCGCGACGACGTGGTGACGGCACGCTACTGCTGCGGCACCGGGCAGAACCCACCGCAGGACTACAACGTGCTCGAGGTGACGCTGGCCGAGCACGTGCCGCGACCGGACGTGGATCTGACCCGCAACTTCTACACCAGCTCGTCGTGCGGGGTGTGCGGCAAGGCATCTCTGGAAGCGGTGCGGTTGGCCAGCCGCTACGGCCCCGGCGACGATCCGGTGCGGGTCAGCGCGGCGGCCCTGACGGCGATGCCCGACCAACTGCGGGCCGCCCAGGACATGTTCGCCCGTACCGGCGGACTGCACGGCGCCGCGTTGTTCGACACGGACGGGTCGCTGCTGGTGGTTCGCGAAGATGTCGGACGGCACAATGCGGTCGACAAGGTGATCGGCTGGGCGCTCGAACACGGTCGGGTACCGCTGACCGGGGCGGTGCTGCTGGTCAGTGGGCGGGCGTCGTTCGAGCTGACCCAGAAGGCGGTGATGGCCGGGGTGCCGCTGCTGGCCGCGGTGTCGGCCCCGTCGTCGCTGGCCGTCGATCTGGCTGCCGAAGCCGGGTTGACGCTGGTGGCGTTTCTGCGCGGCGACGCGATGAACGTCTACACCAGGCCGGACCGCGTCATCGGGTAAGGGCCGGGATATTGTCCGCAAGAGCGGGTAATTGCGACTGATCAACTTGCATCTTCGGGTTCAGGCATTAGTGTGACCAATCTGAGTAATACCTGGCTGGATTCCGTAGAACGAGGTGCACGATGGCTAGTCACAGCAAGCGCATGATCGGCGTAGGCGCCACAGCCGCGGCCTTCCTGGCCGGGGGAATGACATCGGTCGCCGCCCCCACCGCGCACGCCGACCTGTGGGACGTGTTCGTCGACCCGCTGGTGAACGTCTTCGACGGCGGGACAGCCGCCGACTCGTTCACCGATTTCAGCGGCAGTGCCGTGGCGCTGGACCCGTCCGACTTCGGGCAGTCGGTCAACGACGCGCTGCAGGTATGGCTGGCCAGTGACTCCGGCGCGCAGGTGGCCGAAATGCTCAACGCGCCGTTCGTCTACCTGTTCGGTCGCGACCTGATCGGCAATGGCGTCGACGACTTCACCGACGCGAACACCTCGCTGCTGGGCAGCACCGGCCTGTACGGCGACCTCGGCGACGGGGGCTTCCTGTTCGGCAACGGCGGGGCCGGGGCCGACGGTGTGGCCGGCGTGAACGACGGCGCCGGCTGGGCCGGCGGCTCGGCGGGCATGATCGGCAACGGTGGCGACGGCGGTGCCGGCGTGGCCGGCGCGGCGGGCGGGGCCGGTGGTGACGGCGGCAGCATGTTCGGCAACGGTGGCAACGGCGGCGCCGGCGGCGCGGGCGGCAACGCCGGATCGTGGTACGGCAACGGTGGCGACGCCGGGATCAAGGGACCCGATACCCCCGGCGGTCAGGGCGGAACCGGCGGCGTGGGCGGTGCGGGCAGCATGAACGGCTCCAACGGAACGGCGGGCGCCGCGGGTACCACTCCCGGCAGTCACTCCGGCGGTGGTGGCGGCTGCGTTCCCAACCCCGGCGGCGGCGGCCCGGGCGGGCCCGGCAGCGGCACCGGCTGCCACGGCGGCTGAGCACCGATTCGTCAGCCGGTTTCTTCCCAGTCGTCGGCGAGGCTGAATCGGTTGGCGAGGGCGTCGTAGTCCATGGCCTCGTAGCTGCGGAGCAGCCCCTCGAAGGCTTCGTCGTAGCCGGGGTCGCCGGGTAGGGGTTCGTCGAGGTCCGGCCAACCCGGTGGTGGTGGTTGGGGGTCGGGCGGCTCAACCTCAGGTGCGGCGCGGTGGTAGTCGATGGTGGTTTCGATGAGGTGGAAGGGGTTGGTGCGGGGTTGGCCGTGGTTGAGTTTGGGTGGGGGGATCCATTCGACGCGGCCGGTGTCACCGAGGTGGGTGGTCCAGCCCTGTTCGGTGGCCATCCGGTTGTCGGGGGCGCAGGCCAGGGTCAGGTCATCGATGTCGGTGTGGCCGTCATCGGCCCACTCGCGCATGTGGTGGGCCTGGGTCAGGTATCCCGGGACGGTGCAGCCGGGTCGGGTGCAGCCGCGGTCGCGGGCGTGCAGCACGATGCGCTGATCGGCGGTGGCGAGGCGTTTGGACCGGCCCAGCCACAGCGCTCGGCCGTGGCCGTCGAAGATGCTCAGGTAGTGACGCCTCTCTGTGTCAAGGGGGGCGTTGTAGGTTGGTCTGGCGGGCCCGGGAAGTGACTTGTCTGAAGTGCCGGTGTGCGGGGTGTCAGCCGGCCGCGCGAGACGATAGAGCCGCCCCCGGGTGTCCTCCCGGGTCCGCCTCATGTAGGCGGGCGTCGCGGGTGAGCTGTCGGTAGACCGCGTCGGATAGGCGTCGTTTGAGGCAGCGCATTGCTTCACGCTTGCTTTTGCCTTCGGATCGTTTGCGCTGGTAGTAGGCCTGTGCTGGTGGATGGTTGCGGACTTGGGTCAGTGCCATGACGTGCAGGCAGGAGTTGAGTTGACGGTTCCCGGCCCGGGAGAGTCGGTGTCTGGTGACATCGCCGGAGGACACTTCGATGGGAGCTGTCCCGGTGTAGGTGGCGAAGGCGGCCGCTGAACGGAATCGGTCGATGGATCCGACGTGGCTGATGATTTTGGCAGCCGAGAGTGTTCCGATGCCGTGCAGTTCGGTGAGGGTGGTCTTGGATGCGGTGACCGCGGATTTGATGTCGCGGACGGCCTTAGCGATGCGGCGATCGAGGTGGCGTATCTCGCTGACAAGGTCGGTAGCCAAGGCGCGAAAGGTCTTTAAGGCAGGGTCGCGGGGTCGGAGCGTGGATAGCAGAGTCGCGGCACGGTCGGCGGTGAGATTGCCCGGTGCTCCGCCGGGGCTCAATCGGGTGAGGACGACGTGGAGCCGGTTGATGGTTTGCGTGCGGGTCTTCACCAAGTCTTCGCGGTGCTCGACGATGGCCCGTAGTGCGGCGGCGGCGTCATCGACGGTGACGGTGGTGAGCTGGGCAGCGTTGAGTGCGGCGATGCCCACCGACAGAGCATCGGCGTCGTCGTTCTTTCGTCCGTGGCCGGTGGACAGAAGCCGCACGCGGGCAGCAAGTTTGGCGGGCACGTCCACCACGTCCACACCGTCGCGGGCCAGCTGTGCGGTCAACGGAGCACCCATTCCATGGGCACCTTCGATGGCCCACAGGTTGGCCTGCCAGGTGCGGGCGAAGCGGTGCAGGGAGCGGTAGCCCTCTGGGCTCACGGGTACTCGCAACGTGGCAAATGGTTGCAGGGATTCGCCGACAGCTGCGGCGGTCCACGATGCTTTGTGCGGATCGATGGCGATTACCACCCGGTGATCGATGCTGGATAGTGCTTGCATGTGTGCGGCTCCTTCTCGATTCGTTGGAAGCGAGGAGGGCACATCAACTTTCGGCTATGCAGGCCTCTCTCAAGCCACTCCTCGGTGCGGCGGTGGACGGACGCAGGTCACTACTGAGTCAACCCTCGCAGGTGACAGATACGCATCGAGCGGAGCCGACCACCGCCTCGAAGAGCATGGCTGCAGACCAGACCCTCCAGGAATGGATTCAACAAGTTGGTGGGCGTGTGAGGCCATCTGCAGCAGATCACTCATTGGCAGCAGGGAGCCACCGCCGGTGTGGGCGGTGCCGGTGGCGGCCTGCAATTGCGTCAGGGTGGTCGTCACGATCACGGTGACCGGCAGGCCGTTGAGTTGGCCGAGGTCCCCACTGGCCAGGGTGGCCCGTAGCGCGGCCAGCAGCGCGTCGTGCTGGCGTTGGTCGCGGGTGCGGTGATCGTGCTCGATCTGCTCCTGGCTGGGGGTGCCGGAGACACAGGGGGCCTCGTCGGTGGCGTTGCACATTCCCGGGGCGGCAAGCTTGGCCAGGACCGGTTCCAGGGTGGCCCGCAGCTGCGCGCTGATCGTGCCGGACAGGCTGCTCATCCCGTCGGGGCGTTGCGGACCGAGTCGCAGGCCGCGCTGGGCGTGGCGTTGGCGGTCGTCGGGTTCCTTGCCGTCTTGATCCAATACGGCGATCAGGTGCACCGCCAGGCGCCGGAAGGTCTCCGGGGCGAACTGTGTCGCCATTTCGGCCAGGTCGCGTTCGGCGCGCTCCCGATCGGCGGCCGCGATCCGGGCCGGGATCTTGTCTATCGCTTTGACCGCGATCGCCACATGCTCGGGGCCGATCTGCCCGCCCGCTTGGGCGGCAGCCAGGCTGGGCAGCACCGGTGCGAGGGCCTCACCGGTGATCGCGGTGCGCGGACCCAGTACCGCGGCCTCATCGATGCGCCGGCGGGCTTCTGTGGCGCTGATCCGCAACCGCTCACCCAGGGCCTTGGCCAGTGAGCATCCCGCCAGCGCCTCGCAATGGCCCTCGGCCACGAAGCGGGCCACGATCTGGTGATCGATGACCGGGGCCTGCCGGGCCAGCGCCTCCCGGCGGGCCAGCACCTCCACCAACTCCTGCGGACTCAACGCGTCGAACGAGCACCGCGCCAACCGGGCATGGACCGCCTCCATCGCGTCCAGGCACCCCATGATGGTGTCCCGATCGCCGAACGCATCCCTACCCACAAATCGAACACTAGTGGCGCTCCACGGGTTTTCGTGGGCGCTTTTCTGCTGTTCAGGGCGGTTTCCCG
>NZ_JAYJJS010000015.1:0-117659 GCF_020181635.2 Mycobacterium zoologicum | reverse complement strand
CCGCACTGGCCACAATCCGCTCAAGCGGTGCGCACTAATTTGATAAAAGTCGGGTTTCGGGCGTTGAGAAAGTCGGTCTGTTCATAGCATGTCCGTTCCTGGGGACGCTGGGTATCCAGTTCGCAGGGCGCCACCGGGCAACGAACCTCCATCCCCCCGAACCGCATCAGGTTATGGTTCTTGGCACGCGCAATGGAGAGCGTTGCTCGCGTTACGAGTCGTCGAGGATTGAGCGCAGTTCGCGGGCGAATTTCGGTACCGTTGCGCGCCCCAACGCGGCAATGAGGTCATCGACTGTTATCGGCGGATTCCTTCGCCTGCCGGACATTTCGATAAGGCAACCCAGCATTCCGCTCGGGTTCAGATCGAGTAAATCGAGTAGGAAGTCGTCGGAGCTGACGGCGTGCAGTCCCCATGCGCGAAGAGCCTCGTCGGGGAAGTGCTTGGTGTTGTCGGTGACGATTGCTGCTGCGTTGCCGCGGACTGCGGCGGCAACCACATGACGATCGTCGAAGTCGGGCATCCCTGAGACGCAGTCCTCGATGGGTTCCCAACCCTCGATCAAGGCGTCCTCGAACGCGGCGTTCATGTCCGCGATGCGTGCGGTGGCACGCTCCTCAGTCATTGCCGGGTTGGCGATCACGATAGCTCGCGACAACTCGCCCAAGATGGCGTTGCTCCAAAGCGGATGGAATGCTTGGCGTCCCGCGAGTGTGAGCAGCAGGTCCGCTTTGACGATGGGGACCAGGACACAGGTGTCCAGCACTACCCGGAAGCCGGACATCAGGACTCTGTGCGGCGTTCCGCTCGTGCTCGCCGGATGGCGTCTTGGTAGCGCTCGGCGGGGATGTCGTAGAGCCCGTCGTCCTCGGCGTCGTGAACGAGCTTGGCCAACAACTCATCTCGCTTCGCGCCGCGGCGGTTCTGGTAATCGAGCACATCGCTGAGCAGCACTCGCCGATGACGGCTCCCACTCGGCTTCTCGCAGGGCAGCTCTTCCTTGTCGATGAGCTTGATCAGGGTGGGTCGGCTGATGCCGAGCAGGTCGGCGGCCTCCTGGGTTGTCAGGCGCTGCTCGATGGGGGCAAGGGTGACCGCCTGTTGCCTGCCCATGGCGGTGACGACACGGACCAGTACGTCGTAGACCTCGATAGGCAGCGGGATCTGCTCACCGTCGGGTCCCAGTAGTGCTGCGGGCTCGGTGTGTTGGTCCAGGAACTTCGAGAGGTCCGACAGCTCCCGCAGGTCCGCCGGAGGAAGGACCGTCCTCTTCCTCGACAGCTTCTTCGGGGTGGCGACCATGCTCTCCAGGGTAGCCATAATCGAAAAAATCGCAATGGCGAGGGCGGGGTGATGAGCCTATTCGCCGACGAGCGGGCGCAGGGTGGCCCGCCATACTGGGCTGATGACGTCCACGAAGTCGTTGATCATCGCGGTACTCGGCGCCGCGGCCCTGGGTGCCGCCCCGGCGTCCGCCGATCCCGCCCCGGACCTGCGGGCGCTGCAACCGGTGGATTCGGATGCTTACTACACCTACGCCACCTACGGTGCCGGCGGCTGGCAGTTCGTCACACCGGACGGGGTGCGCTGCCGGATCATGACCGTCACCCGGTGGGGAAGTGCATCCCAAGCCACCTGCTGGGGTGCGAAGCTTCCCGGGGTCGACTCGAATATCAACTACGCCAACGCCAAAGGCGCCTATGTCGCCGACCCGGCGCAGTCGACCTTCGGTGACGGCGACCTGGACAAGTTCGAGACTTATCGCAGCTACGAACACCGCAGCACCGAGGAGGTCGACCATGTCGACCCCGCCTCCTACCACCTGCTGCCGGCCGGCAAGAAGCTGACGGCGCAGGGCACCGGGACGACGGTCACCTGCGGAGTGCTCACCGCGGACAGCGTGAGCTGCACCGTCGACGCCACCGGTGCGCCGGCATGGACCACCGGCTTCGTACTGTCTCCGGAGGGCAGTCACACCTTCTAGGACTGCGGCGCCGCCACCGGCAGCCGCACCCGGAACACGGTCCGCCCGTCGCGGGACTCCACCCCCACGCTCCCGCTGTGCGCGCCGACGATCGAGGCGACGATCGCCAGCCCCAGCCCGGTGCTGCCCAGCTCGCTGGAGCGGGCCTTGTCGGCGCGGACGAACCGCTCGAACAGGTGCGGCACCATCTCCGGGTCGATGCCGGGCCCGTCGTTGGCCACCGTCAGCTCCGCGACCGGTCCGCCCACCGGCGAGCGGTCCACGGTCAGGGCGGTCGTGACGGTCACCCCGGGCGGGGTGTGCACCCAGGCGTTCTTGAGCAGGTTGGTCAGCACTTGGTGCAGCCGGGCGCGGTCGCCGCGCACCCACACCGGGGCCTCGGGCAGCTGCTTGACCCAGTGGTGGCCCGGCGCCGCGGCCGCGGCGTCGTTGACGGCGTCCAGCGCCAGCTCGGACAGGTCGACGCGTTCGATGTGCAGATCCTGGCCTTCGCCGAGCCGCGACAGCAGCAGCAGCTCCTCGACCAGTGACGCCATCCGCTGCGCCTCGGATTCGATGCGGGCCAGCGCGTACTCGGTGGTCGGAGGCAGCGTCGAGGCGTCCTGGCGGGTCAGTTCGGCATACCCGCGGATGGCCGCGAGCGGGGTGCGCAGCTCATGGCTGGCGTCGGTGATGAACTGCCGCATCCGCCGGTCGGCGGCACTGCGATAGGCCAGGGCGCTGTCGACGTTGTCCAGCAGGCGATTCAGTGCGCCGGCGACAATACCGACCTCGTTTTCGGGGTCGACGTCCTCGGGGGCCACCCGGACGGTGATGCGCTCGTCGGTGTCGGTGAGCGGCATCGCGGCCACCGCGGCGGCGGTGGTCGCGACTCGGCGCAGCGGGCGCAAGGCGTAACTGACCACCGTTATCGTCAATCCCGCGGTGAGCAGCAGTGCCAGCGCGTAAAATTCTGCGGCAGAACGCATTCGGCTAACAACAGTGCGGTCGGCCAGTCGCAGCGAGCCACCGATGAACAGGGTGTCGTGAGCATCGACGACGCGGCTCTCCACCCGGTAGGAACCCAGGCTGCCCATCTGCATGGTCTCCGGCGTGCCGTTGCGCCGATGGTGTGCGGTGATCGCGTCGATGACGTCGGGGGGTGCGGGATAGGGATCCTCCACGGTGAACACCGCCGAGGCGATCACCTCGCCGTCGCGCAGCACCGCGAGCACGTTGCCCGGTGTCTGATCGCTGAAACCGAGGATTGCCTGCCCGATGTCCGACCCGCCGGTGCGGCCGGCGACGCTGTCGACCTGGCGATATTTGGCGTAGGAGTGGCTGAATGCGTTGAGCGACTCGGAGACGTCGGCGTCACTGGTGGCGGTCACGAACGTGCGCACGCTCAGCACCGAGACCACGCCGACCGCCAAGAACACCACCGTCACCACCGCCGACACCCCGAGCACCAACCTGCGGCGCAGGGTCCGCGGCCGCCAGGTCACGGGTGCGGCTTCAGCAGGTAACCGACCCCGCGCACGGTGTGGATCATCGGACGGTCGCCGTCGATCTTCTTGCGCAGGTAGGAGATATAGAGATCGACGATGCTGGTGCGCCCGGCGAAGTCGTAGTTCCACACCCGGTCCAGGATCTCGGCGCGGGTCAGCGCCCGGTCCGGGTGGCGCATCAGGAACCGCAGCAGCTCGAATTCGGTGGTGCTCAACGAGACCGGGACGCCGTCGCGGGTGACCTGGCGGCTGGCGCTGTCGAGGATCAGATCACCGACGGTGAGCACCTCGTCCACCGGCGGCATCAGCGCACTGCCACGCCGCAGCAGCCCGCGCAGCCGGGCCACCAACTCCTCCAGGCTGAACGGCTTGGTCATGTAATCGTCTGCGCCGGAGGTCAGCCCGGTCACCCGGTCGGTGACCGAGTCGCGGGCGGTCAGGAACAACGTCGGAGTGTAGGGGTCGGATTCGCGGATCCGCTGCAGGATCTGCAGGCCGTCGATGTCGGGCAGCATGATGTCGAGCACCAGCAGATCGGGTTCGCCGCTGTGGAACTTGGCCACCGCGTCGCGTCCGTTGTGGGCGACGTCGACGGCCCAGCCCTCGTAGTGCAGGGCCATCGTCACCAGGTTTGTCAGGGCCGGCTCGTCGTCGACCAGCAGCACCCGAATCGGTGAGCCGTCGGGCCGGTTGATCCGCGGCAGCTGCCCGAGGATCGCTTTGCGGGGACTGCGGGTGTCCGTCTTATCGGCCATCGGTCACCATCATCCCCCGCGGCCACGTTCACTCACCGAGGAGCCGTTCCTTGCGCTCGATGAATTTCTCCTGGGTCAGCACGCCGGAGTCCCGCAGCTCGACCAGCGCACGCAGTTCGGCGACGACGCCGATCGCCTTCGGCCGGGCGGGAGCGTCTTCGGATTCTTGGGATTCCTGGGCCGGCTTGGGTGGGCGCGGAGCCGCGATGGGCTTGGGTTGGGTCTGCTGCGGCCGGGATCCGGGGCCGACGGTGCCGGCCAGAGCACGTCCGGCGGCCCCGGACAGTGCCATCTCGGCGTAGGGGATCTCAGCGCCGGCCGCCGCGGCGGCGGCACTGGCGGTGCCGGATTGCGCTGTCACCAAGGTGATTTGGCGTATCGCGGCCGACGGGGTGGCGGCGGCCCAGGCCTGCGGCACCGACAGTCCGTTCAGCGGCACGGCCCGGCCCATGGAAGCCCAAGTAGCCCCGGTGGCACCAGTCGATGCCCCGATCGAAGCGGTCGGCGTGGCCGTGCCGATCAGGTCCAGGGCGCCCAGCGCGCCCAGCCCCAGGGCGCCCTCTTCCGGGAAGGCGAGTTCTCCCAGGGTGATCGCCAGGCCGCCGAACGCGCCGCCCAGGCCGATGCCACCGAACGGACCGACGCTGCCGACCTCGAAAACCGCGCCGATCAGGTCGAATGCCAGACCGGGTGAGATCCCTCCGTCGGAGGCCGCTTCGGCGGTGGCGGCGGTGGCTTCGGCGGGGTTGGCGGTGGTTTCCGGTGGGGTGAAGGTGGGGAGTTGGGTGGCTGCGGCGGCGCCGGTGGCGTAGCTGTACATGGCGGTGGCGTCTTGGGCCCACATGGTGGCGTAGTGGGCTTCGTTGGCGGCGATGGCGGCGGTGTTCTGGCCGAGGAGGTTGGTGGCGGTCAGGGTGGCCAGTTGGGTGCGGTTGGCGGTGATGACGGCCGGGGGCACGGTCATGGCGAAGGCGGTTTCGTAGGCGGCTGCTGCGGCGGCTGCCTGGGTGCCGGCGTGGGCGGCTTGGGTGGCGGTGGTGTGCATCCAGGTGGCGTAGGGGGCTGCGGCGGTGGCCATGGCGACCGCGGCGGGGCCTTGCCAGGTCTGGTCGGTGAGTCCGGTGATCAGGGTGCGGTAGGAGTTGGCGGCGGTTTCGAGTTCGGCGGCCATGGTTTTCCAGGCGGTGGCTGCGGCTCGGATGGGGCCGGATCCGGGTCCGGCGTACATGAGCGCGGAGTTGACCTCCGGCGGCAACGCGGCAAAGTTCATTGGGCGGCGAGCACGTTCGCGGCTTCGGCGGTCGCATATGCGGTGCCGCTGCCGTCGAGGGTGCTGACGAACATCTGGTGGATGGCGGCGGCCTGGGCCGCCACGCTCTGGAACAGCGCGCCGTTGGCGTTGAACATCGTGGCGACCGACACCGACACCGCGTCGGAGGCCGGGGCCGCCATCGTGGTGGTCGGGGCGGCCACGGCGGCACTCTGGGCCTGCAGCGCCGAGCCGATACCCTGCAGGTCGATGGCGGCACCGGACAGCGATTCCGGCTGCGCGACAACGAAAGACATCTCTTCAACCCTCCTAATCAGTACTCACTCGTCGATGAAATCCGCGATGACGCGTTCGCGTTGCCGATCGAATTCCTGGGCGGTCAGTACCCCGGCGTCGCGCAGCTCGGCCAGACCGCGCAGTTCGGCGAGGATCTCCACGCCGGTCACCGGTTCCAGCGGCGCCTGGGGCTCTTCGGCCGATTCGGCCGGGCCGGCAGGCCGCCGTGCCGCGCCGGCGTTGGGCTGGGTCTGCTGCGGCCGGGATCCGGGGCCGACGGTGCCGGCCAGAGCGCGTCCGGCCACCCCGGACAGCGCCATCTCGGCGTAGGGGACCTCGGCTCCGGCGGCCGCGGCAGCTGCACTGGCGGTGCCGGATTGCGCTGTCACCAAGGTGATTTCACGCATCACCACCGAGGGCGTGGCCGCGACCCAAGCCTGTGGCACCGACAGTCCGTTCAGCGGCACCGCTTTGCCCATCGAAGCCCAGGCCGCCCCGACCCGGCCGGTCGAAGAGCGCAACCCGGCGGCCGGCATCAGACCCCCGACCGGCGGCACGGTCTGGCTGATCAGGCCCAGGCTGCCGGCCGCGCCGAGGTCACCGGTGAAGCCCAGCCCGGCGAACGGCCCGAGGCTGGCCGCCTCGATGGCCAGGCCGCCGAACTCCAGCCCTGCGCCGCCGCCCTCGAACGGCGCGATGCTGTCCACCTCGACCAGCGAGACCAGGATGTCGAGCAGCAAGCCCTCCTCGCCCGCGCCGGCGTAGGAGCCGGAGCCGTCGTCGGCGGGTCCGGCGGGGTTGGCGGTGGTTTCCGGTGGGGTGAAGGTGGGGAGTTGGGTGGCTGCGGCGGCGCCGGTGGCGTAGCTGTACATGGCGGTGGCGTCTTGGGCCCACATGGTGGCGTAGTGGGCTTCGTTGGCGGCGATGGCGGCGGTGTTCTGGCCGAGGAGGTTGGTGGCGGTCAGGGTGGCCAGTTGGGTGCGGTTGGCGGTGATGACGGCCGGGGGCACGGTCATGGCGAAGGCGGTTTCGTAGGCGGCTGCTGCGGCGGCTGCCTGGGTGCCGGCGTGGGCGGCTTGGGTGGCGGTGGTGTGCATCCAGGTGGCGTAGGGGGCTGCGGCGGTGGCCATGGCGACCGCGGCGGGGCCTTGCCAGGTCTGGTCGGTGAGTCCGGTGATGAGGGTGCGGTAGGCGTTGGCGGCGGTTTCGAGTTCGGCGGCCATGGTTTTCCAGGCGGTGGCTGCGGCTCGGATGGGGCCGGATCCGGGTCCGGCGTACATGAGCGCGGAGTTGACCTCCGGCGGCAACGCGGCAAAGTTCATCGTCTTACGACGGTATTTTTGGCCGAGCCGACCCGGCAACTCTGCAGAGCGGACTCATACGAAACGCATATCTGCCGGCGCCGGCAGGTCGCGCTACAGCGGCGGCAGCGCTCTGGAGTACAGCCAGGCCTGCCACAGCGGCTGCAGCGACACCTTGGCGTAATTGGCGGCCAGGCCGGTGAAGTCGTCGGTACTGGCGTTGCCGTGCCGGTGGCGCGTCGTCCAGCCTCGCAGCAGCGCGAAGAAGTCGGCGTCACCGATCAGGACGCGCAGCCGGTGCAGGGTGAGCGCGCCGCGCTTGTAGAGCCGGTCATCGAACATGTCGGCCGGGCCCGGATCGGCCAACAGCAGATCCTGCGGCAGCGCCGCCAGCTGCCGGTGGTAGTGCCGGGCCCATTCGTCGGCGCTGCGTCCGCCGGCATGCTCCGACCACAGCCATTCGGCATAGCAGGCGAAACCCTCGTGCAGCCAGATGTCGCGCCAGTGGCGCACCGTCACGCTGTTGCCGAACCACTGATGCGCCAGCTCGTGGGCGATCAGCCGCTCTGAGCCGCCGGTGCCGTCGCAGTGGTTGGCGCCGAAGATCGAAATGCCCTGTGCTTCAAGGGGAATGTCCAGGTTGTCGTCGGTGACCACCACCGTGTAGCCGGCGGCCAGCGGGTAGGGGCCGAACAATCGTACGAACAATGACATCATTTCGGGCTGGCCGGCGAAGTCGTGGTCGAACTCGGTGCGCAGCCGGGCGGGCAGCACCGCGTTGATCGGCACTTCGGACCCGGCCAGCCGGTGCGTCACGTACTGGCCGATCTGCAGGGTGACCAGATAGGTGGGTGTCGGCTCGGGCTGCTCGTAGACCCAGGTGGTGCGCCCCGCCCGGACCCGCCGCGACAGCAGTTCGCCGTTGGCCACCGCGCGATACGGGCTGTCGGTGCTGATCTGGACCAGGTAGCTCGCCTTGGCGGCGGGGTGGTCATCGCAGGGGAACCAGGTCGGGGCGCCGTTGGGCTGTCCGGAGACCAGGGCGCCGTCCGTAAGTTCCTCGAAGCCGACTTCCCCCCAAACGGTGTCGCGTGGCCGCGGGGATCCCGAGTAGCGGACGGTGACCACCAGGGCGGCCCCGGCGGGTAACGGGTCGGCCAGCGTGATCCGCAGCTTGGCGCCTGCGGTGGCGAACCGGGTGGGGGCGCGGCCGTTGACCCGCACCTTGGACACCGACATCGGCTCGGCGAGGTCCAGGGTGAACACCCGCAGTGCGGTGGTCGCGGCCGCGGTGATGGTCACCGTCCCCGACAACCGGTTGCTGGCGACCTTGTACTCCAGGTCCAGCTCGTAGCGCGACACCCGGTAGCCGGCGTTGCCGCTGCCGGGCAGATACGGGTCGATGACGGGCGGCTCGGCTTTGGGTTTCACGGTGCTCTTCTTGACGGGTTTGCTCACCGTGTTGCTCCGGCCGCCGGTGCGATCGGGTTGCCCTGCCAGCGTGTTGCGGGCGGCACCTGGTCGCCGCGCATCACCAGTGAAGCGGGGCCGACGCTGGTGCCCGCGCCCAGGCGTGCGGCCGGCAGTGCCACACAGTGCGGCCCCAGGGTGGCGCCGGCTTCCAGCGTGACGGTGTCGAGCTGCATGATCCGGTCGTGGAACAGGTGGGTCTGCACCACGCAGCCGCGGTTGACGGTGGCGCCGGGGCCCAGCGTCACCAGGTCGGCTTCGGGTAGCCAGTAGGTCTCACACCACACGCCTCGCCCGATATCGGCGCCCAGCGCCCGCAGCCACAGGTTGATCACCGGGGTACCGGTGGCGGCGCGGGCGAACCACGGGGCGGCCACGGTCTCGACGAAGGTGTCGGACACCTCATTGCGCCACACGAACGACGACCACAGCGGATGCTCGGTCGCCTGAATCCGGCCCACCAAAAGCCATTTCGCCACCACCGCGGCACCGCCGGCAACCGCCCCGGCGGTCAGCAGCACCACGCCGCTGCCCAGGGCTGCCCACTTGTAGCCGTAATGCATTGCACCCCAATGTAATGTCCCGAGTACGGCGACGCCGATCGCAAAGGTCGCCACGACCGGGATCAGCCGGAAGGTCTCCATGACGGCGCGCATCAGCTTGAGTCGCACCGGTGGGGCGAAGGTGCGCTCGGCATCGGAGTCGGCGGCCTTGCGGCGCAGCCGAACCGGCGGGCTGCCCAGCCACGACGAGCCGTTCTTGGCCTTGTGCGGCGCGGTCGACAGCACGGCCACCAGAGCCTTGTCGGGTACCCGCCGGCCCGGCCGGGTGATCCCGGAGTTGCCCAGGAAAGCGCGCTTGCCGATGGTGGCCGGTGCGACGTGAATCCAGCCGCCGCCCAGCTCATAGGAGGCGACCATGGTGTCGTCGGCCAGGAACGCGCCGTCGGCGATCACGGTGAACTTCGGGATCAACAACGCGGTGGAGATCTCGGTGCCCTCGCCGACCTTCGCCCCCAGCAGTCGCAGCCACCACGGGGTGATCAGGCTGGCGTACAACGGAAACAGGTAATCGCGGGCGGCGTCCATCAGCCGTTCGGTGGCCCACAGCTGCCAGCCCACCCGGCTGCGCACCGGGTGATAGCCCTCGGTCAGCCCGATCGACAGCAGCCGCACCCCGATGATCGTCAGCGCGGCATAGCAGCCCAGCGCGGTCAGTGCGGCCACCGGTGTCCACACCGCCACCGGGCGGATCGCCGCACCGAGGGTGGTGGCCTCGCGCACCGACCAGCCCAGCACGGCCAGCCCGGCGCCCAGTGCCAGCAGTGGCAGGCCGCCCAGCAGCAGCGACGTCAGCCCGTAGACCGCCACCCACGCCGGGCGGGCCGGTGGCCGATGATCGGGCCATGGATGGCGTGCCTTGCCGGATTTCACCGCCGGCGAGCCCGTCCAGTACTGGCCCTTGCGCACCTCCCCGACCACCCCGGAACCGGGGCCGACGTCGGCGTCCTTGCCGACCGAGGCGCCCGGCAGCAACGTGGTGCGAGCGCCGATGGTGGCGTCGTTGCCGATCGTGATGGGGCCGACGTGGAAGTCCTCGCCGTCCACCCAGTACCCGGTCAGGTCGACCTCCGGCTCGATCGAGCAGCGGTGCCCCAGCGTCAGCATCCCGGTCACCGGCGGGGCGGAGTGCAGGTCGACGCCCTTGCCGATCGTGTTGCCGAGCGCCCTGGCGTAATACACCAACCACGTTGCGCCGGCGAGGTTTTCGGCGCCGCTGGCCGCCGCCAGCCGCTCGGCGATCCAGATCCGCAGATGCTCGGGCCCGCCGCGCCGGTAGGTGCCGGGCTGTAGACCGACCAGCAGCACTCGGGCCCCGAGCGCGGCGATGCCCATCCGGCCCAGCGGGGTGACGAACAGCACGAACGCGGCGAGCACCCACCACCAGTTCAGCCGCATCTGCCAGGGCAGCGGGTGCCACATCGACGTCAGGTTGTTGATCAGCGCCAGCCAGGCCACCCATTGCAGGCCGGCCAGGGTGGCCAACGGCACCGACAGCAGCACTTGAGCGGCCTGGGTCAGCCGGGGCGTGAGCGCTACCGGTGGTGCCTCGGTGCCGTCCGCCGGATCGACTGCCCCCATGTCCTCGAGGAACCCGGCCAGCGAACCGAGCCGCGGCCGGTCGTAGAGCTGCGCGACGGTGAGCTTCGGGTAGCGCCGGCGCACCGCGGCCACCAGCTGCGCGGCCGCCAGCGATCCACCGCCCAGGGCGAAGAAGTCGGCCCGCTCGTCCTCCACCGGGGTGCCCAGCACGTCGCGCCACAGCCCGGCCAGCCAGCCCAGGGTGCCGTCGACGCCGTCCAGGGCCGAGGACTCGTCGGCGCCGGGCACCGGCCAGGGCAGCGCGTCACGGTCGACCTTGCCGGAGGTCCGGGTGGGCAGCTCACCGACCAGCACGAGCCGCGGAACCAGCGCGGCGGGCAGTTGCCGGCCCAGCAGTTCGCGCGCAGCGACCAGGTCGAAGTCCGGGTCGGTGCTGGCCAGATACCCGACCAACAGCGTTGTGCCACCGGCGCTTTCGCGCACCGCGGCGGCGCCCCCGCTGACCCCGGGAAGCGCCATCAGCGCGGTGTCCACCTCACCCAGCTCGATGCGCCGGCCGCCGACCTTGACCTGGTCGTCGGCCCGGCCGCAGAACACCAGACCGTCGGTCTCCAACCGGACCAGATCCCCGCTGCGGTAGGCCCGCGGCCAGTCCAGGACGGGCAGCGGTGCGTACTTCTCGGCGTCCCGGGCGTCGTCGAGATAGCGGCCCAGCCCCACCCCGCCGATCACCAGCTCGCCGACTTCACCGACGTCCACCGGCGCCCCGTCGGCGCCGATCACCGCCAGATCCCAGCCGGCCAGCGGCAGGCCGATCCGCACCGGGTCGGAGCCGTCGAGTGGCGCGGCGCAGGCCACCACCGTGGCCTCGGTGGGCCCGTAGGTGTTCCAGACCTCGCGGCCGTCGGTCGCCAGCCGGGCCGCCAGCTCCGGTGGGCAGGCCTCGCCGCCGAAGATCAGCAGCCGCACCGCCTCCAGCGCCTCGGCCGGCCACATCGCGGCCAGCGTCGGCACGGTCGACACCACGGTCACGTCGCGCGCCACCAGCCACGGCCCCAGGTCCATGCCGCTGCGCACCAGCGACCGCGGGGCCGGCACCAGGCAGGCGCCGTAGCGCCACGCCAGCCACATCTCCTCGCAGGAGGCGTCGAACGCCACCGACAGTCCGGCCAGCACCCGGTCGCCCGGCCCGATCGGCTGATCTTGGCAGAACAACCGGGCCTCGGCGTCGACGAAGGCCGCCGCGTTGCGGTGGGTGATCGCCACGCCCTTGGGGGTGCCGGTCGACCCGGAGGTGAAGATGATCCAGGCGTCGTCGTCGGCTGTCGGCGACGATGCCGGCATACCGCCGGGCGTACCGGGGCCGCGGGCCAGGCCCTTCTCGGTGATCACCCCGGCGACCTGTGCCTCGCCGAAGACCAGCTCGGCGCGTTCGGCGGGATCGTCGGCGTCGACGGGCACATAGGCCGCGCCGGCGGCCAGCACCGCCAGAATCGCGGTGTAGAGCGAATAACTGCCCGAGGGCATCCGGATGCCGACCCGGTCGCCGCGTCCGATACCGCGCTCGGCCAGCCACCCGACGCTGTCGGAGATGTCGGTGACCAGCTCGGCGTAGGTCAGCACCACATTGCCGTCGTCGATAGCGGAGGCCTCGGGGAAGCGCTCGGCGGTCTCTCGCAGGATGTCGATCAGGGTGCGGGGCGCCGGCGCAGCCGAGGCGCGCAGAAACTGCTTGGGGACTTGCAGTGCGGGCACGACTGTAGAACGTACCGAGCACGGACCGGTAGCGCAGTGACTAGGGTTCGTGCATGGTTCGCCGAGGGCAGCAGCGGCGAAAACATGTGGAACGAGCGCGCCGCGACCTTGAACGACAACTCGATTCCAAGCACGGGACGTACCGGCCGCCACCGCGCGGAGATTGCTTTCGACGGCAGTGGGAAACGGCTTACGACGACGTCAGCGCCATTCGGGTCCAGTTCATCATCTGGCGGGATGGCGGGCGCCTTGTCGATTTCGTCGTCAATGTCCAGGTCCTCGGCTCGGGTGGTTGGGAAACCGTTGAGCGCTTCGACTGTTGTCATGGCCACTGTCACCTACATCCCCAGAACGAGGAGCTGCCGCCCGAGAGCATCCAGCGCCTGGATGCCGTCGGTGACGTTCAACGAGCATTCGCGCAGGTTAACGGCATAGCGCACGAGCGAGCGCGTATCATCCGAGACGGAGCGCAATGATGGACAAACAAGAGCAACTGGACGATTTCCGGCGTGAGGTGAATTGGAACCTCGCGATGGGACCGCTTGCTGACGTCGATCTTCCGGTCACCAGCGATGAGGGCGGATGTCCGGTGGTGGTCGCTCTGGCCGGTGAGCGCCTGGCTGTGGTCTTCGGTCGGGTGCGTGCCGCTGGGGGGTTCGTGAATCTGTTCGTCCGCGAGGACGACGGCGGTGTGCGGATGGCGTCCATCATCGGTGACAACTGCGCGGTGTCGGAGCCCGGAGACGCGATGACCGGGCCCGACGTGCCGGCGGCTACTGCGACCATCGGAATGTTCCTCGACTACGTGGCGCTGCATCCGCAGGGCATCGTTGTTTCAGCGGCTGTTGGCCAGCAGGCACGCGCGCGTGACGCTAAGCCGGTGGAGTTCGCGCACGCCGTCTAAGCCGGCGCCAGGAAGCCCACCGGGCCGACCGCGATGCACACCGACAGCGCGGCGGTCTCGGCGCGCGCGGTGATGCTGTTGCCGGCCCCGGGAAGGCGCACGAAGACCCGGTTGAGGCCCGGGCGCACCCGCACCCGCACCGGCGGCCCGTCGGACAGCCACAGCGTCATCGCCCCGTCGACGTTGGCCAGGTAGTTGAGCTCGGCGGTCCAATCGGACGGCAGCAACGGGCCGTCCAGTCGCAGTTCGGCCGGCTGCTCCGGCTGTACCAGATAGCCGCACTGCGGCACCGGCCCGGCGACCAGGGACCGCACCCAGGTCACCTGCGCGTCGGTCAACCTCCCCGCGCTGGTGAACATCCGCAGACGCGTTGTCGCCGAAGCGAATTCGGGACGATCGCGAACCAGCGCGAACAGATGGCTGGCCATGTTCTCCGGGTAGACCACCCGTTGCAGCACCAGCGGGTCCACCTCTTGGTCCAGCAGCGGCGCATCGGAGTCGGCGTGCGCGGCGGCCAGGTCGTGGCGGGCATTGATCAGATACGCCCGCGCCGGGTCCAGTCGCCAGCTGGCCAGGAAGGTCCATGTCGAATACAGGCTGCTGGCAGTGAATGCGACGGCCAGGCCGGCCACCGCCACGGTGCGCAGCCGCGAGGTGTCCAGCCACCGCGACGACGCCCGATTCGGCGCGCACAGCCCGATGGCCGCCGCGATCGCCAGCACCACCACCAGGTCGGCCAGATACCGCAGGGTCTGGGCCAGCTCCAGCGCGGTGAACGCCGACGACCGCATCAGATAGATCGGAACCTGACAGGCCACCGCGTAGCCGGCCACCACCAGCCACACCGGCACCAGCCGGCGTTTGCGCAGCAGCGACACCACCAGCAGGCCGGCCAGAACCAGCCAGCCCAGCGTCATCACCAACGGCCCTGGCAACGCCCACGGTGAGGCCGGCGCCCAGCGCGCCCACGTCCAGGGGCCACCGGCCAGGCTCGGCACGATGCCGTGGGTGACCGAACGCCAGAGCAGCGCACGCGTCATTTCCAGGTCGAAACTCCAGCGCTTCTGGTTGACCACCGCCAGGTAGACCCCGGTCCAGCCGGCGGTCAGTGCCAACAGTGCCGTCCACAACCGGAAACCGCCCCGCCACGTCCCGCCCAGCACGGCACGCTCGCCGGCCACATGCCGCAGCAGCGCCACCGCCGTGAACGCCACGAACGGGATCACCGCGGCCTTCTCGAAGAACAGCAGACCGCCCGCGTAGGCCAGCGCGCCGCTCACCGCGTAGCGCTGATTCCCGTTGCGCACCAACAGGATTGCGTCACCGCATACCCAGGCCAGCGCCGCGCACATCGGCAGCGAGTTCAGCCCCGCCGCCCACCACGCGAACGCCGGCAGGCCCAGCGGGGTCCACAGCGCGAAGGTCAACGGCAGCAGCAGCACCGGTCGCCAGCCCAGGATCACCCACAGCACCCGCAGCAGCGCGAGCGACGCCATTAACTGCAACACAACCAGGCTGGCCGCCGGCGCCGCCCACTGCAGTGGCCACAGCCGGCTCAGCGCACCGGCCACCAGGAACGCTCCCGGCATCACATGGCCGTCGTGATCGTCGAACAGGTACGACGCCGACAGCAGGTCGTGGGTGCCGGCCCGGCCGATCAGGATCAGGTCGTCCCAATAGAAATAGCCGCCGAACGCCACCACCGCCCGGACCACCAGTTGCGCGGCGATCAGCGCCATCGCCGCCCAACAGACCCAGGACACGGCGGCCAAACGGGTGCGCATCCGTCTTTCTTACCTGTCGGTATGGTGGGCCGGTGCGAGCACTGGTCACCGGAGCAGCCGGATTCATCGGATCGACCCTGGTCGACCGCCTGCGGGCAGACGGGCACGTGGTGGTCGGCCTGGACAACTTCGCGACCGGCCGGGCGACCAACATCGAGCATCTGGCTGATGACCCCGACTTCAGCTTCGTCGAGGCCGACATCGTCACCGCCGACCTGGCCGACGTATTGGCACGCTGCCGGCCCGAGGTGATCTTCCACCTCGCCGCCCAGATCGACGTGCGGCATTCGGTGGCCGACCCGCAGCACGACGCCTCGGTCAACGTCGTCGGGACCATCCGGCTCGCCGACGCGGCGCGGGTGGCCGGCGTGCGCAAGATCGTGCACACCTCCTCGGGCGGGTCCATCTACGGCATCCCGCCGCGGTATCCGACCACAGAGGACGATCCCACTGATCCGGCTTCGCCCTACGCCGCCGGGAAGGTGGCCGGCGAGATCTACCTCAACACCTTCCGGCACCTCTACGGGTTGCAGTGCTCCCATATCGCGCCGGCCAACGTCTACGGCCCCCGCCAGGATCCGCACGGCGAGGCCGGGGTGGTGGCGATCTTCGCCCAGGCGCTGCTGAGCGGCAGTCCCACCAAGGTCTTCGGGGACGGCTCCAACACCCGCGACTACGTGTTCGTCGACGACGTGGTGGACGCCTTCGTGCGCGCGTCCGGCCCGGACGGCGACGGGCAGCGGTTCAATATCGGCACCGGGGTGGAAACCTCTGACCGGCAGCTGCATTCGGCGGTGGCCGCCGCCGCGGGGGCACCCGATGACCCGGAGTTCCACCCGCCGCGGTTGGGAGACCTCAAGCGGTCCTGTCTGGATATCTCCCGGGCGGCCTCGGTGCTGGGCTGGCGCCCACAGGTGGAGCTGGCCGACGGCGTGACACGCACCGTGGAGTACTTCCGGCAGATGAAGTCCATCTGAACTCTTGTGGCATACTGGCCGGTCGGAGGGGAGTATTCCCCAATTCGCAGTGTCGTCATCACGTCGTCCGTCTATCGGGTGACCGGTGCTGTGGGCCGGATCATTCGGCGGAAGAGACCTCCAGCGCTGCTATGACGCTGGAGGCAATCCATGGACGTTTTCTCACTCGGCCGGCTCGGTTTGGACGCGGTCGGCGCAGTGGCGTCTGCGAGCCTGGACCTTGCCGCCATCCCGCTGCGCGAGGGCGCCAAGATCCTCTCCGGTGAACGCTCGGATCTGACCAGCCGGCGCAGCTGGCGCGGTGCCGGGCGGGCCTGGATCGAGGTCCGCGGGCTGGACGAGGCCGATGGCGACGACGTCGGCACCGCCGTGCTGGAGGCCCTGCGGGCTCAGCCGGGCGTCACCTCGGTGCGGCTGAACCGCCCGTTGTCGCGGGTGGTGGTCGAGGTCGGCGAGCAGACGGCGCTGTCGGACCTGTGCGCGGCGGTCGAAGCTGTGGAAAAGGGTGCCGAGCTGACCGCGAACGTGCCGGCGGCCCTGCCGGGAGACGGACTGCTGCTGGCCACCAAGGGCGCGATGGTGGGCGCCAACGCCGTGGGCCTGGCGATCGCCACCGCGGGCAGCGTGCTGCGCTGGCCGGCCGCGCCGAAGATCTTCGACGCCGCGGCGTCGGTGGCCCGCTACCAGCCGCTGGTCCGCAGCGCGCTGGAAAGTCGGATCGGGCCGGCCCGCACCGAAGCGGTGCTCTCACTGGCCTCGCTCGGCTCGCACATCATCACCATGTCCCCGGCGATCCTGGCGGTGGACATGATGGTGGAGGGGCTGAAGGCGTCCGAGACCCGCGCCGGGGCGCTGGCCTGGAACCGCTACGAGCCGGAGCTGGCGCGATACGCCGATCACCCAGAGGTGTGTGACGCGGCGCGTCCGGTTCCCCGCCCGGACGGGCCGGCCGAGCGGCACCTGAAGCGCACCGCGCTGGTGCAGGTCGTCGGGGCCGGCGTGGTGGGCGGACTCACCCGCAACCTGGACATGACCTCGAACGCGATCCTGGCCGCGTCGCCCAAGGCGGTGCGCACCAGTTGTGAATCCTTCGCCGCGGCCCTGGGCCAGGGGCTGGCGGATCAGCACGGGGTGCTGCCGCTGCGGCCGGGCAGCCTGCGTCGCCTCGACAAGATCGACACCGTGGTCATCGACCCGCGCGCGCTGACCGGTGCGCAAAGCCGAGTGGTGCAGATCCGCGGCGCCGGGGAACACGAGTTGCCGAAGGCCTGGAGCAACGCGCAGGACCTGCTCGATAAGGCCGGACTGCGACCGGGCTGGCACCGGGTGCCTCGGATGACCGTCCGCGGGTCGACCCGCAAGGTGCCGGTGGAGGCGCTGATCCTGCCCGCGCACCACGCGCTGGCCTCGGCGGTGGTGCTCGAAGGGCGTGCCTCCGGCGCGGAGCTGGTCACGGTCGACACCGAGATCCTCGGCGAGCTGCGCCCCGGCTTCGACGACATCCGCCCGGTACCCGGCGACGATCTCGACGCAGCCCTGGCTGCGGCCGTCACCGATCTGCAGCGGGCCGGCCGCACCGTCGCGGTGCTGTCGACCTCGGCTGCGCAGGCCCTGGCGTCGGCGGATCTGGGGCTGGGTGTCATGCCCGACGGCGGAGACGACGCACCGCCGTTTTATGCCGATCTGCTGCTGACCGACCTGACCGGTGCCTGGCAGGTGCTGCGGGCGCTGCCGGCCGCCCGGACGGCCAGCGAGCGCGGAGTCGCGATCTCGATCGGGGCCTCGTCCATCGCCGGGCTGCTGCTGGTCCGCGGGGTCCGGGCGACCATCCCCGGTGTCGGGCCGGGCCCGAGCCGCGGACCGGGCCCGGTGACCGTCGGTGCCGGCGCAGGCATGCTGTCGGGATATCTGCTGGCCCGCCGGGTGCTGCGGGCGCGCGCGCCGAAGCCGGCACCGGCCTACGAGTGGCACGCCATGACGGTCGAGCAGGCCCGCGAGCTGCTGGCTCCCGACGCGGTGACACCGCTGGCCGAACGCGCCCCGGTCGACGCGGAATCCCAAGGCATGTTCTGGCCGTACTTCCACGCCGTGCGTGAGGAGTTGTCCGACCCGATGACGCCGATCCTGGCGCTGTGCTCGGCGGCGACCGCCATGCTGGGTTCGCCGATCGACGCGGTGATGGTGGGCACGGTGCTCACCGGCAACGCCATGCTGGCCGCCTACCAGCGGTTGCGGGCCGAGAGCCGGCTGAACACGCTGCTGGCCCAGCAGGCCCCACCGGCCCGGGTGCTGGTGGTCGGCGGGGACAACCCCACCTATCACGAAATCCCTGCCGAGCAACTGCTGCCCGGTGACCTGATCGAGGTGCACAGCAACGAGGTGGTGCCCGCCGACGCCCGGGTCCTCGAGGTCTCCGATGTCGAGGTCGACGAGTCCTCGCTGACCGGTGAATCGCTGTCGGTCGGCAAGCAGCTGGACCCGACTCCCGGTGCCGAACTGGCCGAACGCAGCTCCATGCTCTACGCGGGCACCACGGTGATCGCCGGCAAGGTGCTGGCGATGGTGACCGCCGTGGGCGCCGACACCCAGGCCCGGCGGGCCTCCGAATTGGCCTCCGGTGAGCTGGCCGAGGTCGGCCTGCAGCACCACCTGTCGCAGCTGATGTACCGGACCTTCCCGTACAGCGCCGCCGGCGGTGTGGCGGTCGGTGCGCTCGGGCTGCTGCGCCAGGGCGGGCTGCGGGTCGCGCTCGGTAACGCGATCGCGGTCGCGATCGCCGCCGTCCCGGAGGGCATGCCGCTGATGGCCACCCTGGCCCAGCACGCGTCGTCGCAGCGGTTGACGAAATCCGGTGCGCTGGTGCGAATCCCGCGGTCGGTGGAGGCGCTCGGCCGGGTTGACGTGGTCTGCTTCGACAAGACCGGAACGCTGTCCGAGAACCGGCTGCGGGTCACCACGGTGCGCCCGCTGGCGGGCTTTTCCGACGACGACGTGCTCGGTTCTGCCGCGCAGGCGGCCCCGGCTCCCGACGGCGCCGCGCACGCGCACGCCACCGACCAGGCCATCGTCGAGGGTGCGGCGGCCGCAACCGGCGCCAGGGCTTGGATCGAGCCGGACGCGCACCTGCCGTTCCGTTCCGGCCGGGCCTTCTCGGCGTCGGTGCTGGGAACGGAGCTGCTGGTCAAGGGCGCACCGGAAGTGGTGCTGGGGGCTTGCACGAACGCCGGCGCCAAGGTCGAACAGCAGGTGGACGCGATGGCGGCCCAGGGGCTGCGGGTGATCGCGGTGGCGCAGGGCAAGCTGACCGCCGCCCAGGTGCGGGCCGTGCGGGATGATTCCGAACGCCTCACGGAGGTCAGCGCGGCCGGGCTGACGCTGATCGGTTTCCTCGGCCTGGCCGACACGCCCCGGGCCGACGCTCCGCAGCTGCTGGCCGATCTGGCCACCCGCGGCGTCGACATCCGGATGATCACCGGCGACCACCCGAT
Organism: Mycobacterium zoologicum; assembly: GCF_020181635.2. NCBI lineage: Bacteria > Bacillati > Actinomycetota > Actinomycetes > Mycobacteriales > Mycobacteriaceae > Mycobacterium > Mycobacterium zoologicum. The sequence continues at coordinate 98,106 of NZ_JAYJJS010000015.1, read as the reverse complement.
CACGGCCACCGCGATCGCCGCCGAAATGGGCGTGAACGTCGCCCCCGAGCAGGTCATCACCGGCTCGGAGTGGAATGCCTTGAACCGCAAGGAACAAGAGCGGGTGGTCTGCGAACGGGTGATCTTCGCCCGGATGTCGCCGGAGAACAAGGTGCAGATCGTCCAGACCCTGGAGCGCGCCGGCCGGGTCTCGGCGATGGTCGGAGACGGTGCCAACGACGCCGCCGCGATTCGCGCCGCCACCGTGGGCCTCGGGGTGGTCGCGCACGGCAGCGACTCGGCGCACGCCACCGCCGACGTCGTGCTGACCGACGGGAAGATCGGGGCGCTCGTCGACGCGATCGACGAGGGCCGGAGGCTGTGGCGCGGTGTGCAACTGGCCATCTCCGGGCTGCTGGGTGGCAACGCCGGTGAGGTGATGTTCTCCGTCATCGGCACCGCGATCACCGGCAACTCGCCGCTGAACACCCGCCAGCTGCTGCTGATGAACACCCTGACCGACGCGCTGCCGGCCACCGCGGTGGCGGTGAGCACGCCGGCCGGCCCGATCGGTGACGCGGTGCCCGGACTCGACGAGCGCAAACTGTGGCGCGCCGTGGCGTTCCGGGGCGGGGTCACCGGCGCGGCGGGCACCGCCGCCTGGGCGATGGCCTCGGTGACCGGCACCCCGCAGCGGGCGTCGACGGTGGCACTGATCTCGCTGGTGACCACCGAACTCGGTCAGACCGTGGTCGACTCGCGGGCGCCGCTGGTGCTGGCGACCGCGGCCGGGTCCTTCGTGCTGTTCGCCGCGATGGTCTCCACGCCCGGCGTCAGCCAGTTGCTGGGCTGCACTCCGGTCGGCCCGGTCGGCTGGGCGCAGGCGGTTGGCACGGCCGCGGCGGCCACCGCCGCGGTGGCCGTGGCGAGCCGATTCTCGGCCCCGGCCAAGGAGATTGAGGCGGCCCCCAAAGAGGTCGCGAAGGCCGTAGCTGAGGTGGCTCCTGTCAAGAAGGCGCCGGCGAAGAAGGCCGTCGCCAAGAAGGCCCCGGTGCAGAAGGTTGCGGTGGCCAAGAAGGCCCCGGCGAAGAAAGTCGCGGTGGCCAAGAAGGCCCCGGTGAAGAAAGCTTCGGCGGCCAAGAAGACGGCCGCCAAGAAGGCGCCGGCCAAAAAGGCCGCCGCGAAGAAGTCGTCCGCGAAACTCGAGTTGGTGCGCTGAGGCACCTCCAATGCGGCCGGTTCATCCGGCGGGTCGGAGCGCCAGTACTTCGGACGCCGGGCGCTTCGATGCGGGATGCGTCACCTCGATGACACCGGCACGCCAGAGCAGCGCGTACAACTCGACGGCCGGCACTGTCAGGATTACCGCTACGGCGTCGATCAGGGGATCTGCCAGGACCTCGGTTGTCCTCATGAGCTTCAGGGTGACGGCCGCAGCAGGACAGACGGCAAACCGACTGTGACGGGCCGGCCAATTGTCGCCTAATTACTGGATGTCCGGCGGTTGCGCGTCGGCCAGTGCGACCACTCTGGCCAATCGGGCGTAGCGCAGTTCCAGGTCGCGAAAACGCATGTAGGTGCTCAGTGTGGTGAACGCGAACGCGATGATCAGGATGTAGAGCATCAGGTCGGTGCCACGGCGCACCCCGACCCAATTCGCCACCACCGTGGTGTCATCCGGGCGCAGCACCGCGTAGATGCCCGCCACCACGAACACCAGGTAGCCGACCTTCACCCAGGCGCGGGACTGCGCGGAACGCCGCGAGAGCAACAGGTAGATCAGCAGCGACACCACCGACGCGATCAGCAGTATTTTGATCCAGTTCATCGTGACATCCTCTTGCGCAGCATCCCGTCGAACAGGATGTTGACCCCGTTGAGCAGTGGCTGCCCCTTCGACTTGGAGTAGTCGGTGTAGAGCACCTCGATGGATTCTTCGGCCACCCGCCAATGGTTTTCGGCGATCAGCGCGATGAACTCTCCGGCGTGGCTCATGCCGGTCATGGTGAGGTCGAGACTGTCGGCGACCCGCCGGTTGAAGACCCGCAGTCCGTTGTGCGCATCGGTGAGCCCCAGCCGGCGGATCCGTGGGTTGAGCCAGACCGCGGTCCGCAGCACCAGTCGCTTGAGCGGTGGCACGGCCGCGGCGGCCGCGGGGGCGGCGAAACGCGTGCCGATGACGATATCCAGATCCGAGTCGTCGAGCCGCTCGACCATCCGCACCACGTCGGCCACCCGGTGCTGGCCGTCGGCGTCGAAGGTGGCGAACAGCCGGGCCCCGGGCCGGCGGCGGGCGAACTCGACCCCGGTCTGAATCGCTGCCCCCTGGCCGAGGTTCACCGGATGGCGCACCACAAAGGCGCCGGCGCGCCGGGCGATCGCGGCGGTGTCATCAGCGCTGCCGTCGTCCACGCAGACGACGTTGTCGAACTCCGACCGGATACCGGCGATCACCTCGCCGATGACAGCCGCCTCGCCGAAGGCCGGAACGATGATCCAGACGTCCGGGTAACGGCTCTTTGACCTGGTATTGATCCCTAAAAAATACACGCCCAGGCGCTACGGGGCCGCGCGTAACGCGGTCAGGTGCACGGCGATTCCCACCAATGGCCCGCACAGCAGAGCCACCACGGTCCGCATCGGCAGGTCCAGCGGCAGCAGCAACAGCAGGGTCGAGGCGGCCGTGGCGCCCACCCAGCCCAGCGCGTAGGCGCGGTGCAGCGCCGCTGCCACCGTGGCCGCACCGGTCAGCGTCAGCAGCGCGATCGTCGTCGCGGCGGTGGTCAGCGCGGCCAGCAGCAGCCCATCGGCGTGGTAGTCCGGCCCGAACACGGTGCGCAGCAGCCACGGGCCGAGCAGCCCCGCCGCTGCGGCTCCCGCAGCGCCCACCAGGGCAACCGACACCGCCGGGGTGATCAGGGCCCGCAGCCGCCGCGCGCGCTGGTCGACGAAGTGGGCGATCAGGTTGCCCTGCATGGCGGTCAGCGGCACCAGCAGCGGAGCCCGGGTCACGGTGACGGCCAGGATCACCACCCCGCCCTCGGCGCCCAGGTCGCCGTAGGTGGCCTGCAGCAGCACCGGGAAGCCCATCACCAGGATCGCGCTGGCCCCAGCCGCGGTGATCGAATGTGCGGCGCCGCGCAGGAACGTCGCGGTGTCCACCGGGGTCACCAGCCGCGCCGCTGATCGGGTGGCCGGTGATGCGGCCAGCAGCGCCAGCCAGGCCATCGCACCGGCGACGGTGGCCCACAGATAGCCGACCAGTCCCCAGCCGATCACGAACGCGGCGCCGGCCACGGCCACCCTGGTGCCGGCGTCGGTGACCATCAGTGCCCCGTACTGCGTCCACCGGTTGGTGCCGGCCAGCATGCCCAGCAGGGTGGCGTGTACGGCGAAGTTGGCCAGCCCGAAGCACAGCAACCCCACCGAGAGCCAGCGCGCGTCGACGAACACGTGTCCGCTCCACAGTGGCGAACAGGCGGCCACCAGCACCGCCGCCGCCACCCCGGCCAGCCCGGCCACCCACAGCGGCCGGGTGTGCGCCGGCTCGAGGCCCGTCCCGGCGTCGCGGGCGAAGCGGACTTCCCGGGTGGTCTCCTGCAGCAGCCCGTTGGCGGCACCGGTGACCAGCCCGAATGCTCCCCAGAACACGCTGAACACCGAGAATCCGGCCGGTGCCAGGTCGCGGGCCGCCAGGTAGAGCACCGCGTAGCCGCAGAGCGCGCTGAGCAGGGTCGCGGTACCGACCCGGGCGACACTGGCCCGGGTTACGGGGCCACCTGCCAGCCCTCTATCGGTCACCACGGCGAAAATACTAAGCGGGTCGCAGGGTACCGTCGGGCGGCCCAGTGAACTCGACGACCGGAGGCCGGTGTTGGACCCCTCGCTGTTGGAGTGGCTGGTGACGGTCGGGGGACTGGCCGCGGTCCTCGGATTCGACCTTTTCATCGTGGCCCGCCGGCCGCACGAGCCGTCGATCCGGGAGGTCGCGACCCGGCTGTCGTTCTACCTCAGCCTTGCTGTGGCATTCGGTGTCTGGGTGTGGTGGTTTCACGGCGCGCGCTACGGCATGCAGTTCTTCGCCGGCTGGCTCACCGAGTACAGCCTGTCGGTGGACAACCTGTTCGTCTTCGTGATCATCATGAACAGCTTCAACGTGCCCCGGCGCTATCGCCAGGAGGCGCTGTTCGTCGGGATCGTCATGGCGCTGTTGTTCCGTACAGTGTTCATCGCATTGGGCGGCGTTGCCGCGCAACGACTTTCGTGGACATTCTACCTGTTCGGGATATTCATGGCTTACACGGCAGTGAAGCTGCTCCGGCACGGCAGTGTGGAGGACACCAGTGGCGGGGGTTCGGGCGGCAACAACGTCGTGGTGCGCTTCGCCCGCACGCATTTCAACGTCACAGATCGTTGGGCGGGCGCTCGGCTCATCGTGCGGGAGCCCTCGGGAGCCTGGGCCATCACACCGATGTTCCTGGTGGCTCTGGCATTGGGCACCACCGACCTGGTGTTCGCGATGGACTCCATCCCGGCCATCTACGGGCTGACCCGCCAGCCCTACCTGGTCTTCGCCTCAACGGTGTTCGCCCTGATGGGCCTGCGCCAGCTCTACTTCATCCTGGGCAAGCTGCTGAACCGATTCGTCTACCTGTCCCATGGACTGGCCGTGATCCTGGGATTCATCGGGGTGCGGATGGTGCTGCACGCCCTACACACCAACGACGTGTGGTTCATCAACTCCGGCCGCAACGTCAATGTCCCGGAGATCCCCACCCCGATCAGCCTGACGGTGGTGGTGGGGGTGCTGGCCCTGACCACCGCGGTCAGCCTCTACCGGACCCGGGATGCGCCGTCAGCGCAGTGAGAAGACTGGGAACGACGGTGCCGCGCTGCGCAGTTCGTCGTCGGTGGAGTCCGGCGTAAGCCCCGCCACGTAGCCCTTGACCTGCCAGTGCCACTTCTGTAGATAGCGGCGCAGCAACTCCGGCTTGGCGTCGTCGGGCAGCTCGACGGCCCGGGCCGCTCGGCGACGCCACCGCGGTCCCAGCTGGACCTGCCCGGCGGCGCGGACGTTGCGGACCCACTCGGTGTTGCCGCGCGGCGCCACCAGGTAGTCGGCACCGTCGACGGTCAGCAGGTTGACCACGACACCGCGGTCCTTGCCGGACTTGCGGCCGCGCACGGTCAGCGCGCGGGTGCCGGCGATGCTGATGCCGGCCTCAGCCAGCCGGCGGATCAGGGCGTTGCCCAATTTCTCCGCCGTGTTCGGCGGCTCGTAGTGCGCCATGGTCAGATCGTGACACGGCACATCCAGAAAAACAAGAGCAGTGCTCACAATTCTGCGATACTGGCTCGATGGGCAAACGGCAGGAGACCCGGGAACGCATCGAGGCGCAGATCATCGAGGTAGGCCGCCGTCACCTGCTCAGCCACGGGGCGGCCGGGCTGTCGCTGCGGGCCGTCGCCCGCGACATGGGCATGGTGTCCTCGGCGGTCTATCGGTACGTGGCCAGCCGCGACGAATTACTCACCCTGCTGCTGGTCGACGCCTACACCGATCTGGCCGACGCCGCCGAGGCGGCCCGCGCGGCGGCGCAGCCCGCAACGTGGCGCGCGGACATCGCGACCATCGCCCATGCGGTGCGGGATTGGGCGATCGCACATCCGGCCGGTTGGGCGCTGCTGTACGGCAGCCCGGTCCCGGGCTACCACGCGCCCGCCGAACAGACCGTCGTCCCGGGCACCCGCGTCGTCGCGGCGTTCTTCGGAGCGGTCGCCGACGGAATCGCCGCCGGCGACATCCCGCCCGCGACCAACGTCACCGTGTTGTCGGACGACTTCGACCGGCTCCGTGCCGAATTCGGCTTCACCGGCGACGACACCGCCGTCGCGAAATGCTTCCTGCTGTGGTCGGCGCTGGTCGGCGCGATCAGCCTGGACGTGTTCGGCGGCTACGGCCCCGACACCCTGACGCGGCCGGATGCGTTGTTCGAGCTGCAGCTCGGCCTGCTGCTCGACGTATTGTCCGACGCCGGTCAGTGACCGGAGGTCATGAACCGCTCGATCGACGCCTGGATCTCGGCCTCTGCCGCGGCGCGGTCCACCCAATCGGCGGCCTGCACGAACTTGCCGGGCTCCAGGTCCTTGTAGTGCACGAAGAAGTGTTTGATCGCGTCCAGCTCATAGGCGGGCACGTCACCGATGTCCTGGATGTGGTCCCAGCGGTGATCGCCGGCCGGCACACACAGCACCTTCGCGTCGCCGCCGGCCTCGTCGGTCATCTGGAACATCCCGACCGGCCGCGCCTCCACCAGCACACCGGGGAACACCGACTGCGGCAGCAGCACCATCGCGTCCAGCGGGTCGCCGTCCTCACCGAGGGTGTCCTCGATGAAGCCGTAGTCGGCGGGGTAGCCCATCGGCGTGTACAGGTACCGGTCGAGCTTGACCCTGCCGGTGGCGTGGTCGATCTCGTACTTGTTGCGCTGGCCCTTGGGGATTTCGATGGTCACGTCGAATTGCACGCGCACAGTCTAAGCGGGCCGGATCAGCGCCCGGACCCCGCCCGTCCGGCACAATTGGCCCCGACAGTCAGGAGAGACATGCGACCCGATCGGTGGCGACAAAGCGGCACTCATCTGGGCATTGCGGCCGGCGTCCTGGCGCTGGCCGCCGCGGCCGTGGTGGTGGCGGCGGTTGTGCTCCCGGACAGCGCGGATGCCGGTAGGCGCGCGGTGCCGCCGGCACCGGTGGCGACTGCCAACCCCGGAGTGATCCCGGTACCCGACGACGCACCGATCCCGCAGGTCAGTGCGCTGGCGGCCGCGATGGCCGGCGCGCTGGCCGACCCGAATCTGGGCAAGCTCACCGGCCGGATCACCGATGCGCTGACCGGCAAGACGCTGTGGACCCAGCAGGAAGACTCACCGATGCAACCGGCGTCCACGAACAAGGTGCTCACCGCGGCCGCCGCGCTGCTGGCGCTGGACCCGAGCACGCGGGTGGCCACCAAGGTGATCTCCGGCGACCAGCCGGGGGTGGTGGTGCTGGTCGGCGGCGGCGACCCCACGTTGTCGAGCGCCGAAGTCGGACAGGACACCTGGTACCGCGACGCCGCCCGGATCGGCGACCTGGCCGACCAGGTCCGGCGCAGCGGGGTGACGCCCACCGAGATCCAGGTCGACGTGTCGGCTTTCAGCGGGCCGAGCCTGGCGCCCGGCTGGGACCCGCTGGACATCGAGGGTGGCGACATCGCCCCGATCGAGGCGGTGATGGTCGACGGCGGCCGCATCCAGCCGACCACGCCCGAATCCCGCCGGTCACTGACACCGGCGCTGGACGCCGGGCGGGCGCTGGCGGCGGAACTGGGGGTCGACGCCGAGAACGTCACCATCGCGACCGCCTCGGTGACCGGCCGCGAACTGGGCTCGGTCTCCTCGGCGCCGCTGGGGGTGCGACTGGGCGAGATGATGAACGCCTCCGACAACGTGATGGCCGAATGCATCGCCCGGGAGGTGGCCGCGGCGATGGGCCGTCCGCGGTCCTTCGCCGGCGCGGTGGACGCGATCACCAATCGGCTGGCCACCGAGCACATCTCGCTGAGCGGGACCACCCTGATGGACTCCAGCGGCCTGTCCGAGGATGACCGGCTGACGGCCAGGACGCTCGAAGCGGTGGTGCAGGCGGCGGCCGGACCCGACAACCCGCAACTGCGGCCGCTACTGGACATGTTGCCGGTGGCCGGGGGCAGCGGGACGCTGTCCGAGCGCTTCCTCAACCCGAAGACCGGCCGGGGTGCGGCCGGCTGGCTGCGTGCCAAGACCGGCTCGCTGACCCACACCAACGCGCTGGCCGGCGTCGTCACCGACCGGGACCAGCGGGTGCTGACGTTCGCGTTCATCGCCAACGACGCCGGGCCCACCGGGCGAACGGCGATCGACTCGGTGGCCGCGGTGCTGCGGACCTGCGGCTGCACATGAGCGACCTCGACGTCGGGCGGGCGGTGGACTGGGGATTCGCCGCGACGGTCGGTGGCTGGCTGGCGCGCCCCGCCCCGCCGATGACCGACTACACCCGAGGCCAGGTGATCGACGAGTTGTACCGGTGTGCCCGCGCCGCCGAGCCGCTGGTGCGGGAGACGACAGGACTGGGCGCTGACGGCCCGGTACCCGAGGCCCGGGTCATCGACCGGCCCCAGTGGATCGCCGCGGCCGCCGAGTCGATGCGCGTCATGACCGGTGGCACCGACCGGCCCAGCGGGTTCGTCAGCGGGCACCTGGCCGGGGCGCAGACCGGGGCGGTGCTGGCGTTCGTCTCCTCGGGCATCCTCGGCCAGTACGACCCGTTCTGTGTCGATACCACCGGCGGGGCGGGCCAGCTGCTGCTGGTCTTCCCCAACGTGGTCGCCGTCGAACGACAGCTGCGGGTCACACCGGCCGACTTCCGGCTGTGGGTGTGCCTGCACGAGGTCACCCATCGGGTGCAGTTCAGCGTCAATCCGTGGCTGGCCGGCTACATGTCGGACACGCTGGCGGTGTTGACCAACGACAGCGGCCCGGACGTCACCCAGATGGTGAGCCGGCTGGCCGAGTATCTGCGGGGAGGCCAGGGGGATTCCGGACCGTCGGGAATCATGGGCCTGGTGCGTGCGGTGCAGTCCGAGCCGCAACGCACCGCGCTGGACCAGTTGCTCACCCTGGGGACCCTGTTGGAGGGCCACGCCGACCACGTGATGGACGCCGTCGGGCCCGCCGCGGTGCCGTCGGTGGCCACCATCCGCGAACGGTTCGAACAGCGCCGTGCGCGCAGTCAGCCGCCGCTGCAGCGGTTGCTGCGGGCACTGCTTGGGCTGGACGCGAAACTCAGCCAGTACACCCGCGGTAAGGCCTTCGTCGACGCCGTCGTCGGCCGGGTCGGGATGGACCGGTTCAACGCGGTGTGGACGGGCCCGCAGACACTGCCCCTGCCCGCCGAGATCGAAGAGCCGCAGCGGTGGATCGACCGGGTGCTGTAGCCGCGCTGCGTGCCGCGCTGCTGGCGTTCGCGCAGCAGCAGTTGCCCGAGGCGCTGCCGTGGACGGTGGCGCTCTCCGGCGGGCCGGACTCGCTGGCGCTGACCGCCGTGGCGGCCGGAATGCGGCCGACCACGGCGCTGATCGTCGACCACGGTCTGCAGGCCGGCTCGGCGCAGGTGGCCGAGAACGCCCGCCGGCAGGCGCTGGATCTGGGATGCGTTGACGCACAGGTTATTCCGGTACAGGTCGGGAGTGTGGGCGGCCCGGAGGCGGCGGCCCGCACCGCACGCTACGCCGCCCTGGCCGCCGCCCGCGGCCAGCGCCCGGTGCTGCTCGGCCACACCCTCGACGATCAGGCCGAGACGGTGCTGCTCGGGCTGGGCCGCGGCTCGGGTCCGCGATCGATGGCCGGGATGCGCGACTGCGACCCGCCGTGGTGCCGGCCGCTGCTGGGGGTACGACGCGAGCTGACCGTCGCCGCCTGTGCGGAGCTGGGTGTGACGCCGTGGCGCGACCCGCACAACCACGATCCGCGCTTCACCCGGGTGCGACTGCGCGCCGAGGTGCTGCCGCTGCTGGAGGACGTGCTCGGCGGTGGGGTGACCCAGGCGCTGGCCCGCACCGCGACCGCGTTGCGGGAGAACACCGAACTGATCGACGCGCTGGCCGATCAGGCCCTGCCCGACGCCACGGTCGACCCGGACACGGCCACCCTGGCGGCGCTGCCCGGGCCGGTGCGGCGGGCGGCGATCCGGCGCTGGCTGCTGGCCGGGGGCGGCCGGGGGCTGACCGACCTGCAGATCCGCGCGGTGGACCGGCTGGTCACCGCCTGGACCGGGCAGGGCGGGGTGGCGATCGGATCGGATCTGCGCGGCCAGCGGCTGTTCGCCGAGCGATCCGCGGGCCTGCTGCGGCTGCGCCGGGAGCCCGTCTGAGCATCGGACGTGATTTTGCGGTGGGTTGATTCGGCGGTCCAGCTTCGCCTCTCCTGCGTCGAGGCTTGCTGACCGCCGGTGGGAGTTGGTTGTCGGCCGTCGCGCATGGCACGCTGTGCTGGTGGCTGCGATCTCGCCGGGGGAGACGCCCGCGTCGTACGCGGGGGACATCAAATCGGTGCTGCTGACCGAGGAGCAGATCCGGGCTCGGACCGCCGAACTCGGTGCGCAGATCGCCGCTGACTATGCCGAGGGGCGCGACCTCGACGATGCCGGCGACCTACTGCTGATCACCGTGCTCAAGGGCGCGGTGCTGTTCGTCACCGACCTGGCCCGGGCGATCCCACTGCCCACCCAGTTCGAGTTCATGGCGGTCAGCTCCTACGGCTCGTCGACCTCGTCGTCGGGAGTGGTGCGCATCCTCAAGGACCTGGACCGCGATATCAGTGACCGTGACGTGCTGATCGTCGAGGACGTGGTGGACTCCGGCCTGACGCTGTCCTGGCTGCTGCGCAACCTGGCCACCCGCCGGCCCCGGTCCCTGCGGGTCTGCACGCTGCTGCGCAAGCCCGAGGCGGTGGGCCTCGGCGTCGACATCACCTACGTGGGCTTCGACATCCCCAACGACTTCGTGGTCGGCTACGGCCTGGACTACATCGAGCGTTACCGCGACCTGCCCTACATCGGCACCCTGGATCCCCGGGTCTATCAGGGCTGAAGCTTTTAGCCGAGTTCCCAGGTCGCGGTCACCGAGAAGCTCACGGTCTGCTGGCCGGGCTCCATCGGAGGCGCGGCGGCCATCGCGCGGGGCATCGGCATACCCACCGGCATGGGCGGCGGAGTCGCCCCGGCCACCTCGGAGATCGCGATCACCTTGCCCAGTCGCAGGCCGGACAGGTTCGCGTACTGCTCGGCGCGGTCCTTGGCGTCGTTGAAGGCCCGCTCGCGGGCACCCTTGACGAGCTGTGAATCGTCTTCGATGGAGTAGCTGACGGTGTTGATCCGAGTGGCGTCCCCGCCGGCTCGCACGATGACGGCCAGCACCTGCGACGCAGAATCCCGCTCCACCTTGACCCGGATCGTGTTGCTTGCGCGGTAGCCGGTGATGTTCGATGAGCCGCCCGGCTCGGGGCTGCTGCCGTACTGCGGCTGCAGGCTGACCTGGGTGGTGCTGATGTCCTTGCGGTCTACCCCGGCGTCGATCAGGGCGTCGATCACGGCCTGCTGGCGCTCGCCGGTCTGGTTCATCGCACTGGTGACGTCACCGGCGACGAACTCGATACCGGCCTCGGCGGTCAGCGTGTCCGGAACACCCTGCACTTCACCCTCGCCGACAACGGTGACCTGGCGGGCCGCCTCCACGGCACCGCCGGGTTGCGAGTCGCACCCGGCTATTGCGACGGTTGTCAGACCGGCCAGAGCCAACGTCGTCGACCAGCGGAGAAGCTTCTGCGCGCTGCATGTGGGCATGCCTGGCACCCTAGCGGAGCCGACCGGCGACGCCGGGGAAGATCGGTGCGGCACACTGGTCGGATGAGCGCCGCAGCGTCGAGAGAACTGTCCCGTGCCATCGAGGCCTTCGCCGGGCAGGTGTACTTCGCCCCGGAGTGTCACAGCGGTTACGCCGCGTTGGGGTTTCGGCCCAGCCCCGGCAAGTCCGGTGACGTCGAGCTGCCGGATGGTCCCGCCTACTTCTGCAGTCGCGGTGCGGCCCTGGGCCAGGCGCCCGGCGAGGTGATCGCGGCGACGTTCGGGGTGTTCAACCCCGCCGTCGTGGTGCCGGCGGTCCAGTACGGCTGGACGCTCACCGACGCGGCGAGCCTGCGGGCGGCCCGCGCGCAGGGCTCGCTGGCCCAGCTGCGCCGGGTTCTCGGCGCCGCCCCGGACGGCCTGGACCGCGCGCTGGTGCTGCTGCACCGCGCCGTCGACGGTCTGGCGGTGGCCGGCAAGCCGCTGTTCGCCGGACTGGTCGCCGAGGGGCTGCCCGACGACCCGCTGGCCCAGGCCTGGCAACTGGCCGACCAGCTGCGGGAGTATCGCGGAGACGGGCACGTGAACGCTTGGGCCTCAGCGGGTTTCGACGGGCCACAGATCGGTTTGCTCACCGAGCTCTACCGGGGGCTGGCGCCACGCAGCTACGTGCGGTCCCGAGCGTTCAGCGATGAGGATCTGGACGCCGGTGAGGCGCGACTGGCCGAACGGGGCCTGGCGCGCGGCGGCGTGATCACCGAGGCCGGACAGGCCGCCCGCGAGGCGATCGAGGTGGCCACCGACACGGTCTGTGCCCCGATCGTGGCCAACCTCGGCGACGACCTGGTTGAACTGGTCGAGCTGGTGGGCGGATGGTCGCAACAGCTCTACGACGCCGGCGCGTTCCCCAAGCCCTGAGCCGGCACTACGGTTTGCGGTCCTGCTCTGAGATGTGCTCGACGATGACGTTCTGGATCGCCTGACCGGCGCGGCCGAAGAGCGTGTCGCGCATTCCCCTGGCCCATTCGTGTGATGCCCGGGGCGCGGTGAGCTGACCCTTGAAGTGCGGAATAACCTTGCGGGCCAACAGTTCATAGCTGTGATAGGTGGCCTCCGGCGAGGCCCAGTCGTGGCCCAGGAACAGCAGGGTGCCGAACCCGCCGGAGCGCTCGAGCAGGTCGGCGATGTGGGCGATCGCGTCGTCGGGGGTGCCGATGCAGGCGCTGCCGGCGGCGGCGTAGGCCTCCACGAACTCGGCGGGCGTCTGCGGTGAGCCTTCGACTTCGCTGGCCAAGGGGACGAATCCGGCCGCCCCGAAATAGTTCGCGAAATCCTGCAGGCCGTAGGTGCAGTCGGCGATCGCCTGCTCGCGGGTGTCGGCGACGTGCATGATGCTCAGCACCCGCCAGTCGCCCCGGTCCGGTTCGTCACGCCCGGCCTTGGCGGCCTGATCGCGCACCACCTCCCAAGCCGTCTCCACCGCGGCGAAACCGCCGGGCACCGACATCGACAGCGACAGCAGCGATGTGCCCAGCGCGCCGGCCAGTCGTGGGCCGGACGGGGAAACCATTGCCGCGCAGGAGATCTCCGGATACGGCCAGGTGTAGGGTCGGATGTGCAGCGCCGCATCACGCAGGGTGAACCAATCCGAGTACCGGGTGACGAGTTCACCCGGTTCGGCCCGGAACAGCGCCAGGATCGCCTCCAAGGACTCCTGCATCATCCGGCGCTGCTCGACCGGATCGATACCCATCATGTGGGCGTCGGTGGGCAGTGCACCCGGGCCGGCGCCGAACATCACCCGGCCCCGGGTCAGATGATCCAGCAGCACCCAGCGGTCGGCCACCATCAGCGGGTGGTGATAGGGCAGCGAGACCACCCCGGTGCCCAGCCGGATGTGCTTGGTGCGCTCGGCGGCCGCCGCGATGAACACCTCGGGGCAGGCGATCAGCTCGTACCCTCCGGAGTGGTGTTCGCCGAACCAGGCCTCGTCGAACCCGAGCCGATCCAGCGCGACGACCCGTTCCAGGTCGTATTCCAGTGCGACGGTGGGTGATTGGCCCAACGCGTGGAACGGGGTGATGAACACCCCGAACCGCAGCGGCTTCACAGCCGAACCCCGCTGAGGAACTCCAGCAGTTCCGCGTTCACCTCGTCGGGACGTTCCTGTTGCAGCCAATGACCCGCTCCTTCGATGAGCACTTCGCGGTACGGCCCTCCTGCCACCTCGGTGGCCCGATCGCGGCGGGTGAACGACAGCACCGGATCGGCGGTTCCGGCAATGAACAACGCCGGCACATCGATGGTCGCACCGGCCAGGTGCGCGGTGGTCTCCCAGTTGCGGTCGAAGTTGCGATACCAGTTCAGTCCCCCGGTGAAGCCGGTCCGGGCGAAGGTGTCGACGTAGTGGTCCACCTCTGCCTGGCTGATCCAGCCCGGCAGCCGGTCGGGCTCGGCCAGCCGATCGATGAAGCCCTCCGGTCCGGGGGCCACCATCCGCAGCGCCGCGGCCTTGTCGGTGGGGCTCAGGCTGCCCAGCATGCGGCGCATGGTGCGGGCCGGGTCTGCGTCGAGTTCGGCGTCGGCGACACCTGGCTGCTGGAAGTACAGGATGTAGAAGAAGTTGTCGCCGAACAGCTGCCGCCACGCCTGGGTCGGCCGCTGCTGAGGCCGCGGTGTCGGGGGCACGCTCAGTGCCGCGACCGCTGCCACCCGGTCGGGGTGCAGCAGAGCGGCGTTCCACACCACCGGCGCTCCCCAGTCGTGGCCGATCCAGATGGCACGGTCGGCCCCGACGTCGTCGAGCAGGCCGACCAGATCCCCGGTCAGCGCGTGGATGTCGTAGGCGGCGATGTCCTCCGGCCGCGACGAACCGCCGTAGCCCCGCTGATCGGGGGCCAGCACATGGAAGCCGGCGTCGGCCAGCACCGGGATCTGATGCCGCCACGAGTAGGCCAGCTCCGGGAATCCGTGTGCCAACAGGACGACCGGAGCACTGGGCCCGTTGCGTTCACCGGCCTCGGTGACCCGCAGGGTCACGCCGTTGGTTTCCACAAGACGCTGGGTCACGGTGGCCACCGTCTCACCGAATCCACCCGCTGTCGAGGGTGGACGGTAACCTGAACTTGCCCAGCTGCATGTATTGGAAGGATTTGGCCGCTAACGGCCGATGTCTGATGAATCGCAAAAACGTCATCCGCACCATCACCGCGATCGCAGTGGTCCTGCTGCTCGGCTGGTCCTTCTTCTATTTCAGTGACGACACCCGCGGATACAAGCCCGTCGACACCTCCGTCGCGGTGTCCCAGATCCACCAGGGCAACGTCAAAAGCGCCCAGATCGACGACCGGGAACAGCAGCTGCGGCTGACCCTGAAGGATCCGATCACCAGCGTGGACGTGTCCTCCGGTGCGTCGAAGTCCGGCCGGGCGGAGAAGTCCGAGCAGGTCGACAAGCTGATCACCAAGTACCCGACCGGGTACGCCGTACCGCTCTACACCGCGCTGATGAGCAAGAAAGCCGAGATCAACACCGTCGTCAACCAGGGCAGCGTGCTCGGTTCACTGCTGATCTACATGCTGCCGATGCTGCTGCTGATCGGGCTGTTCGTGATGTTCTCCCGGATGCAGGGCGGCGCCCGAATGGGATTCGGGATGGGCAAGTCCAAGGCCAAGCAACTCGGCAAGGACATGCCCAAGACCACCTTCGCCGACGTCGCCGGCGTCGACGAGGCGGTCGAGGAGCTCTACGAGATCAAGGACTTCCTGCAGAACCCCAGCCGGTACCAGGCGCTGGGCGCCAAGATCCCCAAGGGCGTGCTGCTCTACGGTCCGCCCGGCACCGGTAAGACGTTGCTGGCCCGTGCGGTGGCCGGTGAGGCCGGGGTGCCGTTCTTCACCATCTCCGGCTCGGACTTCGTCGAGATGTTCGTCGGGGTCGGCGCCTCCCGGGTGCGCGACCTGTTCGAACAGGCCAAACAGAACAGTCCGTGCATCATCTTCGTCGACGAGATCGACGCCGTGGGCCGGCAGCGCGGCGCCGGAATGGGCGGCGGCCACGACGAGCGCGAGCAGACGCTCAACCAGCTGCTGGTGGAGATGGACGGCTTCGGTGAGCGAGCCGGGGTCATCCTCATCGCGGCCACCAACCGGCCGGACATCCTCGACCCGGCGCTGCTGCGGCCCGGTCGTTTCGATCGCCAGATCCCGGTCACCAACCCCGACATCGCCGGCCGTCGCGCCGTGCTGCGGGTGCATTCGGCCGGCAAGCCGATCGGGCCGGACGCCGACCTGGACGGGCTGGCCAAGCGCACCGTCGGTATGTCCGGTGCGGATCTGGCCAACGTCATCAACGAGGCGGCGCTGCTCACCGCGCGGGAGAACGGCACCGTGATCACCGCTGCCGCGCTGGAAGAGGCCGTCGACCGGGTGATCGGCGGGCCCCGGCGCAAGGGCCGGATCATCAGCGAGCACGAGAAGAAGATCACCGCCTATCACGAGGGCGGCCACACCCTGGCGGCGTGGGCGATGCCCGACATCGATCCGGTCTACAAGGTGACGATCCTGGCCCGCGGCCGCACCGGCGGGCACGCGGTGGCCGTGCCCGAGGAGGACAAGGGCCTGCGCACCCGTTCGGAGATGATCGCCCAGCTGGTCTTCGCGATGGGTGGGCGCGCGGCCGAGGAGTTGGTGTTCCGCGAGCCGACCACCGGCGCGGTCTCCGACATCGAGAAGGCCACCGCGGTGGCGCGCGCCATGGTCACCGAATACGGCATGAGCGCCAAGCTCGGTGCGGTGCGCTACGGCAGCGACCACGGCGATCCGTTCGTCGGGCGCGCGATGGGCACCCAGCCCGACTACTCCCACGAGGTGGCCCGCGACATCGACGACGAAGTGCGCAAGCTGATCGAGGCCGCGCACACCGAGGCCTGGGAGATCCTCACCGAGTACCGCGACGTCCTCGACGTGCTGGCGGGCGAACTGCTGGAGAAGGAGACGCTGCACCGCGCCGACCTGGAGAGGATCTTCGGAGAGGTGACCAAGCGTCCTCGACTGACCGCGTTCGACGACTTCGGTGGCCGGGTGCCGTCCGACAAGCCGCCGATCAAGACCCCCGGCGAGCTGGCCATCGAGCGCGGTGAGCCCTGGCCGCAGCAGCAGCCCGAGCCGGCGTTCAAGGCCGCCATCGCCCAGGCCTCTCGTGACGCGGTGTCGACTCAGGCCAACGGCTCGCCCAACGGGGGCGGCAACGGCGCTGCGCCCGGCCCCGACTACGGTGCCCCGGCGGGCTGGCATGCACCCGGCTGGCCGCCGCCACAGCAGCCGCCACAGCAGCAGCCACCGCAGCAGGGCGGTTACTGGTATCCGCCGCAGCACTGGCCGCCCAGTGGTTACCCGCCCGCCCAGCACTATCCGCCGTATCAGCCGCAGCCCTACCCCGGCCCGTCCGGTGAACCGGAGAAGCCCTCCGGTGACTGAGAACGTGATGTCGACGCCGACGTCGACGGTCTTCGATCAGGCGCGCGCCGAGGCCGCCGTGCGTGAGCTGCTGTTCGCCGTCGGCGAGAATCCGGATCGGCCGGGCCTGCTCGACACCCCGGCGCGGGTCGCCCGGGCCTACCGGGAGATGTTCGCCGGGCTCTACACCGACCCGGACACCGTGCTGGAGACGACGTTCGACGAACAGCACGAAGAACTGGTGATCGTCAAAGACATCCCGATGTACTCGACCTGTGAGCACCACCTGGTGGCATTCCACGGTGTCGCGCACGTCGGCTACATCCCCGGCTACGACGGCCGGATCACCGGTCTGTCCAAACTGGCGCGGGTCGTCGACATGTACGCCAAGCGGCCGCAGGTGCAGGAGCGGCTGACCGCGCAGGTCGCCGACGCCCTGATGCGCAAACTCAACCCGCGCGGAGTGATCGTGGTGGTCGAGGCCGAGCACCTGTGCATGGCGATGCGCGGGGTGCGCAAACCCGGTGCGGTCACCACGACTTCGGCGGTTCGGGGCCAGTTCAAAACCGACAGCGCATCGCGCGCCGAAGCCCTGGAACTCATTCGGCGCAGGTGAGCCCGACCCGCGTCCAGATCGTCGGGGTGGTCAACGTCACCGCCGACTCGTTCTCCGATGGCGGGAGTTATCTCAGCGCTGATCGTGCCGTCGAGCACGGTGCGGCACTGGCGGCGGCGGGCGCGGCGATCATCGATGTCGGCGGTGAGTCGACCCGGCCCGGTGCCGTGCGTGTCGATCCGCAGGCCGAAGCCCAGCGGGTGGTTCCGGTCGTCAAAGCCCTTGCTGCCCAAGGGATAACTGTCAGCATCGACACGATGAACGCCGACGTGGCCCGGGCTGCGCTGGACTGCGGCGCCCGGATCGTCAATGACGTCTCCGGCGGCCGGGCCGACCCGGCGATGGCGCCACTGCTGGCCTCCTCGGGTGCCCGGTGGGTGCTGATGCACTGGCGGCCGGTGGATCCCGGGGACCCGCATCGGGTACCCGACTACCGCGACGTCGCCACCGAGGTCCGGGCGGACCTGCTGGCCGCCGTCGACGCCGCGGTGGCCGCCGGAGTGGACCCGGCGAACCTGATTCTCGATCCCGGTCTGGGTTTTGCCAAGACAGCGCAACACAATTGGACCCTGCTACACGCGCTGCCGCAACTGGTGGGCACCGGCATTCCGGTGCTTGTCGGGGCCTCCCGCAAGCGGTTCCTCGGTACGCTGCTGTCCGGGGCCGACGGCGCGCCCCGGCCCCCGGCCGAGCGCGAGACCGCCACCGCGGTGATCTCGGCGCTGGCCGGATTGCACGGCGCCTGGGGTGTGCGCGTGCACGACGTGCGGGCCTCGGTCGACGCATTGCGGGTCCTGGAGGCTTGGAGTCAAGGAGGCGTCAGCGATGACTGACCGGATCGAGTTGCGCGGCTTGAAGGTTCGTGGCAACCACGGCGTCTTCGGCCACGAGCGGGCCGACGGCCAGGACTTCGTCGTCGACATCACCGTCTGGATGGATCTGGCACCGGCCGCCGCCAGCGACGCTCTGGCCGACACCTATGACTACGGGGTGCTGGCCCAGCGTGCCGCGGACATCATCGCCGGCCCGGCACGCGATCTCATCGAGACCGTCGCCGCCGAGATCGCCGAGGAGGTGATGGCCGATGACCGGGTGCAGGCCGTGGAGGTCACGCTGCACAAACCACACGCCCCGATCCCGCTCACCTTCGACGACGTCGCGGTGGTGGCGCGGCGCTCCCGGCGTGACCGGCGCGGCACGGTGATCCCGGCATGACGCAAGCGGTGCTGTCCATCGGCTCCAATCTCGGCGACCGGCTGGCCCGGCTGCAGTCCGCGGTCGACGGCTTCGGAGCGGCGGTGCGCGCGGTGTCGCCGGTGTATGAGACCGAGGCCTGGGGCGTGGTCGATCAGGGCCGCTTCCTCAACGCGGCACTGGTCGTCGAAGATTCCGCCACCGACGGTCCCGGCTGGCTGCGCCGGGCCCACGAACTCGAGCAGGCGGCCGACCGGGTGCGCGGCGAACGCTGGGGCCCGCGCACCCTGGACATCGACGTGATCAGCTGCCGCGAGCCCGGCGAACCGGAACTGCTGTCCCGGGACAGCACGCTGACCCTGCCGCATCCGCTGGCGCACCTGCGCGCGTTCGTGATGGTGCCGTGGCTGCAGATCGAGCCGGACGCCGAACTGACGGTGGCGGGACGACGATGCCCGGTGGCCGGTCTGCTGGCCGAGCTGGAACCCGCCGACCGCGACTCGCTGCGGCTGACCGAGCTGGTGCTGCACCCGGCCGGTGACCGCTGATGGGCCCGACTCGCGGCCGCGACGTCGCCGCCGCCGCGGCCGTGGTGGCCGTGATCAGCTACCTGGCGGTCGAGCAGGTGTATCGATGGTTCCCGCCGATCACCGTCTGGACCGGGATTTCGCTGCTGGTGGCAGCGGTCGCCGAGGTCGGCTGGGGCCGCTACGTGCGGACCAGGATCGACGACGGCGACATCGGCTACGGGCCGGGGCGGCTGCATCCGCTGGCAGTTGCGCGCACCGTGGTGGTCGCCAAGGCGTCGGCCTGGGTGGGGGCGCTGGTGCTGGGTTTCTGGGCCGGGGTGCTGTGCTTCCTGCTGCGGCAGCGGTCCGTGCTACGTGTCGCCGCCGAGGACACCGGCGGTGCTGTGGTCGCCGCGGCCAGCGCGCTGGCTTTGCTCGCGGCCGCGCTGTGGCTGCAGAACTGTTGCAAGTCCCCCGAGGATTCCGGCACCTCGGGGCCGGTGAACGGAAATCAAACCGGGTGAGAATCGCCGGAGTCAGGCGACACGCGGATTGACTTTGTCCAGGTACAGTCGGGCAATGCGGGCCGGTGGCGTGACGCGACGAAGCGACGAGGTGGGGCGGCGCAGATGAATTCGGTCCTGTCCCGCGCCCCGGGTCGGCGTGGTGGTCGCAGGCCGGGCTGGACGTTGTTGACCGCGTTGCTGATACTCGCGATCGCGGCGAGTTCGGCACTGGTGTTCACCAGTCGGGTGGAGCTGCTCAAGCTCGCGGTCATCGTGGCACTGTGGGCGGCGGTCGCCTCCGCGTTCGTGTCGGTGATCTATCGACGGCAAAGCGATGTGGACCAGGCCCGGGCGCGTGATCTCAAGCTGGTCTACGACCTGCAGCTCGACCGTGAGATCTCGGCGCGCCGGGAGTATGAGCTGACGGTGGAGTCGCAACTGCGCCGCGAACTGGCGTCGGAGTTGCGGGCCCAGGCCGCCGACGAGGTTGCGGCGTTGCGGACCGAATTGTCGGCGTTGCGGACGAATCTGGAGATCCTCTTCGACGCCGACCTGAGTCACCGGCCGGCGCTGGAGACCGAGTCTTCTGGGCGCACGACCATTCGCGCCTACAGCGACTGGGCGCGCACCGGCTCCGAGGCGGTCACCGGTGCCCGACCGGCGCCGGCCACCGCGTCGTTCTACCCCGAGGACGCGGTCACCAAGACGTCCGAGCACCCGATCATCGACGTTCCGGAAGTGCGGATACCGACCGGGGCGATCCCGATGCCCTCAACACCCCAGCCCCACCAGCCGCCCCAGCAGCCACCGACACCGCGAGGGGCGCATCACCGGGCTGCGGACGAGCCTCAGATGCCCTCCCAGAAACCGCCGCATCCTCAACAGCCGCAACCCAACGCAGGCCGCTGGGCACAACCGGCGCAACCGTTCGTCGCCCCGGAGCAGCACCGCGAGCCCGAACCGCCGCCGCCACCGCCGCAGCAGCCGCCACCGCCGCAGCCGTGGGCCGCACCGGCAGCGCCGGTGCCCACACCGACTGCCGCGCCAGCGCCCAAGTCGGAGCCGTCCTGGAAACCCGTTGGCGCGGAAGGGGAGTGGCTTCCACCTGGCACGCCGGGCAGCAATTGGTCCTCGGCCACACCGGTGGAGTCCAGTCGGCACGGGGACTCCGGTCGGCACGGCGCCAAAGAACCGGACGCCGAGACCCCGTCGCGGCACGGTCGTCACTCGGGTCCGTCTGCAGCGGAAGGGACGGGCGGTCGCCGTCGGGCCGAATCCCGGCACTCGGCCGAGTCGGTCGAGTCGCCCGGCAGCCACGCCGCACCCGAGCCCACACCGGCGCCCGTAGCGGAGCCGGCCCCCGAACCCGTTCCCGCGCCCCGACTCGCCAGCCCCCCGCCCGCGTCGGCGCGGCATTCCACCGGTGCCGAGGCGGTCACCGATGGCGAGCCCAGCACCGGCGGTCAGTCGGTCGCCGAGTTGCTGGCCCGGCTGCAGACCGTACCCGGCGAGGGCCGCCGGCGGCGCCGCCGCGAGGACTGACTCGCCTACCTGCGATCAACGTCACTCGCCGGACCCGGGTTGATCGGGATAGACTCTCCGGCGACCGTCCGGTACCCGCAACGCGGGACTGGAACGAAACCAAGAGAACCTGTGAGGTCGTCTGCATGGCGCAGTTCGACGGGTTGCGGCCCGCCCGGCTCAAGGTGGGCGTCGTCTCAGCCGGCCGCGTCGGCACCGCGCTTGGCGTCGCGTTGGAGCGCGCCGAGCATGTGGTGGTGGCGTGCAGTGCCATCTCCGAGGAATCGCGGGAGCGCGCTCGTCGGCGGCTGCCCGACACCGTCGTGCGACCGGCCCCCGACGTCGCCGGCGACTCCGAACTGTTGCTGCTGGCCGTGCCGGACACCGAACTGGCCGGCATCGTCTGCGGCCTGGCGGCCACCGGTGCGGTACGCGCCGGAACCATCGTCGTGCACACCTCCGGTGCCGCGGGTATCGGCGTGCTGGCGCCGCTGACCGAGCAGGGCTGCCTCCCGCTGGCCATCCACCCGGCGATGACGTTCACCGGCTCCGACGAAGACATCGCCCGGCTGTCGGAGAGCTGCTTCGGCATCACCGCCGCCGACGAGATCGGCTACACCATCGCCGAAGCGCTGACCTGCGAGATCGGCGGCGAGCCGTTCCGCGTCGACGAATCCGCCCGCACCCGCTACCACGCGGCGCTCTGCCACGGCGGAAACCACGTGGTCACCGTGATCGACGACGCGCTGACGGCGTTGCGGGCGGCGCTGCCGACCAGCCTGGGAATCGAGGACCCGGACGGCATCGCCGAGCGGGTGCTGGGGCCGCTGGTGGCTGCCGCGCTGGCCAATACCCTGCGCGATGGGCACGCTGCGCTCACCGGCCCGGTGGCCCGCGGAGATTCGGCCACCCTGGCCCGGCACCTGCAAGCGCTGGCCGGCGTCGACCCGGATCTGGCCGAGGCTTACCGCAGCAATGCGCTGCGCACCGCACACCGCGCCGGTGCCGCCGACGACGTATTGACGGTGCTGGCCCGGTGAAGCCCGATGCGCCTAAGTTCACCCCCGGTGGGCTCAACGTCTACGCAAGGCCCGAGGAGATCACCCGGGTCTCTCGCGCGCTGCGATCCACCGGCCGCCGGGTGATGCTGGTGCCCACCATGGGCGCCCTGCACGACGGGCACCTGTCGCTGATCCGCGCCGCCCGCAAGGTGCCCGGCGCGGTGGTGGTGGTGTCGATCTTCGTCAATCCCCTGCAGTTCGGTGCCGGCGAGGACCTCGACGCCTACCCGCGCACCCTCGACGACGACCTGGCGTTGCTGCGCGACGCCGGTGTCGATGTTGCTTTCACGCCGACTGCCGCGGCGATGTACGGGTGCGGTCAGCGGACCATGGTGCACCCCGGACCGCTCGGCTCTGATCTCGAAGGTGCTGCGCGCCCAACGCATTTCGCGGGAATGCTCACCGTGGTGTGCAAACTGCTCTCGATCGTGCATCCCGACCGGGTGTTCTTCGGCGAGAAGGACTACCAGCAGCTGGTGCTGGTGCGCCAGATGGTCGACGACCTCAACCTGAACGTGACCGTGGTGGGCGTTCCCACCGTGCGCGAATCCGACGGGCTGGCGATGTCATCGCGCAACCGCTACCTCGATGACGCGCAACGCGAGGCCGCGACCGTGCTGTCGGCGGCGCTGGCCGCCGGTGAGCACGCCGCACCGGCCGGGGCCGCCGCGGTGATCGAGGCCGCCACCGCGGTACTGGACGCGTCCCCCGCGGTTGAGGTCGACTACCTGCAGGTGCGAGGCCCCGGCCTGGAGCCGGCGCCCGCCGACGGGCCCGGCCGCCTGCTGGTCGCCGCCCGCGTCGGCGCGACCCGGCTGCTCGACAACGCGGCCATCACACTCGGAGTTCCCGACGAATCAACCCGGAGGAATTGATGTTTCGGACGATGCTCAAGTCGAAGATCCACCGTGCCACGGTCACTCAGGCCGACCTGCACTACGTCGGCTCGGTGACCATCGACGCCGACCTGATGGAAGCCGCCGACCTGATCGAGGGCGAGCAGGTGACCATCGTCGACATCGACAACGGCAACCGGCTGGTCACCTACGCCATCACCGGGGACCGGGGCACCGGGATCATCGGGATCAACGGTGCCGCAGCACATCTGGTGCACCCCGGTGACCTGGTGATCCTGATCGCCTACGGCAGCATGGACGATGCCGAGGCGCGCCGCTACCAGCCCCGCATCGTGTTCGTCGACGCCGACAATAAGCAGGTCGACCTAGGCACCGACCCGGCGTTCGTGCCCGACACCGCTGCTGAGCTGCTGTCACCGCGAAGCGTGCGGTAGCCGTGCTGCTGGCGATCGACGTCCGCAACACCCACACCGTAATCGGCCTGCTGGCCGGGTCCGGTGACAATGCGAACGTCGTGCAGCAGTGGCGGATTCGTACCGAGGCGGAGATCACCGCCGACGAACTGGCGCTCACCCTGGACGGCCTGATCGGCGACGACGAGGAGCAGCTGACCGGTGCCGCCGCGTTGTCGACGGTGCCCTCGGTGCTGCACGAGGTGCGGCTGATGCTCGACCAGTACTGGCCGTCGGTGCCCGCGGTGCTGATCGAACCCGGCGTTCGCACCGGTGTGCCGTTGCTGGTGGACAACCCCAAAGAAGTGGGTGCCGACCGGATCGTCAACGGCCTGGCGGCTTTTCAGAAGTACAAGACGGCGGCCATCGTCATCGACTTCGGCTCGGCGATCTGCGTCGACGCCGTCTCGGCCAAAGGCGAGTTCCTCGGCGGGGCCATCGCGCCCGGCATCCAGATCTCCTCGGACGCCGCAGCGGCCCGCTCCGCCGGGCTGCGCCGGGTCGAACTCACCCGGCCGCGCTCGGTGATCGGCAAGAACACCGTCGAGTGCATGCAGTCCGGTGCGGTGTTCGGCTTCGCCGGCCTGGTCGACGGCCTGGTGCGGCGCGTGCGTGACGAGGTGCCCGGCTTCGCCGACAACGGGACGGTGGTGGCCACCGGGCACGCCGCGCCGCTGCTGCTGCCCGACCTGGAAACGGTGGACCGCCACGACCCCAACCTCACCCTGGACGGGTTGCGGTTGGTGTTCGAGCGCAATCGGGACGGGCAGCGGGGCAGGCTGCGCCCGGCGCGCTGAGCCGTCGCAGGGTATTCATCTAAAGGGTGTCGAACAACTGGGTGCGGTCGAGCCTGGGTAGGATCGCCGCTGGCGAGCAGAGAGGGCACATGACCGCTGATCCTGCCGCCGGCCTCTGACACCCAGCGCCTGGTCGGCGTTGTTTGTCGGTGGCCTATGTGAGGCTGCTGTAGATGGCCCGGCACACGACTTTCAAGTTCTGCCTCGACCCCACTGTTGAGCAGGGAGCCGTGCTGTCCCGGCATGCCGGGGCCGCCCGCTTCGCGTTCAACCAGTGCCTACGCCTGGTCAAGACGGGACTCACCGACCGGAAGACCGACCCGGACACCGCGGTGCCGTGGACCGGTTTCGATCTGATCAACGCCTTCAACGGGTGGAAGAAGACCGAGGCCGCCGGGCGGGTCTTCACCGTTGATACCGACGGTGTGGCCGAGACGGTTGTGACCGGCTTGGCGTGGCGCACCGAGGTGTGTCAGCAGGTATTCGAGGAAGCCGCCGTCGACCTCGGCAGGGGCTTGAAAGCCTGGTCGGACTCCCGATCCGGGAAACGTAAAGGCAGGAGCGTCGGCTTCCCGCGGTTCAAGAAGAAGACCACGTCGGTGCCGTCGTTTCGGCTGCGCAACAAGCACTCCAAGGTCGGGTCGCCGGCGATCCGCATCGGCGGCGGTGACCGGCCGCGGTCGATCATCCTGCCCGGCATCGGCCGCATCGCCGTACACGATGACACCCGCCGGCTGCGCCGCATGCTCGCCACCGACCGGGCCAAGATCCTATTCACCACCGTCACCGAGCGTGCAGGCCGTTGGCGGGTATCGCTGAACATCGAAGCCGCTGACCTACACCCCGCCCTTCGGCACCGGCCCCGGCCCGCTGATGGTGGTGGTTGGGTCGGAGTGGATCGAGGCCTGGCCGCATTTGTTGTCGCCGCCACGGCCGGCGGCGTAGAGGTCGCCCGGATCGCGGATGCCCCCAAAGCCCTCGCCGCCGGTATCGCTCGACAGCGCCGCCTGGCGAAATCGTTGTCCCGCAAGCAGAAAGGATCACGCAACCGCCGCGATGCCGCCGCCCGCCTGGCCCGGCATCATCACCGCGTCGCCACTGTGCGTCGGCATTTCGCGCACCAGGTCTCCAACCAGCTGGTCAAGACTCACGACCGGCTCGTCATTGAGAACCTGCATGTGGCCGGGATGCTGCGCAACCATCGGCTCGCCCGCGCCATCTCGGATGCAGGCTGGGCCGAGTTCGCCCGCCAACTGCACTACAAACAGGGCTGGCGCGGCGGGCAGGTCATCGAAGCTGACCGCTGGTATCCCTCCAGCCAGCTCTGCTCGACCTGCGCCGACCGCCGCACTGATCTGAGCCTGGCCGAGCGGGTATTCACCTGCCCACGAGGTCACCGCTTGGATCGTGACCTCAACGCTGCGGTCAACCTAGCCCGCTGGGGCCAAACCCATCACGACTCACACCGAACCCCGGACCCCCAAGCAGGAGGCCGGGCCACCAACGCCCGCCGACAGGACGGCTCTGACCAGCACCCAACGAGTGCCGGTGAAACCAGCCTGGAAGACGCGGGAACCAACGTTCACACCGCGCCAGCGGCCTGAGAACCAAGGAACGCCCGAGAAGGGCGGTGCCGAACACCCAGAGTTGTTCGACACGCTTTAAGCTGGCACGTCGTGAGCTCTGCCGATACACCCCAACCGCAGGACGATTCCGACCTCCCCGAGCAGTTCCGGATCCGCCGCGACAAGCGGATGCGTCTGCTCGCCGAGGGCCGTGACCCCTACCCGGTGGAGGTGCAGCGCACCCACACCCTCGCTGAGATCCGGGCCAACTACCCGGAGCTGGCCGCCGACACCTCCACCGGCGACATCGTGGGCGTGGCCGGGCGGGTGGTGTTCGCCCGCAACTCGGGCAAACTCTGTTTCGCCACCCTGCAGGAGGGCGACGGGACTCAACTGCAGGTGATGATCAGCCTGGCCAGTGTGGGCGAGGACGTGCTGGAGGCGTGGAAGTCCGACGTCGACCTCGGCGACATCGTCTTCGTGCGCGGCGAGGTGATCAGCTCACGCCGCGGCGAACTGTCGGTGCTCGCCGACTCCTGGCAGATGGCGTCGAAGTCGCTGCGGCCGTTGCCGGTCGCGCACAAGGACATGAGCGAGGAATCCCGGGTCCGGCAGCGCTACGTAGACCTGATCGTCCGCCCGGAGGCGCGCACCGTGGCGCGTCAACGGATCTTTGTGATTAGAGCCATTCGCTCCGCATTGGAGCGGCGTGGATTCCTCGAAGTCGAAACGCCGATGTTGCAGACTTTGGCCGGCGGTGCGGCGGCCCGGCCGTTCGTCACCCATTCGAACGCCCTAGACACGGACCTTTACCTGCGAATCGCCCCCGAGCTGTTCTTGAAGCGGTGTGTGGTCGGTGGTTTCGATCGCGTCTTCGAGCTCAATCGGGTGTTCCGAAACGAGGGTGTCGATTCGACCCATTCGCCGGAGTTCTCGATGTTGGAGACCTACCAGGCCTATGGCACCTATGATGACTCGGCCGTGGCGACTCGCGAAATTATTCAAGAAGTCGCCGACGAGGTGATCGGGACAAGGCAACTGCCCCTGCCCGACGGCAGTATCTACGACATTGGCGGTGAATGGGCGACGGTCGAAATGTATCCGTCGCTGTCGGCCGCGCTCGGTGAGCAGATCACGCCGGCGACTTCGGTGGCCGACCTGTGGGCGGTGGCCGACCGCCTGGGCGTGGAGATTCCCACAGATCGCGGCTACGGCCACGGCAAGCTGGTCGAGGAGCTGTGGGAACACACCGTCGGCAATCACCTCAGCGCCCCGACATTCGTTCGGGACTTCCCGGTGGAGACCACGCCGCTGACGCGTCAGCACCGCAGTATCGAAGGGGTCACCGAGAAATGGGACCTTTATATGCGCGGTGTCGAACTGGCCACTGGTTACTCCGAGCTCGTCGACCCGGTGGTGCAACGTGAGCGCTTTGCCGCCCAGGCCCGCGCGGCGGCGGCCGGCGACGACGAGGCAATGGCACTTGACGAGGACTTTCTGGCCGCTATGGAACACGCCATGCCGCCGTGTACCGGAACCGGAATGGGCATTGATCGGTTGCTGATGGTGCTCACCGGGCTGTCAATTCGAGATACGGTATTGTTCCCGATTGTTCGTCGACAGGGCAACTGAACGCTGCCTCGGCACGCGGTGTTGAAGCCGCCGTATTTTTATGGCACATTAGTCGTCAGGGTCGATTACGACTGGTGTTCAGTTACCGCACAGGAAAGCTAACCGAGGGGTACCAATGGCGAAAAAAGTGACCGTCACCTTGATCGATGATTTCGATGGTGAGGGTGCCGCCGACGAAACAGTCGAATTCGGACTGGACGGTGTTTCCTACGAGATTGATCTTTCCAGCAAGAATGCCGGAAAGCTGCGCGCCGATTTGAAGAAGTGGGCCGAGGCGGGCCGTCGGGTCGGCGGTCGGCGCCGGGGCCGCGCCAGCGGTGGCCGCCGCGGAACCATTGACCGTGAACAAAGCGCCGCCATTCGGGACTGGGCGCGCCGCAACGGTCACAACGTCTCCACCCGCGGCCGTATCCCGGCCGACATCATCGACGCGTTTCACGCCGCTACCTAGAGAGGCGGCCCGGCCGGGTTTTCGCTTCTGGCGAACCCGCTGATCGTCCGGAATCACACTCCGGGGTCTCACCGTTGGTCTCTTGCATCCGGTGCCAGGTCTTTCGGGGCCCGGCGCCGGTGCGGGTCTGTGCAGAAAGCACTGCAAGCCAGCTCACAGCGCGCTGCGCCGCCCACTAGAGTGGACGGCAGGTACGCGGGGCCGAGCCGAGGCCCAGCGAGTGCCGATCGTGAGGGAGAGCAGGTAGCCGCCGATGTTCGAGAGATTTACTGACCGTGCCCGCAGGGTTGTCGTCCTGGCCCAGGAAGAGGCCCGGATGCTCAACCACAACTACATCGGGACCGAACACATCCTGTTGGGCCTGATCCACGAGGGTGAGGGCGTCGCCGCCAAGTCCCTGGAATCGCTGGGTATCTCCCTGGAAGGGGTGCGCAGCCAGGTCGAGGAGATCATCGGCCAGGGCCAGCAGGCGCCGTCCGGGCACATCCCGTTCACGCCGCGCGCCAAGAAGGTTCTGGAGCTGAGCCTGCGCGAGGCACTGCAGCTCGGCCACAACTACATCGGCACCGAGCACATCCTGCTCGGCCTGATCCGTGAGGGTGAGGGTGTCGCCGCCCAGGTGCTGGTCAAGCTGGGCGCGGACCTGACCCGGGTACGTCAGCAGGTCATCCAGCTGCTCAGCGGCTACCAGGGCAAGGAGACCGCCGAGGCCGGCACCGGTGGCCGGGGTGGCGAGTCCGGCTCGCCGTCGACGTCGCTGGTGCTCGACCAGTTCGGCCGCAACCTCACCGCGGCCGCTGCCGAGGGCAAGCTCGACCCGGTGATCGGCCGGGAGAAGGAAATCGAGCGGGTCATGCAGGTGCTGAGCCGGCGCACCAAGAACAACCCGGTGCTCATCGGTGAGCCCGGCGTCGGCAAGACGGCCGTCGTCGAGGGCCTGGCGCAGGCCATCGTGGCCGGTGAGGTTCCCGAGACGCTCAAGGACAAGCAGCTCTACACCCTGGACCTGGGTTCGCTGGTGGCCGGCAGCCGTTACCGCGGTGACTTCGAGGAGCGGCTGAAGAAGGTCCTCAAGGAAATCAACACCCGCGGCGACATCATCTTGTTCATCGACGAGCTGCACACGCTGGTCGGTGCCGGGGCGGCCGAGGGCGCTATCGACGCGGCCTCGATCCTCAAACCGAAGCTGGCTCGCGGTGAGCTGCAGACGATCGGCGCCACCACCCTCGACGAGTACCGCAAGTACATCGAGAAGGACGCCGCCCTGGAGCGTCGGTTCCAGCCGGTGCAGGTCGGTGAACCCACCGTCGAGCACACCATCGAGATCCTCAAGGGCCTGCGGGATCGTTACGAGGCACACCACCGGGTGTCGATCTCGGACTCGGCGCTGGTGGCCGCGGCCACGCTGGCCGACCGCTACATCAACGACCGGTTCCTGCCGGACAAGGCGATCGACCTGATCGATGAGGCCGGCGCGCGGATGCGGATCCGCCGGATGACCGCGCCGCCGGACCTGCGCGAGTTCGACGAGAAGATCGCCGACGCCCGCCGGGAGAAGGAGTCCGCGATCGACGCGCAGGACTTCGAGAAGGCCGCGAGCCTCCGCGACCGGGAGAAGCAGCTGGTGGCGCAGCGGGCTGAGCGCGAAAAGCAGTGGCGCGCAGGTGATCTCGATGTGGTTGCCGAGGTCGATGATGAGCAGATCGCCGAGGTGCTGGGCAACTGGACCGGCATCCCGGTGTTCAAGTTGACCGAGGCCGAGACCACCCGGTTGCTGCGGATGGAAGACGAACTGCACAAGCGGATCATCGGCCAGAAGGACGCCGTCGCCGCGGTTTCCAAGGCCATCCGGCGCACCCGCGCCGGCCTGAAGGACCCGAAGCGGCCGTCCGGTTCGTTCATCTTCGCCGGCCCGTCCGGAGTCGGTAAGACCGAGCTGTCCAAGGCACTGGCCGAGTTCCTGTTCGGTGACGACGACGCGCTCATCCAGATCGACATGGGTGAGTTCCACGACCGGTTCACCGCGTCGCGGCTGTTCGGCGCTCCTCCGGGATACGTCGGCTACGAGGAAGGCGGTCAGCTAACCGAGAAGGTGCGGCGCAAGCCGTTCTCGGTGGTGCTGTTCGACGAGATCGAGAAGGCGCACCAGGAGATCTACAACACGCTGCTGCAGGTGCTTGAGGACGGTCGGCTCACCGATGGTCAGGGCCGCACCGTCGACTTCAAGAACACCGTGTTGATCTTCACGTCCAACCTGGGCACCTCCGACATCTCCAAGGCCGTGGGGCTCGGGTTCACCCAGGGCGGCGGAGAGAACGACTACGAGCGGATGAAGCAGAAGGTCAACGACGAGCTCAAGAAGCACTTCCGGCCGGAGTTCCTCAACCGCATCGACGACATCATCGTCTTCCACCAGTTGAGTCAGGACGAGATCATCTCGATGGTCGACCTGATGATCGGCCGGGTGGCAAAGCAGCTGCGGGCCAAGGACATGGACATCGCGCTGACCGACAAGGCGAAGGCGCTGTTGGCCAAGCGCGGCTTCGACCCGGTGCTCGGTGCCCGTCCGCTGCGTCGCACCATCCAGCGCGAGATCGAGGACCAGCTCTCCGAGAAGATCCTCTTCGAGGAGATCGGGCCCGGTCAGCTGGTCACCGTCGACGTGGACAACTGGGACGGGGAGGGCGCGACCGAAGACGCGGTCTTCACCTTCGCCGGCAGCCCGAAGCCGACGGCGGAGTCCGCCGATCTGGCCAAGGCCGGCGCCGAGTAGCTGCTCGCCGGGTCAGCGCTGCGCGGGCAGCAGGCGGAACGCCTGCTGCGCGATCTGCAGCATCCAGCTGCCGACGCTCTTGCCGTGGTCGCGCGGCCAGTTCAGCTGGAAGCTGACCACCCACGGCTGCCCGGCCCGGTCCAGCGCGTACCAGCTGAACGTCAGGTCACCGGGCAGGCCGCCGGCCTTGGACCCGATATAGGGCCAGTCGCTGCGAGGTAGGTCGATACCGCGGACCGCGGACATGATCTCGCGGACCGGTGCGGCCTTGCCCACCGCGCCTGCCTGCAGCGCGACGTGTACCCGGCAGATGTCCTCGGCGCTGCCGTACCACTCCGCCCCGTAGGCCGAGGCCGGGTCGTGCGCGCGGAACGGATCGGGCTCATACGGCCGGGACTCGGCCTGCCGCAGCAACTTTGCCCGCTCCTGCGACGAACCGTGCTGCCACTGCTCACGCAGGTCCGGCTTGCCCCAACCCACCGAGAACAGTTCGTACATGGTGGGAAACGGCGTCATGCTGGCCGGGTCGTGATGACCGGCGGCGATCAGCGCCTGCTCCACGGCGCGGGTGCCGACTTTGCCGATCAGCAGATCGGTGGCCATGTTGTCGCTGGTGGCGATCATCTTCTCGGCTGCTCGGCGAACCGACACGTGCGCGCCGTCGGGCAGTTCCTCCAGGCCGGATGAGCCGACGGCCTTGGCCCGGCCGGTGATGGTCAGCGGGTCGTCCCAGGACACGTTTCCGGCCTTGACCTCATTGGCGACCGCCAACAGCACATACAGCTTGAAAATCGATGCCAGCGGCAGTGATTGGCCGGTGTTGGTGCCGGCGACCCGCTCGCAATGCCCACCCTCGATGCGCGACGCCTGGTACGAGTAGCGCGCGCCGGTGCGCTTCAGCACGGCGTCGACGTCACGCCAGGACCGGATCGGCGGTGCCTCGGTGCTCGGCTTGAACAGGTTCACCATGCCGTTGTCGTCGGTGCGCAGCCGAATGTCCTGCCGGGCACCGTAGGAGGTGGTCAGGTGCAAGGTGGCCGCGCCGGCCCGGATGTCGACGTCGTCGAGCTGGAACGGGCGGTCCCACCACAGCGATTCCATGGTCGTGACCACCTGGTCGACCTTGTCCGGTGCGGCCAGGGTCGCCACCCCGACCGGGCCGATCGGCCAGTCGGAGTTGAGCATGTCCATGGTCTGCTTGGCCCGCAGACCGGGTGGGGTGGTGGTGGAGATCGTCACCCCGCCCGGGTCCGCCGGTGAGGCAGGGGAGGGGGCGCAGCCGGCTGCAAGCACAACTGCGGTCGTCCAGGCCGCCAGGTGGCGCCGCACGGCCTAGGTCCGGGTGGCGGTTCCCGCGGTGCCGCCTACGTCCAATGCGACCTCGAACTCCAGGTTGGCGGCGCCTTTGGACAGCGGAGCCCCGTATCCGGCGTGCGCGGCCTCCGAGCGGTCACGCACCCACGCTTCGTAGGCCGCGTCGGACTCCCACTGGGTGACCACGAAGTAGCGGTTGTCGCCGCGGACCGGCCGCAGCAGCTGAAAGCCCTGGAAGCCGGGGGTGTCGGCCACGGTGTCGGCCCGCTCGGCGAACCGCTTCTCCACCTCGGGACCGGCCCCTTCGGGCACCTCAATGACGTTGATCTTCACCACTGACATGCGGCTAGGTTACCGTGCCCCGGGTGGAGACCGCGTCGAGCGAGCTGTTGACCTATCGCGGTGGACACGGCGCGCCGCTGGTGCTGGTGCACGGGTTGATGGGCCGCGGCAGCACCTGGCCGCGGCAATGGGAATGGCTGTCCCGGCTGGGGGCGGTCTACACCTACGACGCGCCGTGGCACCGCGGCCGTGACGTCGCAGACTCGCACCCGATCTGCACCGAACGCTTCGTCGGTGACCTGGCCGCCGCGGTGGAGCCGCTGGGCGAACCGGTGCGGCTGGTCGGGCATTCGATGGGTGGCCTGCACTCCTGGTGCCTGGCAGCGCAGCGCCCCGAGCTCGTCACGGCGGTGGTGGTGGAGGACATGGCCCCGGACTTCCGCGGGATGACCACCGGCGCATGGGAGCCGTGGGCGCACGCCCTGCCGGTGGAGTTCACCCGCGCCGACGACGTCATCGCCGAATTCGGGGAGGTGGCCGGCCGGTACTTCCTGGAGGCCTTCGATCGGACCGCCACGGGCTGGCGGCTGCACGGTCGGCCCGCTCAGTGGGTGCAGATCGCCGCGGAGTGGGGTACCCGGGACTATTGGGCCCAGTGGCGCGCGGTGCGGGCGCCGGCGTTGCTGATCGAGGCGGGCAACTCGGTGACCCCGCCCGGGCAGATGCTCCAGATGCACCGCATCGGCTTCAACAGCACCTACCTGCACGTCCCGAACGCTGGGCACCTGGTGCACGACGACGCCCCGCAGGTCTACCGCGAAGCCGTCGAGTCGTTCCTGTCCTGACCGGGCAGCGCGAAGCGTCCGCCGGCGTCTTGTTCGACCAGCCCGTCGCTCAACAGCGATGCCAGCGCGCGCTCACGCTGGACCGCATCCGCCGGCCAAGCCACGTCGAGTTGGGCCTTCGTGACGGGAAAATCGTTGTCTCGCAGGATGTCCAACAGGCGACCGCGCACCTGTCGGTCGGTGCCGGCGTAACGCTGGGCGGGACGCTTCGGCGCTGATCCGGCCGGGTAGTCGGCGTCGCGCCACGCACATGATCGCAGCGGGCACTTGGCACAGTTCGGTGCTCTGGCCGTGCACACCACGGCACCGAGCTCCATCAGCGCCGCGGAGAACCGGGCGGCCCGGTCGGCTTTCGGGATCACGGCCAGGAGGGCGTCGACGTCGGCGTGATCGCGCTTCGTCGACGGCGCGGCCGGCTCGGCGTGCCCGTGCACCGCGCGAGCCACCACCCGCCGAACGTTGATGTCCACCACCGGAACCCGTTTGCGGTAGGCGAAGGCGGCTATCGCCCGGGCGGTGTAGCTGCCGACCCCGGGCAGCTGCTGCAGGGCCTCGACATCGTCGGGGACCACATCGTCGAAGTCCCGGGCGATCACGGCCGCGCATTCGTGCAGCCGCTTGGCCCGGCGCGGGTAGCCCAGTTTTCCCCAGGCTCGCAGCACATCTGCCGGGGTAGCGGCCGCCGTCGCCGACGGTGTCGGCCAGCGCGCGACCCAGTCCGGCCAGATCGGTAACACCCGCGACACCGGGGTCTGCTGCAGCATGAACTCGCTGACCAGGATCTGCCACGGTGTGACACCGGGCGCCCGCCACGGCAGGTCGCGCCCGCACGAGTCGAACCAGTGCAGCAGGTCGCCCGGATCGATGCTCATCGTGCGGCCGGACCCGCCGCCAGGCACAATATCGGGCATGCCCAATACGAACCCGGTATCAGCGTGGAAAGCACTCAAGGAGGGTAACGAGCGCTTCGTCGCGGGCGAGCCCGCCCATCCAAGTCAGAGCATCGAACGCCGCGCCAGTCTGGCTGCGGGCCAGAAGCCGACGGCGGTGGTGTTCGGTTGCGGCGATAGCAGAGTGGCTGCCGAGATCATCTTCGATCAGGGACTGGGCGACATGTTCGTGGTCCGCACCGCCGGCCATGTCATCGATGCGGCCGTGCTGGGATCGATCGAGTTCGGGGTGGCGGTGCTCGACGTGCCGCTGATCGTCGTGCTCGGCCACGACAGCTGCGGGGCGGTCAAAGCCGCGCTGGCCGCTCTCGACGACGGTTCCGTACCAGGCGGCTACCTGCGTGATATCACCGAACGGGTGTCTTCGTCGATCCTGGTGGGCCGGCGAGAAGGCCTGAGCAGCATCGACGAGTTCGAAGCTTGCCACGTCAACGAGACGGTGCGGCAACTGGCGAGCCGGTCCACCGTCATCGCCGACCAGATCGAGGCCGGCAGGCTGGCGATCGTCGGTGCCACCTATCACCTGTCCGACGGGCGGGTGCAGGCTCGCGAGCATCTCGGCGACATCGGGGAATAAGGCGGTTCCAGCTTCGCCTCTCCTTCGTCGAGCCTCGCTGAACCGCCGGAATAGTCTCCGAAGGTCACAACGCGGCAACGACACGCCGAGACACGTCGGACAACTCTCGGTGAGCTCGTCCTACCGTGAGAATGTGATCGATTTGGAACCGCAGGGTCCGCTGCCTTCGCAGATCTACTGGCGACGCCGTGGCTTGGCGTTGGGTGTTGCGGCCGCCGTGATTGCAATGGTGTCGCTCATCGTCTTCGCTGTCGTACGAGGCAGCGCCGGCGCCGACAGTGTCGCCGCCGACAAGAACTCCAACGCCCAGCACGCCAAGCCACCAGGTCCCGCGCCAGAAGGCGTCAAGACGCCGGTGGTGGCGCCCGCCGAGGAGGTGCCGCCGCCGTCGGCGACGCCGACCGCCGCGGTGATTCCGCCCCCGGTGCTCAAGGAGGGCGACGACTGCCCCGATTCCACGCTGGCCGTCAAGGGCATCACCGGCCCGCAGTACGCGGTGGGTGAGCAGCCTCAGTTCACCATGGTGGTCACCAACATCGGCCTGGTCGCCTGCAAGCGGGACGTGGGTGCGGCGGTCCTGGCCGCCTACGTCTACTCGCTGGACAACCAGCGGCTGTGGTCGAACCTGGACTGCGCGCCGTCGAACGAGACCCTGGTCAAGACCTTCGATCCGGGGGAGCAGGTGACCACCACGGT
The DNA here is from genome assembly GCF_020181635.2 of Mycobacterium zoologicum. Lineage (NCBI taxonomy): Bacteria > Bacillati > Actinomycetota > Actinomycetes > Mycobacteriales > Mycobacteriaceae > Mycobacterium > Mycobacterium zoologicum. Next base: position 62,652 of record NZ_JAYJJS010000015.1, on the reverse strand, counting down.
GACCTGGACCGGGATGGGTTCGGCCCCGCAGTGCCCGCTGCCGCGGCAGCCGATCGGGCCGGGCACCTACAACCTCGTCGTCCAATTGGGCAATCTGCGTTCGGCGACCGTGCCGTTCATGCTGACCGAGCCTTCGCCGGATGCACCTCCTCCGCCGCCGGCCGACGTCCCGGCGCCCGACGCGCCGCCGCCGGGCAACTAGGAGCCACGCACCAGCCGCGGCGGTGTCGGCCGGCTGCGATTGTCGGCGATGGCCTTCAGGTGTTGCAGCGCGGCAACGATATTGGGCGCCTCCACTGTGCGCAGACCGCCGACGATCCCCGGGGCGCCCGGAGGTGTCAGCGCGATGGTGAACCCGAGCCGGGCAGCCTCGGACAGCCGCCGGTCGATCCCGGCGACCGGGCGCAGGTCGCCGGCCAGGCCCACCTCGCCGAGAACCACGGTGGTCGGCGGCAGCGGGAGGTCGGCGTAGGCCGAGGCCAGCGCTATGGCGACGGCCAGATCCGTTGAGGGATCGGTCAATCGCATTCCGCCCACGGTCGACAGGTAGATGTCGCCTGCGGAGATGGGAATGCCGGCATGCTTGTCCAGCACCGCGGTGATCATTGCGGCCCGGGCGTGGTCGATACCGCTGACCGCCCGGCGCGGCGACCCGCTCGCCGGGGTGGCCAGCAGCGCCTGCACCTCGCCGATCATCGGGCGCTTGCCGTCGAGTGCGACGGTGATCGAGGTGCCCGGCACCGGCATGCTGCGCTGCTCGAGGAACAGCCCGGACGGATCGGCGATCCCCTCGATACCGCCGTCGCGCAACAGGAAACAACCCACCTCGTCGGTGGCGCCGTAGCGGTTCTTCACCGCACGCACCATCCGCAGCACCGAATGACGCTCGCCGTCGAAATGCAGCACGACATCCACGAGGTGTTCCAAGGACCGCGGGCCGGCGATCGCGCCGTCCTTGGTGACGTGACCGACCAGGATCAGCGCCACATCGGCGGCCTTGGCGGCCGCGGTCAGCGCGGCTGTCACGGCCCGCACCTGGGTGACCCCGCCGGCCACCCCGTCGGTGTCGGCGGCGGCGATGGTCTGCACCGAGTCCACCACCACCAGCGTGGGCCGCACCGCCTCGATATGGCCGAGCACGGTCTGCAGGTCCGACTCGGCGGCCAGGTAGATCTCGTCATGGCTGCAACCGGTGCGCTCGGCGCGCAATCGGATCTGCCCGCCGGACTCCTCACCGGAGATGTAGAGCGCCCGCCGGCCCGCCAGCGCCCAGCGATGCGCGACCTCCAGCAGCAGCGTGGATTTGCCGACGCCGGGGTCTCCGGCCAGCAGCGTGACCGAGCCGGGGACGATCCCGCCGCCCAGTACGCGGTCCAATTCGTCGACCCCGGTCGGTCCGGGGCGGGCGCGGCCGACGGTGATGGAGCTGATCGGAACCGCGGGCCGCGCCGGCGCTGACGCACGCACCCCGCCTGGTGATACCGGCGCCTCAGCGACGGGATCTATCCCGCCCCAGCCGCCGCACTCCGGGCAGCGGCCGACCCATTTCGCGGTGGTGTTTCCGCACTCCGAACAGCGGTACAGCGCACGAGCCTTGGCCATGCGCGAAACGGTATCCGGTGGGGCCGACAGCTAAGGCTTACGACGCGTCGGTCAGTACCGCGTCGGCACGCCCGCCGCGATCGGCACGTCCACCCGGATCTGGCCGGCGTTTTTGAAGTCGAAGGTGAACTCGTAGGTCATGCCGTTGCGGATGGGCTCGTCCAGCGTCACGGTGGCGGCCCCATTGCCCGAATCGGTTACTTCCGGCAGTGCCTTGGAGAGCGGTGCGGTCGGCAGGTCCGGGCCGGCCGGGGCGGTGACGATCAGGGTGCCGCTGGGCGGCACGGACTTGTTGCCGGTCACCGAGACCTTGCCGACCGCGGTGGTGATCCCGGTCAGCTCGTCCGCGCGCTCCGGTGACTGGTTGGTGGCCACGAAGACCAGGTCGACAGTGGTGCCACGCTCCAGCTCGTCGCTGTTCTGCACTGCCTGGATGTGCACGTCGCGCAACGCGAGGTCACCGGCGGTGGCCTCGGAGCCGTTGACCGCGGACGCCTGGTCGGCGGTCTGCGAGATCTGCCCGGTGCCGCATCCGGCGAGCGCCACGGCCGCGATCAGGCCGACGGCAGCCTTGTTGAAGGTCCTGTTGAACCGGTTCACGTGAGGTCTCCTGCTCGGCGGTCGGGACAGCTGGCACGGCTAGTGACTATGCACTGTAGTAGCAACTTCGTCGGGGCGGTAGCTCAGGGCCCGCGGCCGCCCGCGGCCGTCTCAGAACCGTCGACGCGGCCGCTCGACCCGGTCCCGGGATGCACGCTTCTGCCGTGCTGTCAACCCCCCTTCGGGGCCGTGACTGCCCCTGACCTGCACCGTTGTTAGTCCGGTGTTTGGGCGACGTGTTAGTATGGGAGTAGCGAAAGGGGCTCACATCAGATGATCTTTAAGGTCGGAGACACCGTCGTATACCCACACCACGGTGCAGCGTTGATCGAGGCTATCGAAACCCGGACCATCAAAGGCGAGCAAAAGGACTATCTGGTTCTCAAGGTGGCGCAGGGTGACCTCACTGTTCGAGTTCCCGCTGAGAATGCCGAATACGTAGGCGTGCGTGACGTTGTGGGCCAGGAAGGCCTCGACAAGGTCTTCCAGGTGTTGCGCGCCCCCCACACCGAGGAGCCGACCAACTGGTCGCGCCGCTACAAGGCAAACCTGGAGAAGCTGGCCTCCGGTGACGTGCACAAGGTCGCCGAGGTCGTTCGTGACCTGTGGCGCCGCGACCAGGAGCGCGGCCTGTCGGCAGGCGAGAAGCGGATGCTGGCCAAGGCGCGTCAGATCCTGGTCGGCGAACTCGCGCTGGCCGAGAACACCGATGACGCCAAGGCGGAGACCATCCTCGACGAGGTTCTGGCCGCTGCGTCGTGACCGCGTCGTCCTGAGCAGTCGGGATAAAATCCGTGGCCAAGACGGTAGCCGTGGTTCCGGCGGCCGGATCGGGCGTGCGGCTCGGGGCGGGCCTACCGAAAGCATTCTTTCTGCTCGGCGGGATGACCCTGGTCGAGCGCGCCGTCGCCGGCCTGCGTGACTCCGGCGTCGTCGACGAGGTCGTGGTCGCGGTGCCACCGGACCGCACCGATGAGGCCAAGCTGATCCTCGCCGAGACGGCCACCATCGTCGCAGGTGGGGCCGACCGCGTCGAATCGGTCCGGTTGGCCCTGCAAAGCGCCGGAGACCCTGAATTTGTTCTGGTCCACGATGCCGCACGGCCGTTGACTCCGCCGGACTTGGTGGTTCGCGTGGTCGAGGCGCTGCGCGGCGGTCACCGTGCCGTGGTGCCCGCCTTGCCGGTGTCCGACACCATCAAGGCGGTCGACGCCAACGGGGTGGTGCTGGGCACGCCGGAGCGGGCCGGCCTGCGGGCGGTACAGACCCCGCAGGGGTTCGCCACCGAACTGCTACTGCGGGCCTACCAGCAGGCCGGATCGGGCACCGGGTTCACCGACGACGCGTCGCTGGTCGAGCACGTCGGAGGCCAGGTCCAGGTCGTCGAGGGCGACCCGCTGGCCTTCAAGATCACCACCGCGCTGGATGCGGTGCTCGCCGAGGCGATGCTGAACCGGTGACGCCGCTGCCACGGGTCGGTCTGGGCACCGACGTACATCCGATCGAGTCTGGGCGGCCCTGTTGGCTGTTGGGGCTGTTGTTCGACGACGCCGACGGCTGCGCGGGGCATTCCGACGGCGACGTGGCGGTGCATGCGTTGTGCGACGCGCTGTTGTCGGCGGCCGGGCTGGGGGACCTGGGCACCGTGTTCGGTGTCGATGATCCACGCTGGGCGCAGGTCAGCGGTGCCGTGATGCTCTCCCATGTGCGCGGCCTGCTGACCGAGAGCGGTTTCACAATCGGCAATGCCGCGGTACAGGTCATCGGAGACCGGCCCAAGGTGGGGCCGCGCCGAGTTGAGGCTCAGCGACTGCTGTCAGAACTGCTGGGGGCACCCGTCTCGGTGTCTGCGACGACCACCGACGGACTCGGATTGACCGGCCGGGGTGAAGGGCTGGCAGCCGTTGCTACCGCATTGGTGGTGCCCAGCTAATTAGCGGGACGGCGTTCTAGCAGGCGCCGAAGATGACGCCGACGATGCCGCACGCGACCTCGGTTCCGACGTTCACACCGGCGTCGGCAGCGCCGGCGGTGACGGCGTCGGCTGTGTCGGCGCCGAGGTTCAAGCCGAGGTCGCTCGTGTCGCCGAGGAGGTTCGTGCTGAGGTCGCTGGCGTCGCCGAAGAGGTTTGTGCCGGCGTCGCCGGCACCGCTGAAGAGGTCAGTGGCCGCGGCCGAACCGGTCTGCGCTGCGCCTTCGGCGGCGGTGGTGGCGGTTTCGGTGCCGACGTTGGCGCCACTGGAAGCCAGGCCGCTCACCAGCGGCATACCCAGCATCGGGGCGTACATCGCCAGCATCGGGGCCATCATCGCCATCTGCATACCGATCTGGGGACCCATCGCAGCCATGCTGGCGGTGCTGGCGCTGGCGCCGGCGGTAGATGCGGTCTGACCCATCTGGCCCATCTGGTCGGCCTGCTGGCGCTGCTGCTCTTCTTGCTGCTCCTGCTGGACCTGCGCCATCTGCTCGGCGGGGGTGGCCTCGGCAGGGGCGGCCTCGGTCTGGCCCGGCTGCTGCTGGTTCGGCTCATCGGCATATGCCATGCCGGACGACGCGATTGCGGCCGCAGCCAGAAGTGCTCCGGATACTGCCACCAGACGATTGCTCACTGCCGCAATATATGCCACCGGTGACCGCCTGTCCACCGATACGGCAACTGGTGCCCATGCCTGGTAATTGCCTGATAGAAGCTGGTGTTGGCGCCGTGGTGCCGCCGTGTGGACAGCCACCCGCGAACCGCCCGGTAAGCTGGCCCGTCGTGACCGATCGCCCCAGCCTGCGGCTGCACGACACGGCAACCGGCGCCGTTCGTGACTTCGTTCCGCTGCGGCCCGGCCATGCGTCCATCTATCTCTGCGGTGCGACCGTGCAGGCGGCACCGCACATCGGCCACGTTCGCAGCGGAGTCGCCTTCGATGTGCTGCGTCGCTGGCTGAGCGCCCGTGGCTACGACGTCGCCTTTGTGCGCAACGTGACCGACATCGACGACAAGATCCTGACCAAGGCCGCCGCGGCCGGCCGGCCCTGGTGGGAGTGGGCCGCCACCTACGAACGGGAGTTCACCGCCGCCTATGAGGCACTGGGTGTGTTGCCGCCGTCGGTCGAGCCCCGCGCCACCGGGCACATCACCCAGATGGTCGAACTCATCCAGCGGCTGATCGAGGCGGGCCACGCCTATACCGGCGGCGGCGACGTCTATTTCGACGTGCTCAGCTACCCCGAATACGGTCAGCTCTCCGGTCACAAGATCGACGACGTGCACCAGGGCGAGGGCGCGGCCACCGGCAAGCGCGATCCCCGTGACTTCACCTTGTGGAAGGGCGCCAAACCCGGCGAGCCCAGCTGGCCGACGCCGTGGGGGCCGGGCCGCCCGGGCTGGCATCTGGAGTGCTCGGCGATGGCCGGCGCCTATCTCGGCCCCGCCTTCGACATCCACTGCGGCGGGATGGACCTGGTCTTCCCGCATCACGAGAACGAGATCGCCCAGAGCCGCGCCGCCGGCGACGGATTCGCCAACTACTGGCTGCACAACGGGTGGGTCACCCTGGGCGGCGAGAAGATGAGCAAGTCGCTGGGCAACGTGCTGTCGATGTCGGCGGTGCTGCAGCGGGTCCGGCCCGCCGAACTGCGCTACTACCTGGGCAGTGCCCATTACCGGTCGATGCTGGAGTTCTCCGAGAACGCCCTGCGCGACGCCGTCAACGCCTACGTCGGCATCGAGGAGTTCCTGCACCGGGTCCGCAGCCGGGTGGGTGCGGTGGTCCCCACCACCTGGACCGAGCGTTTCGCGGCCGCCCTCGACGACGATCTGGCGGTGCCCATTGCACTGGCCGAGGTGCACCGGACGCGCGCCGAGGGCAACCGGGCGCTGGATTCCGGCGACCACGACGGCGCGCTGGCCGCTGCCGGAGCCATCCGGGCCATGATGGGCGTGCTGGGCTGCGATCCGCTCGATGAGCGCTGGGAGTCGCGCGACGAGACGTCGGCGGCGCTGGCGGCGGTCGATGTGTTGGTGCGCGCGGAACTCGAGCGCCGGGCGGCCGCCCGCGCCGAACAGGACTGGGCGCTGGCCGACGAGATCCGGGGCCGGCTCAAGGATGCCGGTATCGACGTCACCGACACCGGGGACGGTCCGCAGTGGTCGCTGTTGGTGGAGGGAACCGCATAGATGGCCGGCAACTCCAAACGCAAAGGCGCAGTGCGCAAACCCGGAACCAAGAAGGGCCCGACCGTCGGCTCCGGCGGTCAGCGGCGCCGCGGGCTCGAGGGCCGCGGTGCCACTCCGCCCGCGCACAAGCGTGAGTATCACCCGGCGGCCAAGGCGGCCAAGCGGGTGGCCAAGCAGCGGTCCTACCGGACCACCAAGCGCACCGACGAGAGTGAAACCGTCCTGGGCCGCAATCCGGTATTGGAATGCCTGCGCGCCGGCATCCCCGCCACTGCGCTGTACGTGGCGCTCGGCGCCGAGGCCGACGAACGTCTGACCGAATCCGTAACCCGCGCAGCCGATTCGGGCCTGCCGATCCTGGAAGTGCCGCGGTCGGATCTGGACAAGATGACCACCAACGGCCTGCACCAGGGCATCGCGCTGCAGGTTCCGCCGTACAACTATGCCCACCCCGACGACCTGCTGGCCGCTGCGCGGCAGGACGTTTCGCCGCCCTTGCTGGTCGCGTTGGACAACATCTCCGATCCGCGCAACCTGGGCGCCATCGTGCGTTCGGTGGCGGCCTTCGGCGGCCACGGCGTGCTCATCCCGCAGCGCCGCTCGGCGTCGGTCACCGCGGTGGCCTGGCGCACCAGTGCCGGTGCGGCAGCACGCCTTCCGGTCGCGCGTGCGTCCAATCTCAACCAGACCCTCAAGGCGTGGGCCGATCGCGGCCTGCAGGTGGTCGGCCTGGATGCCGGCGGTGACACCGTCGTCGACGAGCTGGACGGCACCGGTCCGATGGTGTTGGTGGTCGGTTCCGAGGGTAAGGGCCTGTCCCGGCTGGTCCGGCAGAACTGCGACGCCATCGTGTCGATTCCTATGGCCGGGCCCACCGAGTCGCTCAACGCGTCGGTGGCCGCCGGCGTGGTGCTCGCCGAGATCGCCCGCCAGCGAAGGTGATTCGCGGTGTCGCTGTTGCCCTGGTGCTGGCGGCTGCGATGGCCAGCGCTGTGACACCGGCTGAGGCCTCAGGCGCGGCCTTCGATCTGCAGTCGCATCGCGGCGGCCGCGGGGAAACCACCGAGAGTTCGCTGCGTGCCTTCGCCAAGTCTCTTGAACTAGGTGTCAGCACACTGGAATTGGACATAGTGCTGACCCGCGACGTTCAGCCGCTGGTGTGGCATGACTCGGTGATCGAGCCGGAGAAGTGCACCGACACCGGCCCGGTGTTCGCCGGTGACCCGCAGTACCCCTACGTCGGCAAGCGTGTCGCAGAGCTGACCCTGGCCCAGGTACGCACGCTGGACTGCGGAAAGCTGTTGCCGGCGTTCCCGGATGCGGAAGTGGTTCGGGGCAACGTGATCGCGACACTGCCCGAGGTCTTCGCGCTCGCCGGTCACACGGGGGTCCGCTACAACATCGAGACCAAGGTCGACGCCGACAATCAGCGCCAGATCGTCGAGGTGATCCTGGCCGCGGTGCGCGCCGCCGGAAAGCTCGATTCCGTCGAGATCCAGAGCTTCGACTGGACGACCCTGCCTCTGGTACGCGCCGCCGAACCGGCGATTCCCCTTGTCGCACTGTGGGAAGAGGGTGCCGACCCGATCGTCGGCGCCGTGGGGGCCGGCGCTGACATCGTGTCCCCGGAGTATTCGGTGGTGGACCGAGCATTCGTGGACCGCGCGCACGCCGCGGGGCTGCGGGTGATCCCGTGGACGGTCAACGACGCCGACGCCATCCGGCAGCAGATCGCCGCCGGCGTTGACGGCCTGATCACCGACTATCCGTCGCGGGCACGCCAGGTTCTGGCCGAGTTGGGCATGCCGCTGCCGCCGGCCTACCCCGAAGGCTAGACGCCCAGCAGTCGCGCACCGCCCCACAGTGCGAGCACCGCCACCAGCAGCGTCGCCGGAACCGTACACAAACCCAGCCGGGTGTATTCGCCAACGCCGGCCGGAACGTCATAGCGGCGTAAGACCCTGCGCCACAGCAGATTCGACAGCGATCCGACGTAGGTCAGATTGGGGCCGATGTTGACACCGATCAGCACCGCCAACACCGCGACCGGGCCACTGGGTACCACCAGCGGCACCAGCACCAGCGTCGCCGGCAGGTTGTTGACCACGTTGGCCAGCACGGCGGCGACTGCGGCGACGCCCAGCAGCGCCGCCAGGCCGGATCCCGACGGCAGCACCGCGCCCATCCGATCGCCCAGCCCGTTGTCGACGACGGCGCGGACCACCACACCCAGGGCCAGGACGAACACGAGGAACCCGAGGTTGGCCGATCGCAGGATCCCGGCCGGGGTCGCGCGCCGCTGCGCCAGCGCGCGGACTGCCAGGACTGCCGCACCGGCAAACGCCGCCCAGGCCGGGGTGATGCCGATCGTCTCGGCGACCACGAAACCGATCAGCGTCAGGCCCAGCATCACCAGCACGAACACCGGAACCGCCGGCGGCGGGCCGGCCTGGTGGTGCGCAGGTGTCGCACGCAGATCGGCGTGGAAGAACCACCGGAAGATCAGGTACACGACCGCGGTGGCGGCCAGCCACGGGGCCGCCATCAGCGCGGTGAACTTCACGAAGGACAGTCCGGCCTGCTGGAAAGCCAGCAGGTTGGTCAGGTTGGACACCGGAAGCAGCAGCGAAGCGGTGTTGGCCAGGTGCGCGGTCGCATACGCGTGCGGGCGGATCGGCGCCCGGCGACGACGGGCCATCATCAGCACCACCGGGGTCAGCAACAGCACCGTCGCGTCCAAACTCAGCACCGCGGTCAAGGCGGCGGCGATCACGAAGACGCGGCGCAGCAGATGTTGTGGCGGGCCGACGTCGCCGCGGGCCATCGCCGCACCGGCCGCCTCGAACAGGCCCTCATCGTCGCAGAGTTGTGCCAGCACCAGCACCGCACCCAGGAAAGCCACCACCTGCAGCAGCCCGGCGGCTTCGGCGGCCGCGTCGTGCATGGAGATGGCTCCGGTGGCAACCACGATCCCGGCGGCCGGCACCGCGGCGAAGACCTCCGGCCAGCCCCGCGGCCGGGCCACCGCGAACCCCAGTACCAGGGCGAGCAGCAGCAGGGCAAGCGCCAGGTTCAGGCCCACGGATCCTCGCGGCGCCACACCGTGGGCAGGTGCAGTCCGACTCCGTCGGCCTCGGCCAGCTCGCCGAGAACCCGCATTGTGACGTTCAGGTCGTCGCCGGCATAAGGCAAGGCGCGCAACGGTTTCGACAGGGGTTGAAAGAAGTCGTCCCAGTGCGTCAGCACGACGGTGGAAGCCCCGACCGCGCGGACGGTCTCAGCCCAGTAGTCGACCAGATATTGCCGGGGCTGGATGCCGAGCTGGCCGATGCCCAGATAGACCACTTCGGCGCTGCGGCCGGCCAACGCCCCCGGGATGAACCCCGCGCTGCCCATGATCAGCAGGCTGCGGCCCGAGGGGCGGTGGTCCACCAGCGCCGACCATGCCTCACCGCACTTGTAGGCCGACGCCCGCACCGGCGGCACGACGACGGTCGTGATGACGCCGGGGAAACGATCCGGCGGACAGTGCCGCGATTCGATCAGGGTGACGTCATAGCCGCCGAGCGTGATGGGCGCTCCTGGAGTGACGATGATCAGGCTGTCGTCCGAGAGCCCCTGCCCCCGACCGACATTGGCCGTCGACTCGCCGCCCACCAGTGCCGCGCCGGTGCGTTCGGCCACCACCGCGGAGTCCAGCGCGTGATCGATGTGTGAGTGCAGGGGGATCACCGCCGCCAGCTCACGCACGCCTGCCCGGGCCAGGCAGCCGTCTATGCGTGCGGCCGACGGCGCCACCTTGCGCAGTGCCACCCGAGCCAGACTGGGGCGGGAGAAGTAGCCGTCGGTCATCAGCGCCGATGACCCGTCGTCGATCAGCATGCTGGTCACGCCGAGCCACGTCACCGACAACGGCGCGCCCGGTTCCGCGGGTGCGACGTCGAACCGGTCGGCGTACCGGCCGATGTCGGGTCGACCGAGCTTGAGGCGCATCCGCTCAGGCTAACGGGGGTTCGGTCCGGCCGCTGATTCCGGCGGTCTCGGGCATAGCGGTCAGGTAGAGCATGAAACCGGCGCCGGCTACCGCAGCCAGTGTGAGAAATGCCGTGTTGTAGCCCGAGGTCGACACGATCTGGCCGGCGACGAAGTTCGACAATGCGGCGCCCACACCCCAGGCGGTGGTGATCGCCCCCAGGCTCACGTTGAAACGGCCGGTTCCGTGCGTGACGTCTTGTACGACCAGCGGGAACAGTGCACCGAAGATGCCCGCTCCCACCCCGTCGAGCAACTGCACCCCGACCAGCCAGTAGGAGTTGTCCCAAACCGGGTAGAGCAGCCCTCGGACGGTCAGGACCGCGAACCCCACCAGGAAGATCGGCTTGCGGCCCCAGGTATCGGCTTTGGCGCCGGCCAGATAGGCCACCGGCACCATCACCAGCTGGGCGGCCACGATGCACACCGCCATCAGCGCGGTGCCTATTTCGGTGTTGACCAGCGCCAGTTCCTGGCCGACCAACGGCAGCATCGCCGCATTGGCGAAGTGGAACATCACCACCGTCGCGGCGAACACCAGCAGTCGCCGGTTGCGCAGCAGCGCCGCGAATCCCGATGGCTGCCGATGGGGCTCACCGGCCAGATGATCCATGCCCCGCGCTACGTCGTGATCGATCGCGGACTCGGGTACGCCCAGCGTGGCCGCGACACTGAGCGCGGCCATGGCGGCCAGCATCCAGAACACCACGATCGGGCCGTAGAAGTAAGCCAGGGCACCGGTCGCGGCCGCGGTCACGGCATTGCCGGCATGGTTGAACGATTCGTTGCGGCCGATGCGTTTCGCGAACAGCCGTGGACCGACCACGCCCAGGGTGATCGCGGCCAGTGCGGGTGCGAACACCGAGCCCGCGACTCCGGTGAGCAGCTGCAATGCCGCGACGCTGTAGAAGCCGGGGAACAGCGGCATCGCCAATGCCGCAGCCGTGACGGCCAGCGCACCGACGACGAGCAATGCGCGTTTGGCGGTGGTTCGGTCGACCAGCGCGCCCACCGGGGTCTGCGCCACGACCGCGGCGACGCCGCCGATCGCCATGACGAGGCCGATCGACGCCTGGTCCCAATGGTGGGTCACCAGCAGGTAGATCGACAGGTAGGGCCCGAGGCCGTCGCGCACGTCGGCCAGGGTGAAGTTCAACAGGTCCAGCGCGTGCGCCAGCCGGCGCGGGATCGGGTCGGTTGCGGAGGCGGTCACCGGTTCCGAATCTCGTGAACCGGTAGGCACTCTCCTGAGAACCTGGGGCTAGACCTTGGGGCGGTCGTCGTCGCCGATCAGCAGCCGCACCGCCAGATCCAGCCGGGTGCTGAAGTCGGTGGCCGAGGCCCGTCGGGTCAGCCAGGCGAGCAGGTTCGACAGCCACACATCCGAGATCACCCGGGAGATGTGGTACTGCTCCTCCGTCGGCTCGCCGTCGCTCATCGCCCCGGCGAACATCGAGTCGATCAGCTTCTGAACGTGGTCGACCTCGCCGGCGGCCGACGCGTCGGCGAAGACGTACGCCCTGGTCATGGCCTCGGTGAGCAGGGGGTTGCGCTGCATGGCGCGGTTGAGCTTGTTGACCACCAGGTTCAGCCGCTGGTGCCGGGTGGTTTCTGCGAACGTCGCCGGGTCGGTCTTGGTGTCCACCCGTGCGATCTCCCGGCCCATCGCCGAGACCAGCAGGTGGACCTTCGATGGGAAGTACCGATACAGGGTGCCGACCGCGACGTCGGCGCGGTCGGCGACCGCACGCATCTGCACGGCGTCGTATCCGCCCTTGGAAGCAATCGCCAGGGTCGCATCAAGGATGCGTTTGCGGCGTTCGCGCTGTGCCTCGGAGCCGAGGTCGGCCTCGTTCAGCACAGCCACGCTGATGACGTCGCGGGGTTGTGTGCCCGATCCGCGGCCCGGGTTGCTGTCGACTGGTGACGGCATGTGGTGGGCGGCTCCTTCAGTTGACTTACTCGCCAGTAACGATACGCATCGCGTAGGGGAATCTCCCACCTCCAACACCCTCGGGACGCTATGTGTCCTGCCGCAACGGTTCGACTTGACGCATCGACGCTGGCACTATTAGAACACGTTCTAGTGACCTGACGTATCTGTTCGCCATGACCCAGAGGAGCCCAGCGTGTCAGTGAGTACCACGGAGACCCGTGCCGCCGACCAGCTCGCCGCCCGTGAGCTGGTCCGCGACTGGGCCGCCGGATCGGGCAGCGCCGAGGCGATTCGGGCCGTGGAGCTGGGCGAACCCGATGCGTGGCAACCGGTCTTCGCCCGGTTGGCGGAGCTGGGCCTGTTCGGGGTGGCGGTCGCCGAGGAGCACGGTGGCGCCGGCGGCCGGATCGAAGACCTGTGCGCCATGGTCGACGAGGCCGCCAAGGCATTGGTCCCGGGGCCGGTGGCAAGCACCGCGCTGGCCACCCTGGTGATTGCCGACCCGGCCCTGGCCGAGGCGCTGGCCAACGGCGAACGTGTTGCGGGCGTGGCCATTACCGACGCCGCGCTGAACTTCGACGCCGCGGCCGGGATGGTCTCGGGCACCGCCGAGCGCGTGCTGGGCGCCACCGCCGACGGGTTGCTGCTGTTGCCGGCCGGCGAGAGCTGGGTGCTGGTCGACGCACACGCCGATGGGGTGCAGGTCGAGCCGCTGACCGCCACCGACTTCTCCCGGCCACTGGCCAAGGTGACGCTGTCGGACGCACCGGCGACGGTCCTCGACGGCCCGGTGCAGAACCTGGCGGTCACGGTGCTGTCCGCGGAGGCCGCCGGGGTGGCCCGGTGGGCGCTGGACACCGCCGTCGAGTACGCGAAGGTGCGCGAGCAGTTCGGCAAGCCGATCGGCAGCTTCCAGGCCATTAAGCACCTGTGCGCGGAGATGCTGTGCCGGGCCGAACAGGCCGCCGTGGCCGCCGCCGATGTGGCTCGCGCCGCCGCTGACCCCGACGACCAGCAGTTCTCGATCGCCGCTGCGGTCGCTGCCGCCATCTGTATCGACGCCGCCAAGGCCAACGCCAAGGACTGCATCCAGGTCCTCGGCGGCATCGGCATCACCTGGGAGCACGATGCGCACCTGTACCTGCGCCGGGCCTACGGCATCGGGCAGGCGCTGGGTGGCGCCGAGCACTGGCTGCGCCGCGTCGCCGCACTGACCCGGGCCGGGGTGCGGCGCCGGCTCGAGGTCGACCTCGGCGATGACGCCGCGACCGCCGACCTGCGTCCCGCGATCGCCACGGAGGCAGCCCGGATAGCCGGGCTTCCCGCCGAACAGCGCCAGCCGGCGCTGGCCGAATCGGGTCTGCTGGCGCCGCACTGGCCGGTGCCCTACGGGCGCGCCGCCAGCGCGGGCGAACAGCTGGTGATCGACCAGGAACTGGCCGCGGCCGGTGTCGAACGCCCCGACCTGGTGATCGGTTGGTGGGCGGCGCCGACGATCCTCGAGCACGGCACGCCCGCGCAGATCGAGCGGTTCATCCCGGCCACCCTGACCGGCGAGATCTTCTGGTGCCAGCTGTTCTCCGAGCCGGGCGCCGGTTCGGATCTGGCCGCGCTGCGCACCAAGGCGGTCAAGGTCGACGGCGGCTGGCGACTGACCGGGCAGAAGGTGTGGACGTCGCGGGCCGACGATTCGCAGTGGGGAATCTGCCTGGCCCGCACCGATGCCGACGCGCCGAAACACAAGGGCATCACCTACTTCCTGCTCGACATGACCGCCGACGGCATCGACATCCGGCCGCTGCGTGAGATCACTGGTGATGCGCTGTTCAACGAGGTCTTCCTCGACGACGTCTTCGTGCCCGACGAGATGGTGGTCGGCAACGTCAACGACGGCTGGCGGCTGGCCCGCACCACGCTGGCCAACGAGCGCGTCGCGATCGCCGGCGGTACCGCGCTGGGCAACCCGATGGAGGAACTGCTCAAAGCCCTGGCGAATCGGGAGTCCGACACCGCCGCCGACGACCGGCTGGCCCGGCTGATCATCGCCGCCCAGGCCGGGTCGCTGCTGGATCAGCGCATCGCCCAGCTCGCCGTCGGCGGGCAGGACCCCGGCTCGGAGTCCTCGGTGCGCAAGCTGATCGGGGTGCGCTACCGCCAGGAGCTGGCCGAGTACCGGATGGACGTCACCGCCGGTGCGGGTGCGGTGGCCGGGCGTGAGGTGCACGACTTCCTCAACACCCGCTGCCTGTCGATCGCCGGCGGCACCGAGCAGATCCTGCTGACGCTGGCCGCCGAGCGGCTGCTGGGGCTGCCGCGCGGGTAGGCCCGGCTGGATTCGCGCCTCAGAACACCGTCTGGGCGCAGGTGGGCGGCGTGGTCAGGTTGATCCCGCCATAGACGACCTGTACGTGGGCGCAGACGATCACGTTGACATCGGTCTTGGGCCGACCGGTGGCGATGTCCAACACGTCGATGCTGCCGTTGGTCTGGTACTTCTCCGGCGGTCCTTCGCCGTAGTACATCGACTGGATCACCGCTCCGGTGCCGTCCTTGAACACCTTCGTGCCCGGCCCGCCGCGGTCTTTGAACCAGCCTTCGCCGCCGTCGGTGTGCACATCGAGATAGGCCGTGCGTTTAGAGGGGCGGATCTCGGTGGTCTGACGCGCCCACAGGTCCGGCGGGAAACCGGTTATGCCCTCCGGGGTCTGCAGTTGGACACCGGCGGTGAACCGGCACAGCGGCGGTGCGCTGCATTCGACCCAGCTGTGGGTCTGCAATTGGTCGAACTCGTTCACCGGGAACAACGAGGTCTTGGTATCACTGGCCGCCGACGCCGTCGCAGCGGGGACCAGCGCCGCCAACAGCATCAGCGCCACCGGAATCATCAGCAACCGCTTCATGTCGCACCAACCTAGCCGTGAGATCACTCGTCGTACGTAACTTCCACAGAATCGGTCTCGGGGTGGGCCTGGCACGCCAGGATCAGTCCCTCGGCGAGGTCCTGCGGCTCGAGAACGTCGTTGACCTCCATGGTGACGTCGCCCTTCTTCAGCACACAGGCGCAGGCGCCGCAGTGCCCCTCGCGGCAGGAGAACGGCGCGTCGAGGCCCTTGTCCAGCAGCAGATCCAGCAGCTTGACGTGGCGCGGCCAGGCCAGTTCATGTTTTTCGCCGTCCAACTCGACGGTGACGGTGGCCGGCGGCGCGGCGCCGTCGGCGGATTCGGGGGCGTCTTCGATCTTCACCGCGGCGAAGGGGTCGCTGTCCAGCGACTTGAACACCTCCAGGTGCACCTGCTCGGCCGGAAACTTGCAGTTCTCCAGGGCGTCGCGGGAGGCCTGCATGAACGGCCCCGGGCCGCAGATGAAGACCTGGCGGTCGGTGTAGGGCGCGGCCAGCTGGGCCAGCGCCGCCGGGGTGGGCAGGCCCTGTACCGACTCCAGCCAGTGCACGACGGTCAACCGGTCGGCGTACTCGGCGGCCAGCTCACGCAGCGCGGCGGCGAAGATCACCGAGCGCTCGTCGCGGTTGGCGTAGATCAGCGTCACCTTCCCGGTGCCCTGCGACAGTGCCGATTTGCAGATCGCCATCATCGGGGTGATCCCGCTGCCGGCGGCCAGCAGCAGGAAATCGGTGTCCAGTGACTTCGGCACGAAGTTGCCCGATGGTGCCAGCACATGCACCCGCATGCCGGCTTTGGCGTGGTCGCACAGCCAGTTCGACGCGTAGCCGTCCGCGGTCCGCTTGACGGTGACCGTCAGCGAGTCGTCGGAGAACGGCGAGCTGCACAGCGAGTAGCATCGGGCCACCGAACCGGTTCGGTCGCTGGGGATACGCAGGGTCAGGAACTGTCCGGGCGAGTACTTCAGCCGCGAGGCGGGGATCTCCGGATCGTCGGGCCCATCGGGCACGCCGAACACCAGCGAGCGCGCATCGTCGGTCTCGGCGATGACGTCGGTGATCTGCAGTTCCAGGACGTGGCTGCCGAGCGGTTCGTCCGGAATGGTCTCCGTCACAGCCTGCCCCTCATCGTCGGTCATAACTAGAACAGGTTACAGAAAACCGGTCCAGTATCGCTACCAGCCGCAGGAACACCGCACTCGACACAAATCGGAACGTGTTCTAGTCTCACACTTGACTGGTTGGAAAACCGGGCCTGTACCTGATCACTCCTGGGAGGCAATCTAGTGACGTCCATTCAACAGCGCGACGCGCAGGCAGTGCTCGACGCCATCGACGGGCTTCTCCCGCAGTTGCGCGAGCGCGCTCAGGAGACCGAGGACCTGCGTCGCCTGCCTGACGCCAACGTCAAGGCGCTCGAGGACGTCGGCTTCTTCCGGCTGCTGCAGCCCGAGCAGTGGGGCGGCCTGCAGTGCGACCCGACGATCTTCTACGAGGCGGTGCGCCGGCTGGCCAGCGCGTGCGGCTCCACCGGCTGGGTCGCCGGCATCATCGGCGTACACAACTGGCACCTGGCGCTCTTCGACCAGCAGGCCCAGGAAGACGTCTGGGGCGAGGACACCAGCGTCCGGATCTCGTCGTCGTACGCCCCGATGGGCGCCGGCGTCGTCACCGAGAACGCCGACGGTTACATCGTCAACGGCGCCTGGAACTGGTCGTCGGGCTGTGACCACGCCTCCTGGGCATTCCTGGGCGGCCCGGTGATCAAGGACGGCAAGCCCGTCGACTTCGGCAGCTTCCTGATCCCGATCTCCGACTACCGCATCGACGACGTCTGGCACGTGGTCGGACTGCGCGGCACCGGCAGCAACACCGTCGTGGTCAAGGACGCGTTCGTGCCGCGGCACCGCTTCCTGTCCTACAAGGCGATGAACGACCACAGCGCCGGCGGTTACGCGACCAACACCGCGCCGGTCTACAAGATGCCGTGGGGCACCATCCACCCCACCACCATCTCGGCCCCGATCATGGGCATGGCCTACGGCGCCTACGACGCGCACGTCGAGCACCAGGGCAAGCGGGTCCGGGCGGCGTTCGCCGGCGAGAAGGCCAAGGACGACCCGTTCGCCAAGGTCCGGATCGCCGAGGCGGCCAGCGACATCGACGCCGGCTGGAAGCAGCTGATCGGCAACGTCGGCGACGAGTACGCGCTGCTGGCGGCCGGCGAAGAGGTGCCGTTCGACCTGCGCGCCCGCGCCCGGCGTGACCAGGTGCGCGCCACCGGCCGGGCCATCGCCTCGATCGACCGGCTGTTCGAGGCGGCCGGTGCCACCGCGCTGGCCAACGACGCTCCGGTGCAACGGTTCTGGCGTGACGCGCACGCCGGCCGGGTGCACGCGGCCAACGACCCGGAGCGGGCGTACATGATCTTCGGCAACCACGAGTTCGGGTTGCCGCCCGGCGACACCATGGTCTGAGCCTGATGAGTATCCGTTCACTGGGGTATCTGCGGATCGAGGCCACCGACATGGTGGCCTGGCGTGACTTCGGGTGCAAGGTCCTCGGCATGGTCGAGGGCTCCGGCGCTACCGAGGGTGCGTTGTACCTGCGGATGGACGACTTCCCCGCCCGGCTGGTGATCGTGCCCGGTGACACCGACCGGTTGTTGGTGTCGGGCTGGGAGTGTGCCAACGCCGCAGGGCTGCAAGAGATCCGGCAGCGCCTGGAGGCCGAGGGCACGCCCTACAAGGAGGCCACCAAGGCCGAGCTGGCCGAGCGGTGCGTAGACGAGATGATCAGCTTCGACGACCCGTCGGGCAACCACCTGGAGGTATTCCACGGGGTGGCCCTGCAGCACCGCCGGGTGGTCAGCCCCTACGGGCACAAGTTCGTCACCGAGGAGCAGGGCCTGGGGCACGTGGTGCTCTCGACCAAGGACGACGCCGAGGCGCTGCACTTCTACCGCGACGTACTGGGTTTCCGGCTGCGTGACTCGATGAAGCTGCCCCCGCAGATGGTGGGCCGTCCGGCTGATGGTGACCCGGCATGGCTGCGGTTCTTCGGCTGCAACCCGCGCCACCACAGCCTGGCGTTCCTGCCGATGCCCACCCCGACCGGCATCGTGCACCTGATGGTCGAGGTCGGCGAGGCCGACGACGTCGGTCTGTGCCTGGACCGCGCCTACCGGCGCAAGGTGCCGATGGCCGCGACCCTGGGCCGGCACGTCAACGACAAGATGCTGAGCTTCTACATGAAGGCGCCCAGCGGGTTTCAGATCGAGTTCGGTTGTGAGGGCCTCGAAGTCGACGACGACGACTGGATCGCCCGGGAGAGCACCGCGGTCAGCCTGTGGGGCCACGACTTCACGGTGGGCTTCAAAGACCAGTGAGTTCCGAATCAAAGGCAGGTGACCTGCCGATCGACCCGCGCGCATTCCGCAACGCGCTCGGCCAGTTCTGCACCGGCATCACGATCATCACCACCACCGATGACGGTTTGCCGGTGGGTTTCGCCTGCCAGTCGTTCGCCGCGCTGTCGCTGGACCCGCCGCTGGTGCTGTTCTGCCCGACCAAGCAGTCGCGGTCCTGGCAGGCGATCGAGTCCAGCGGAAAGTTCTGCGTCAACATCCTCGCCGAGGAGCAGAAGGACGTCTGCGCGCGCTTCGGTTCGCGTGAGCCGGACAAGTTCGCCGGCGTGGACTGGAAGCCGTCGCCGCTGGGGTCGCCGATCCTGGCCCGGTCGCTGGCCCACATCGACTGCACCGTGGCCTCGGTGCACGACGGGGGCGACCACTTCGTGGTATTCGGTGCGGTGCAGTCGCTTTCGGACGTTCCCGAGGTCAAGCCGCGGCCGCTGCTGTTCTATCGCGGCGACTACACCGGCATCGAGCCGGACAAGACCACCCCGGCGCAGTGGCGCGACGACCTGGAGGCGTTCCTCACCGCTACGACCGACGACACCTGGCTGTAGGTCTTTCCCGCGCCGAGCCGGAATCCGGCGACGCTGACGCGGCGTGTCGCGTCGTGAGTTTCAGTCTCGCGGTCGCTGGCCGACGTCGGAATTCGTTCAGTGCAACGGGTTTCGCCAGCGCAGTCCGGGAAAGCGGGCGAAACCGCGGTCAGTGGTGATCCAGGTTGCGCCGTTTTCGATGGCCAAGGCAGCGTGATAGGCATCGGGAACGGAGTTGCCTTTGGCGTTCGTCTGCCGGCACAGCGAGTCGAAGATCTCCCAGTGTCGCGTGCCCGGTTGTAGCGGGACTGCGGTCGGACCTGAGCGAAGCGCTCGGCAAGAGTCCAGCGCTTGCTGCGTGGTGCTGGGCTGTTCGAATATCCGGTGGTTGGTGATTATTCGGGCCACGCCCGAAAGTACGAGCTCACTTATCCCGACGGGTTCGTCGCCGTTGAGCGCGTCATTGACCCAGACACGGAATCTGTCGTGGTCGGGGCTGTCCTGGCGGATTGCGTAGACACAGACGTTGACGTCAAGGAGCAGCATTGTCGCCCAGCAACTCGGCGAGGGCGTCCTTGTCGTCGAGGTCGACGCCGGGTAGTAGGCCGCCGTGACCGTGCGTCGGAAGTTCGAATGTATGGCGGATCGTCGAACCGGTGCCGCGGTGGAGCATGGCGCGCAATGCGTCGTCCAGGATGGCACCGAGCGGCCTCGACGTCCTTGCGGCTAAAACCTTCGCTTCAGCAAGGAGATGGTCGTCGATATTGACCGTGGTACGCACGTGCGCATCATATCATCAACTCGACGCATCATGATGCATGCCAGCGCTGCTGGTGCTCGGCATGGGTTTGCAGGTACGCGCCGGGGCCGTAGAACTCGTCGTAGAAGTCGGTGTCGAGGTGCTGGGCCTGCAGGTACATCAGCGCGTGCACGGTCGGCACCGTGCCGGGCAGCTTGCCGAACGTGTCGTAGATATACGAAGCCTGCAGCGTGACCAGTTCGGCGATGCCGTCCGGCGGCAGCGCGCAGGCCCGTACCTGGCGGGTATCGGCCCACGGGCCGCCGGTGTCGGGGTGAGATGGCCCGCCTGGGCCGAACTTTCGGGCCACCAACTTGTCCACGCCGTCGGCCACCGACGCCACGTGCGGTGGGCTGAGCGTCTCGAAATGTCCGGGCAGCCCGGTCACGTTCGGGAACGCCCAGCGCGGGTCGTCGCCGGCGACGAAGCCGAACCCGCCCAGCACCGACGGGCGGTCCAGTCCGTCGTAGATCCAGCCGCCCAGGCCCATCGCCTGCAGGCCGAGGGCGCCGTTGTGGGCGGCGATGGACAATTCGGCACTGGCCTCGGTCAGGGAGTACTGCTCGACGAACGACAGCGGGATCGGCTCGTCGGCGTGCGCCAGGTGGGAAAAACCTTGCAGCCCCGGGATTTCCCGGCCGTTGATGTCGTCGGTGATCCGATAGCCGTTGGCGGCGAAGAACCACAGGTTCTCCAGCAGGTGCTCGGCCAGATCGGCTACCGCGAACGCCAGCAGGCTGCCCGGATGGTTACCGATCCAGGTGTTGTGGCCCTCCATGTAGGGCTCTTCGCGGGGTAGTTGCAGCCGGGACTCCGACAGTCGCACATAGGAGTCCGCGGTGTGACTGATCCAGTCCTCGATGCTTGCGAAATCCTGCGGCGGCTGATCGCGGGTGGGCAGCAGATAGCAACCGGTGTCGTCGGTGAAGAACACCTGGCTGGTGTGAAAGCCCGCCGCCGAGGGCATCGCGCGCCCGGTGGCGCTGCCGGGATAGTTCGGCAGCGCCGGGGCGTATCCGGGGTGGTGCGCGATGCCGTCGTGCCAGCCGGTGACACCGGCCATCAGCGACAGCAGCAGGGCCCGCTCGACCTCGGACAACGGCTGCACCGGCCGACGGCTGGTGTAGGCCAACGCCCCGGACGGGATCGTGCCGCCGACCGGGAAACGCCGCGACCGGCGCCCGGTGATCGCGGCGAACAGCCCGAAGCCGGCCGCCTGCGCCAGCGCGGCCCGTTCGTGCTCACCGATGGCCAGGCTCATCGCCGGGCCTTACTTGCTGACGGTCTCCAGCAACATGGCCAGCTGGGTCGGCGAGACCGCGATGCCGCACTGGTTCTTGAGGTCGGTGAGCGGCTGGGCGATGCCCTGCAGGGTCGACAGCTGGTCGAGGTGGCCGATGAAGTACCCCTGCACCGAGGACTTGGCCTGGTCCGCCGGCATGGTGGCCGCGGCGGTGAGTACGTCGTTGGCCTCCGGGTGGTCGTTGAGGAATCCACCGGCCTGGCTCAGCACGCCGCTGGCGGTGGTAGAGAGCCCGGCTGCGGTGCAGTTACCGGGTGCGGCATCGGCGGGTGGGGTGCTGGTGGTCATCGTCGATGCGGCCACCGCACCAAGGATGCCGACGGCTGCCGCGCCGAGCGTCAGGCGAGTAGTCGTGGTTATGCGCATGGGTGTGGTCCCTTCAATCGATTCGAGCCTGTAGCCAACCTACCGGAGCGGCAGCCACGTGCCGAGGCGGTGCAGGGCTTGCGAGATATCGGCGGTGGGGCCCGCGAACGACAGTCGGACGAAGGTGTTGCCGCGTTCGGTGTCGAAATCGATGCCCGGGGCCAGCGCCAGCCCGGTCTCGGCCAGCAACCGCGCGCAGAACGTCAACGAGTCGTCGGTGTGCTCGGCAAGGTCGGCGTAGACGTAGAACGCCCCGTCGGTGGGCGCCAGCTTCTCGATGCCGATGTCGCGCAGGCCGCCCAGCAGCAGCTCCCGGTTGGCCGCGTAATGCCGCAGGTGGCCTTGCGCTTCGGTGGTTGCCTCCGGCGTGAAGGCCGCGACCGCCGCGTACTGGGACAGCACCGGCGGGCAGATGGTGAAGTTGCCGGTGAGCCGGTCGACCGCCCGTCGCAGCGCCGGCGGCACCAGCAGCCAGCCCAGTCGCCAGCCCGTCATCGCGTAGTACTTCGAGAAGCTGTTGGCCACCACTGCGTTGCGTGAGGTCTGCCAGGCGCAGCTGGTCTGCGGGGCGCCGTCATAGACCAGGCCGTGGTAGACCTCGTCGCTGATCAGCCGCACGCGCGCGTCGTCGCACCAGGTGGCGATCGCGGCCAGCTCCGCGGGTTCCAGCACGGTTCCGGTCGGATTGGCGGGGCTGGCCACGATCACCCCGGCCAGCGGCCCCTCGATCTCGGCCAGCATGGCAGCGGTGGGCTGGAAGCGGGTCTGTGGACCGCACGGGATCTCCACCACTTCGCAGCCCAACGCGGTCAGGATATTGCGGTAGCAGGGGTAGCCGGGGCTGGCGATCGCCACCCGGTCACCGGCGTCGAAGCAGGCCAGGAACGCCAGCAGGAAACCGCCCGAGGAACCGGTGGTCACCACCACGTCGTCGGGGTCCACGTTCACCCCGTAGCGGTCGGCGTACGAGCCGGCGATGGCCGTGCGCAGCTCCGGGATGCCCAGCGCGACGGTGTATCCCAACTGGTTGCGCCGCAGGGCGTCCGCGGCGGCGGCGCGCACCGGCTCGGGTGCGCCCACGCTGGGCTGGCCCGCAGACAGGTTCACCAGGTCGCCGTGGCTGCGCTGACGTTCGGCGGCGGCCAGCCACACATCCATCACGTGGAACGGCGGGATGCCGGCGCGCAGCGCGACACGATCGGTCATGCGGGCAGTCCTAAGAACGTGAATGGTTCGGCCGCCACGAAATGCGCTGAGCTCTCACCGGCCAGCGTGGTGTTTCCGGTGAGGTCGAGTTTGCGGGCATCGGCGCCCTCGGCGAGGTCGAGCTTGGCCAGATCGACCCAGAACACGTTGGGCGTCAACGCGGATTCGAACAGGTACAGCCTGCGGGTGTGGTGGGCGACCGTGCGCCAGCGAGTTGAGGAGATGTTCGGTTCGTCAGGCGTGGAGATGCCGAACGGCACCGACACGTTGCGCACCACGCTCAGCACCGACGCCAGCGCGACTATCGGATCGTCGACCTTCGGTATCGCGTTGACGTAGAACGACGCCCGGGCGAACCGGTCGGCGGCACGGTTGGTGCCGGGCAGCATCACGGTGCCGCCGAGCTGCTCCCAGTAGGCGTTGATCGCCAGTTGCTGGTCGAAGATGGGCGAATTCGTCATCACCTGGTAGTCGCGGTGGTGGTGGATGACCTGTTTGCCGCCAATGTATTCCACGATTGCGCTGTCGCCGGTGGCGTCCGATATCGACAGGTGCAGGGTGGCCAGCCGGTCCTCGCCGGGAACTCCGTCGGTGACGACCGCGAACGGTTCTGCGCTCAGGGCGGCAACGGCTTCGGCCACCGTGCCGAAATTGTCGAGCACGTACTGGGCCCAGGCTGCCACCGACAGTCCCGGCCGGGAGCCGTCGTAGGCGGGGTATTCGGATTCGGCCAGCCACAGCAGGTTGGCCGACAGGCCGGCTTCGTTCAAACCGTCGGTGGTGCATACGTTGTAGGCGCTGGCGGTCACGCTGGCGTAGCGGGAGGTCCACTGAATCGAGTTCGCGCCCGCCTGGCCGCTGCGCGCCATCCCGCGGGGGAATGCCCACAGGTCGGTGGCCAGGTCGACCTTCCAGTCCATCGACCGTCCGGTGATGATGTTGCCGTTAGGTCCCAGGTAGACCAGGCGAGTGCACATGCGCCTTACCGTACTGGCTTCTACAGCACCTCGGCCTGCAACCGCCGCAGATGCTCTGCCGGAAGGCCCAGCAGCTGCGAACTGCCGTGTGCGCGTTTGAAGTACAGCTGGATGTCGCTCTCCCAGGTGATCGCGATACCGCCGTGCAGCTGCACGGCCTCGCCCGCCACCTTGCTCAGCGCCTCGCTGGCGACCACGCGGGCCAGCGACGCCGACGTCGGCGACGGTTCGGCGATCGCGTCGTCGACGACGGCGCGGGCGGCCGAGACCGCGACAAACAGATCGGCCATCCGGTGCTTGAGCGCCTGGAAGCTGCCGATCGGCCGCCCGAACTGCACCCGGCTCTTGGTGTATTCCACGGTCAGGTCCAAACAGCGGGCTGCCGTGCCGATCTGCTCGGCGGCCAGCAGGATCGCCGCGTAGTCCGCGATGCCGGGGTCGGCGCCGATCGGTGCGCTCGTCTCGGCGGTGATCCGGCCCAGCCGTCGGGTCGGGTCCATGGTGGCTACCGGCTCGGCGCGAAATGCGGTCCAGCGTTGCAATTGACCGTCCTGGGCGCTGATGACCACGTCGTCTGGGCCGACGACGTCGCCGTTGAGCGCCGTGTTGTCCTGGCCGAAGACCACGGTTCCGATCGTGGTACCGGCGGCCAGGTTCTCCAGGGTGTCGGCATCGGGTTCGGAAGCGGCCAGCAGTGCCAGTTCGGCGAGGATGGTGCCCAGCAGCGGGGTGGGCACCAGCGTCTTGCCCAGTTCCTCGAGAACCACTGCGGCATCGCCCAATTCGCCACCTGCGCCGCCGAGTTCCTCGGGCACCACCAGGGCTGCGGCGCCGACCTGCTCGCACAGCAGCTGCCACAGGTTCTCGTCGTAGCCGCGCTCGGATTCCATCGCCACTCGTACCGCTTTGGGGCCGGCGTGCTTGTCGACCAGTGCGGCCACGGTTGCGCGCAACAGGTCGCGTTCGGTGCTCATGCCTCGGCTCCTGCTCGTTCGTCCCTCACTCGCGAGTCACCTTCGGTGTTACGTGCCGCCATCTAGATCGCCTCCAACACTCGACGCCGGTGGGCGGTGGGATCGCCCCAGGCCGGGCGCAGCGCCTGCACCCGCAGCAACCACAGTGACAGGTCGCATTCGCTGGTGAAGCCGATGGCGCCGTGGGTCTGCAGCGCCGAGTGCGCGGCCAGTAGAGCGGCATCCGAGGCCGCCACCTTGGCGGCGCTGACGTCGCGTGCGGTGTCGGCGGAGCCCTCTGCGAGAGAGAGCGCCGCGCCGTACACCAGCGGGCGGGCCAACTCCAGGGCGATGTGTACGTCGGCAAGCTTGTGTTTGATGGCCTGGTAGCCGCCGATCACCCGGCCGAACTGGGTGCGCTGCTTGGCGTAGTCGACCGCGGTGTCCAGCATCGCCTGCCCGGCGCCGATCAGCTGCGCGGCGGTTGCCAGGGCGCCCAGTTCGTAGGCGCGGGCGGTGTCGGCCTCCCACGTCGAGCCGGTGGCGGTGACGTCGAAGACGCCGCGGCTGGGGTCCACCGATGCGTGGCGGGTGCCGGCCTGGGCTACCGAGGCTGTCCCGTTCTGGCCCAGCAGAACGAGGTCGGCGACGTGAGCGTCCACGGCCCGCGGGGTGTGCGGCGGCAGCGCCACGCTGGCGATCAGCTCACCGGCGGCCAGCCCGGCCAGTTGCTCCGCGGCCTCGGGTGCACCGGCCAGCAGTGTCGGTGCGACCGCAATCGACTCCACCACCGGCCCGGGCACGCACCAGCGGCCCAGCGCCTCGATGGCCACCACCAGGTCCACCGGGTGGGCGCCGATACCGTCGAACTCCTCCGGTACGGCCAGCGCGGTGACGCCGAGCTCGGACAGCTGGTTCCACACCCGCTTGCCGGCCGCGGTGTCACCCGATGACCAGGCGCGCACCGCACCGGGGACGTCGGCCGCACCCAGCGCGGCGTCGATACTGGCCGCGAAGTCGCGCTGCTCTTGGTCTAGATCGAATTTCACTTCTTCTCCCGGGGCAGGCCCAGCAGCCGCTCGGCGATGATGTTGCGCTGGATCTCGTTGGTGCCGGCGTAGATCGGGCCGCCGAGCGAGAACAGGTAGCCGTGGGTCCAGGCGTCGGCGAGTTCCCCGTCGGCGCCGCGGATGTCCAGGCCGGTCTGGTGCAGCGCAACGTCGAGGTCCGACCAGAACACCTTGGTCACCGAGGATTCCGCGCCCAGCTCACCGCCGGCGGCCAGTCGGGTCACGGTGCCGAACGTCTGCAACCGGTAGGCCTGCGCGGCGATCCAGGCGTCGGCGACGCGGTCGGTGAACACCGGGTCGGCGCCGCGCTCTTTCCACATTGCCGCCAGCTTCTCCGCGCCCACCACGAAGCGGGCGGGGCTGCGCAGGCTCATGCCGCGCTCATTGCTCGACGTGCTCATGGCCGCGCGCCAGCCCTCGTTCGGCTCGCCGATCACGTCTTCGTCTGGGACGAACACGTCGTCGAGGAAGATCTCGCCGAAACCGGTCTCACCGCCGAGTTGTTCGATGGCGCGCACGGTGATCCCGTCGGCTTTCAGGTCGAACATGAAGTACGTCAGGCCGTGGTGACGCTGGGCTTCGGGGTCCGAGCGGAACAGTCCGAAGCCGCGTTCGCCGAACGGGGCCCGCGAGCTCCAGATCTTCTGCCCGTTGAGTTTCCAGCCACCGTCTACCTTGGTGGCCGTCGATCGCAGCGACGCCAGGTCACTGCCGGACTCGGGCTCCGACCACGCTTGGGCCCAGATCTCCTCGCCGGAGGCCATTTTCGGCAGGATGCGGTCGAGCTGCTCGTTCGTGCCGTGAGCGAACAGCGTCGGCGCCAGCATCGAGGTGCCGTTGGCGCTGGCCCGGCCGGGCGCACCGGAGCGGAAGTACTCCTCTTCGTAGACCACCCACTGCAGCATGCTGGCGTCGCGGCCGCCGTACTTCTTCGGCCAGGCGATCACCGACAGGCCGGCGCCGAAGAGCACCTTGTCCCAACGTCGGTGCTGCTCGAAACCCTCTGCGGTGTCGTAGGAGTCGGTCGGGAACGACGCCCGATTGTCCTCCAGGAACGCCCGGACCTCGGCCCGGAAGGCCTCGGTCTCGTCGTCGAAATTCAGGTCCATCAGGCCCACTCTCTCAACTGCGGTTTAACCACCTTGCCGCCTGGATTGCGCGGCAGGGAGTCGGTGAAGGTCACCACTCGGGGTGCCTTGAAGTTCGCCAAATGCTCACGGGCGTACGCGATCACCGCTTCTTCGCTCAGCTCGGCACCGGGCCGGCGGACGATGAAGGCCCGTCCCACCTCGCCCAGGCGCTCGTCGGGGATCCCGATCACCGCGGCGTCGGCCACCCCGTCGATGCGGGCGAGCACCTGCTCGATCTCGGCGGGGTAGACGTTGAAGCCACCGCAGATGTACATGTCCTTGAGCCGGTCGGTGATCCGCAGGTTTCCGGCGGCATCCACGGTGCCGATGTCGCCGGTGTGCAGCCATCCGTCGGCGTCGATCGCCGCCGCGGTGGCCTCGGGGTCGTCGAGGTAGCCGAGCATGATGTTGTCGCTGCGCAGCAGCACCTCACCGGAATCGGGTCCATCGATCCGCAGCTCGAAGTCGCCGATCGGGCGCCCGCAGGTGGTGGCGACGGTGACGGCGTCGTCGTCGGCCCGGCACATGGTGCCGAACCCGCCGGACTCGGTCAGCCCGTACGCGGTCAGCACGATGTCGATGTCGAGCTCGGTCTGCATCCGCTCGATCAGCACCACCGGCACGGTGGCCGCCCCGGTCACCGCGAAGCGCAGCGAGCTCAGGTCGTGGTTGTCGCGCTCGGGGTGATCCAGCAGGGTCTGGTAGATGGTCGGCGGGCCCGGCAGCACGGTGATCCTGTGCTGCTCGATGGCGCGCAGCGCCCCGGCCGGGTCGAAGGTCAGCTGCGGGATCAGGGTGGCGCCGGTCTGCAGGCAGGCCAGGATCCCGGCCTTGTAGCCGAAGTTGTGGAAGAACGGGTTGATGCACAGGTAGCGGTCATCGGCGGTCATCTGACCGCAGTCGGCCCAGGCCGCCGGCCCGGCCAAGGACTGCCGGTGTGCGCACAGCACGCCTTTGCTGCGGCCGGTGGTGCCGGAGGTGAACAGGATGTCGGACAGGTCGTCGGGGCCGACCGCGGCAGCGCGCGCATCGATTTCGGCGGCCGGCACCGCGGCCCCTGCGGCGACGAAGTCGTCCCAGTTACCGTCTTCGGCTTCGATGGGCACCCGGACGACGTGCTGCAGGTCGGGCAGTTCGGCGCGGTCCAGCTCGGCCAGCCGGTCGGCTTTGAGGAACCGGCCCATACCGACCAGCACCTTGGCTTTGCTGCGGGCCAGGATGTCGGTGGCCTCCGATGCGGTGTAGCGGGTGTTCAGCGGCACCAGCACCGCGCCGGCGTAGTGGGTGCCCAGGCAGGTGACGACCCAGTGCCAGGTGTTCGGCGACCACAGCGCGACCCGGTCACCGGCCTGGACTCCGAGGGCGATCAGCGCGGCCGCGACCCGGCGCACCTCGCTGCGCAACTGGCCGTAGGTGAGGCCGATATCGTCGGTGAGCAGCGCGTGATGGTCGGGGAGTTCGCCCGCGATGTGGTCCAGGGCCGCAGGCGTGGTCCGCGGGTGGCTAGACATCGGGGACTCCCTGGTGTGTTCGATGGCTCGTAGCCGAGCAAGTGCTTGGTAGGTTAGCCTACAGGGGTGCAAGCAGTCGAGGAGTTCCGGGCCGAGGTCCGCGCATGGCTGGCAGACAACCTGGTCGGCGACTTCGCCAAGCTCAAGGGCCTCGGCGGCCCGGGCCGCGAACACGAGGCGTTCGAGGAACGCGCCGCGTGGAACCGCCATCTGGCCGACGCCGGGCTGACCTGTCTGGGCTGGCCGGTCGAACACGGCGGGCGCGGTCTGTCGGTGGCGCACCGAGTGGCGTTCTACGAGGAATACGCCCGCGCCGACGCGCCGGACAAGGTCAACCACCTCGGCGAAGAGCTGCTCGGTCCGACGCTGATCGCGTTCGGCACTCCCGAACAGCAGAAGCGCTTCCTGCCGGGCATTCGCAATGTCACCGAGTTGTGGTGCCAGGGCTACTCCGAGCCCGGCGCCGGCAGCGACCTGGCCAACGTGGCCACCACCGCGGTGCTTGACGGCGACGCCTGGGTGATTAACGGCCAGAAGGTCTGGACCTCCCTGGCGCACCTGTCGCAGTGGTGCTTCGTGGTCGCCCGCACCGAGAAGGGCTCCAAGCGGCACAACGGGCTGTCCTACCTGCTGGTGCCGCTGGACCAGCCGGGAGTCGAGATCCGCCCCATCGTGCAGCTCACCGGCACCTCGGAGTTCAACGAGGTGTTCTTCGACGACGCTCGCACCGAGGCCGACCTGGTGGTCGGCGAGCCCGGCGACGGCTGGAAGGTCGCGATGGGCACGCTCACCTTCGAGCGCGGCGTGTCCACCCTCGGCCAGCAGATCCGTTACGCCCGTGAACTTTCCGCACTGGCCGAGCTCGCCGCGCGCAACGGCGCCGCCGAAGACCCGCTGATCCGCGAACGGCTCGCCCGGGCCTGGGTGGGCCTGCGGTCGATGCGGTCGTATGCGTTGGCCACCATGGACGTGGAGCAGCCCGGGCAGGACAACGTCTCGAAACTGTTGTGGGCCAACTGGCATCGCGACCTGGGCGAGCTGGCCATGGATGTGATCGGGCGCGACTCGATGGTGCTGGCCGACGGCGAGTTCGACGAATGGCAGCGGCTCTACCTGTTCACCCGCTCGGACACCATCTACGGCGGGTCCAACGAGATTCAGCGCAACATCATCGCCGAGCGGGTTCTCGGCCTACCCCGAGAGGCAAAGGGATGAACCTGACGCAAGCGCCGGAGGAGATCGCCGGACACGGGCTGCTGGGGGGCAAGACCGTGCTGGTCACCGCAGCCGCCGGTACCGGCATCGGCTCCACCACCGCGCGACGGGCGCTGCTCGAGGGCGCCGACGTCGTGGTCTCCGACTACCACGAGCGCCGCCTGACCGAGACCCGCGACGAACTGGCCGCCCTCGGGCTGGGCCGGGTGGAGGGCGTGGTCTGCGACGTCACATCCACCGCCGCGGTGGACGCGCTGTTCGACGAGGCTGTGGCCAAGATGGGCCGGCTCGACGTGCTGGTCAACAACGCCGGCCTGGGCGGGCAGACCCCGGTCATCGACATGACCGACGACGAGTGGGACCGCGTCCTGGACGTCACGCTCACCTCGGTGATGCGGGCGACCCGCGCCGCGCTGCGATACTTCCGGGGCGTGGACCACGGCGGGGTGATCGTCAACAACGCCAGTGTGTTGGGTTGGCGCGCACAGCATTCCCAGTCCCACTACGCCGCAGCCAAGGCCGGCGTGATGGCGCTGACCCGGTGCAGCGCGATCGAGGCAGTCGACTACGGCGTGCGTATCAACGCCGTCTCGCCGTCGATCGCCCGGCACAAGTTCCTGGAGAAGACCAGCTCCGCCGAACTGCTGGACCGGTTGTCGGAGGGTGAGGCCTTCGGCCGGGCCGCCGAGCCGTGGGAGATCGCCACCACCATCGCGTTCCTTGCCAGCGACTACTCCAGTTACCTGACCGGCGAGGTCATCTCGGTTTCCAGCCAGCGGGCCTGACGCCATGACGCGTCGTGACGAACTCCTGAACCTGGCCGCGGAGATGATCGCCGAGCGTGGCCTTCATGCCACCACGGTGCGCGACATCGCCGACGCCGCAGGGATTCTGTCCGGCAGCCTGTATCACCACTTCGCCTCCAAGGAGGCCATGGTCGACGAGGTGCTGCGCGACTTCCTGGACTGGTTGTTCGACCGCTATCAGCAGATCATCGACAGCCATGCCAATCCGCTGGACCGGCTCACCGGGCTGTTCCTGGCCTCGTTCGACGCGATCGAGCACCGGCACGCCCAGGTCGTCATATACCAGGACGAAGCCAAGCGGTTGTCGGACCAGGAACGCTTCTCCTACGTCGACGAACGCAACCGCCAGCAACGCAAGATGTGGCTCGACGTGCTGCAACAGGGTGTTGCCGAGGGCTACTTTCGACCCGACCTCGACGTCGACCTGGTCTATCGCTTCATCCGTGACACCACCTGGGTTTCGGTGCGCTGGTACCGGCCCGGGGGAACCCTCACCGCCGAGCAAGTCGGCAAACAGTATCTCGCCATCGTTCTCGGCGGAATCACCACAGAAGGAGTCTGAAATGGCCGCACAGGTCTCACAAGCGTATGTGATCGACGCCGTTCGCACCGCCGTCGGAAAGCGCAACGGATCCCTGGCCGGAGTTCACCCGATCGACTTGGGCGCGTTGGCATTTCGCGGCCTTCTGGACCGGGTCGGCGTCGACCCGGCCGCTGTTGATGACGTGATCACCGGTTGCGTGGACGCGATCGGCGGTCAGGCCGGCAACATCGGCCGGTTGGCCTGGCTGGCCGCCGGTTACCCCGAGGGCGTTCCGGGCGTCACCGTCGACCGGCAGTGCGGCTCCAGCCAGCAGGCGATCTCCTTTGGCGCGCAGGCCATCATGTCGCGCACCGCGGACCTGATCGTGGCCGGCGGCGTGCAGAACATGAGCTGGATCCCGATCTCCTCGGCGATGGTCGTCGGCGAGCAGTTCGGCTTCACCTCGCCCACCAACGAGTCGAAGAAGTGGCTGGAGCGCTACGGCGACGAGGAGGTCTCGCAGTTCCGCGGCGCCGAGATGATCGCCGAGCGCTGGGACATCTCCCGCGAGGACATGGAGCGTTTCGCCCTGCAGAGCCACCAGCGGGCGTTCGCCGCGATCGCCGAGGGTCGCTTCGACAACGAGATCATCCCGGTTGATGTGGACGGCAACAGCTTCGGGACCGACGAGTGCCCGCGCGAATCCACGCTGGAGAAGATGGCCGGCCTTAAGACCCTCGTCGACGGCGGCCGGCTGACCGCTGCGGTGTCCAGTCAGATCTGCGACGGCTCGGCCGCGGTGCTGCTGGCCTCAGAAAGCGCGGTGCAGGCGCACGGCCTGCGGCCGCGTGCCCGCATCCACCACATCAGCGCCCGCGGCGACGACCCGGTGATCATGCTGACCGGCCCGATTCCGGCCACCCGGTACGCCTTGGACAAGACCGGCCTGAGCATCGACGACATCGACGTTGTCGAGATCAACGAGGCCTTCGCGTCGGTGGTGCAGGCCTGGATGAAGGAATTCCCGATCGACCCGGCGAAGGTCAACC
Source organism: Mycobacterium zoologicum (assembly GCF_020181635.2). Classification (NCBI taxonomy): domain Bacteria; kingdom Bacillati; phylum Actinomycetota; class Actinomycetes; order Mycobacteriales; family Mycobacteriaceae; genus Mycobacterium; species Mycobacterium zoologicum. Next base: position 30,558 of record NZ_JAYJJS010000015.1, on the reverse strand, counting down.
CGAACGGCGGTGCGATCGCTTTGGGACACCCGTTGGGTGCAACCGGTGCAAAACTGTTCACCACCATGCTCAACGAACTGGAGCGCACCGGCGGCCGCTACGGCCTGCAGACGATGTGCGAGGGCGGCGGCACGGCCAACGTCACCATCATCGAGCGGCTCGGCGATTAAGCTTCCCGCCTATGGGAGACACCGCGACGGCCGGCGGGGGGCGCCGAATCCGTGGTTTGGACGCCGACCAGCGACGTGCCCAGCGCCGCGACCAGCTCTTGACCGCGGCGTTCGAGCTGTTTGCGCGGCTGGGCTACGTCAACACCTCGATTGAGCAGATCTGCCAGACGGCCTATGTGGGCAACAAGGCGTTCTACGAGCTGTTCGACAGCAAGGAAGACTGCTACCTCGCGCTGATGCAGGAGACCGCCGCTCGTATCGAGGGACTGGTCGTAGACCAGTTGGCGGCGGCTCCCGCCGGCGAGCCGCAATCGGCAACCGTCCAGCGGGTCTTGTCGGCGATGACCCACGCGTTCGTCGACGATGCCCGGGTGGGTGTGGTGGCGTTCCGGGAATGCACCGGCATCTCGCCACGGGTCGAAGCCCATAGGCGGGAGAACCGCGGGTGGGCTGCCAGGTTCGTTGCGTCGTACTGGCGCAGCATCGCGCCGGCCGGTACGACCGTCGACTATCGCGTGATGGCGGTTGCGGCGGTCGGAGGTGTGTTCGAGCTGATCGTGGACTTCCTGGAATCCGGTGACACGTCGCGGTCGATCGAGGACCTCATCGATGACATGACCTCATTCGTGCTTGCGGTCGGCAACGGACTCCACCTGCCTCTCGGCACCGACTGATCACTGCGCCAGCCCGGCGACGACGCAGTCGACCGTGCTGTGCGCCAGTGCCTGCAGGTCCTGGCGGGGGGTGCCGTGCAACGGCCCGCGCAGGGCCAGTTCGGCGAAACCGTGCACCGCTGACCAGCACGGCCATTCGGCTCCGGCGCGCTGATCTGGTTGCAGGGCACCGGCTTCCGCCATTGCATCGAGGGCATCCACCAGAGCGCGAAACGGCGGCGCGACACTGTCGTTCGCGGTTCCTGTGTCGAGGTTCGCTGAACCGATGAAGAACGCCACGGTGAACCAGCCGGGCTCTTCCAGGGCGAAGTCGATGTAGCCCAGGCCGACCGCGCGTAACCGCTTGCGAGCCCGCGACTGTGCGGAACCGCGTTGCTGGGCCGGTGCGAGCATGCGAGCGGCCATCATCTCCTGGATGGCCAGCGCCACCGCTCCCAACAGCGCTTCGCGATCGGCGAAGTGGCGGTACGCGGCGTTGGGTGACACCCCGGCGCGGCGGGTGGCCGCTCGGATGGTCAGGGCGTCCGGGCCGCCGGTGCGGGTCAGCTGTAGGCCGGCTTCGATCAGCGCGGCCCGCAGATCGCCGTGGTGATAACCGGTCTTCGTCATGGGTTGACAGCTCCCTGAGGTGTAAGTGTACGGTGTGAACATATCCAATGTGTACGCCGTGCACATATGAATGGGGAGTTTGTCATGACGCTGATCTCGGGTATGCCGCCGATCGTGGACGAGACGACCTGGCGAGAAGAATTGGACGCGCTGCGCGTTCGTGAGAAGGCCGCCACCGCTGAACTCGATGCGATCGCCGCGCAGCGCCGCCGTCTGCCGATGGTCGAACTGCCCGACTACGTGTTCGAAGGCGAGGGCGGGCCGATCCGGCTGACCGACGTCTTCGACGGGAAGCGTCAGCTGATCGTCTACCACCACATGTGGACCCCGGGCCAGGAGTGGCAGTGCCCGGGATGCACCGGGTTCAGCTCGCAATTCACCCGGCTGGAGTTCCTGGATGCCTACGACGCGCGATTCGTGATCGTCACCCAGGGATCGATGTCCGAAGCGGCCGACTATAAGCGCCGGGTCGGCAACAAGATGACCTGGTACTCCACTGCCGACAGTCCGTTCGGCGCTGACATGGACGCCCCGCCGGGAGGCGGCTTCGGCTTGAGTGTCTTTCTGCGCCGGGGCGACAAGGTCTACCGCACCTGGCACACCACCGGCCGTGGAATCGAACAGCTCAGCCACTCGTTCCCGCTGCTCGACGTGCTGCCCTACGGCCGCCAAGAGGAATGGCAGGACTCGCCCGACGGCTGGCCGCAGCGCCCCACCTACAGCGGCTGGGCGACCTCGCAGGAGATCGCCCAGGCGTACGGAACTTAGAAAACCCCAACCGCGAAGGAGAGAGATGATCACCACCAAGACCGGCCTGTCCACCATCAGCCTGGTGTGCGTGCCGACGCCCGACCAGGACACCGCGGTGGCGTTCTATGAGTCGCTCGGCTTCGAGAAGCGCACCGACACGCCGTTCCACGGCGGCCACCGCTGGATCGAGGTCTACCCGCCGACCGGCAACACCGGCATCGCGCTCGCGCCGCCGCCGCCGGACAGTGGCCCGGTGGTTCCGGCCGTCACCGGCATCACGCTGACCACTTCCGACATCGACGCCACCCATGCCGCGATGCGCGACCTCGGAATCGACGTCGATGCGCAGGTGGCGCGGATGGGCGAGCCCGTCCCGCCGATGTTCTGGTTCCGCGACCCGACCGGGCACACCCTGATGGTGGTCGAGGCGTAACCCCCGCGCCGAGAAGGAATCTCACGACGGTGGCCCCGCGTGTCGCGTCGTGAGATTCCGTCTCGGCGCCCTGTGGATAGGCGAACGCGCGTATCGGATGTCTCCGGCACGCTTCGGCCATGGACGAATTGGCATGGCCATTTCTGGGGCAGGAGGCGCTGGCCGCCAAGATGATTCCAGAGCGGACCATGCGGACGCTTTACCAGCCGGTCTACCCAGGCGTCTACGCCCCGTGGGGCATCGAGCTCAGCGCGGGACAGCGGGCGAAGGCGGCGTGGCTCTGGTCGCGGCGCCGCGGCATAGTCGCCGGGAACTCCGCAGCGGCGGTGCTGGGTGCCAAGTGGGTGAGCCCCGTCCTGGACGCTGAGTTGGTGTTCGGCAACCACAAGACACCGCCGAAGCTTGTGGTGTACGACGACACGTTGACGCCGGATGAGGCGATGACCATCGACGGGATCAGGGTCACCAGCCCGGCCCGGACGGCGTTCGACATCGGACGGCGAACCCGGTCGCGACTGGCCGGCGTACAGCGGCTTGACGCGTTGGCCAACACCACCGGCATTTCCGTCGATGACGTCGAAGCCGTCATGGCCGCACACTCCGGCGCACGTGACCTGAACCGGTTGCGGCGAATCCTGCCGCTGATGGACGCCGGGGCCGAATCGCCCCAGGAGAGTGGCACCCGGTTGGCGCTGATCGACGCAGGACTGCCGCGGCCGGAGACCCAGATCGTGGTGCGCGACAGCTACGGAGAATTCGTGGCGCGACTCGACATGGGATACCCGCAATTCAAGGTCGGGATCGAATACGACGGTTCGCAACACTGGACAGATCCGAAACAGCGCCAACACGACATCGACCGTCAGGTGGCGCTCGCCGAGCAGGGCTGGGTGATCATCCGGGTCAGCGCCGAGATGCTGCGTTATCGGAGAGCGACGCTGATCGGCCGGGTGGAGGATGCGATGTACGCCGCCGGCTGGCCTGGTCGCCGCACGAGACGGAATCTCACGACGGTGGCCCCGCGTGTCGCGTCGTGAAATTCCGTCTCGGGGTTAGATGACGAAGGAGTTGGCGCTGCGCAGGTGCTCGACCGCTTCGTCGACGATCGAGGTGATCAGCTCGGCACACGACGGCAGGCTGTCCAGGATGCCGGCCACCTGGCCCGACGCGAGTACACCCGCTTCGGTGTTGCCCTCCACCAGACCGGCTTTCAGCAGCATCGGGGTGTTGGCGGCCATCAGCACCTGCGACCAGGTGAGCTCCTTGCCGTGCCGCATCGCCAGACCGTCACGCACCATGGTCGGCCAACTCATGCCAGACATCTTCTTGAACTTGGCGGCGTTGCGGATGGCGGCGCTGAAACCGCGTGCCCGCGAACCACTTTCCAGCTTGTTCACCAGTTCGGTGCGCAGCACCCGGTGCGGCATGCCGTCGACCCGGGTGGACACCACGGTGCCACTGAGGTCGGCGGCCAGGTAGCGCTGCTTGACCGAGTCGGGAACGGTGGAATCGCTGGTCAGCAGGAACCGGGTGCCCATCGCAACACCGGTGGCGCCGTAGGACAGCGCTGCGGCCAGGCCGCGGCCGTCGAAGAAGCCACCGGCGGCGATCACCTGCACGCCGGTACCGGCGACCGCATCGAGCACCGACGGTAGCAGCAGCGTGGTGGCCACCGGGCCGGTGTGTCCGCCACCCTCGCCGCCCTGCACGATCACCGCGTCGGCGCCCCAGGACGCCACCTTCTTGGCGTGCTTGGCCGCGCCGACCGACGGGATCACCACCGAGCCGGCCTCTTTGAGCTTGGCGATCAGCTCGGCCTTGGGGGCCAGTGCGAACGACGCCACCTTGACGCCTTCGCGGATCATCAGGTCCACCCGGTCGCCGGCGTCGGCGCCGTCGGCGCGGATGTTCACCCCGAACGGCTCGTCGGTGGCGGCCTTGACCTTGGCGATCGCAGCGGCCAACTCGTCGATGGTCATGGTCGCCGAGGCCAGGATGCCCAAGCCCCCGGCGTTGGCGGTGGCCGACACCAGCCGGGCGCCCGCGACCCAGCCCATCCCGGTCTGCACCACCGGATGCTCGATACCGACCAGCTCGGTCAGCGGGGTCTTGATGCGGCTCACGCCCGTACCTCTTTGTCCAGCAATGACTTCGGGTCGATGACCTCGCGGATCAGCCGCAGCTCCTCGACCTCGGGCAGCCGGGTCACGGCGGCGTCGGCCAGCCCGTGAATCTCGAACGTGGTGTTCTCGGTGACCTCAGCAGCCGAAACTCCCGGGTGCAGCGAGACCGCACGCATCTGATGCGAGGGGCCGCCGAAGTCGAACACGCCGAGGTTGGTCACCACCCCGCCCAGGTTGAAGAACCGGAACGCCGGGTTGGCCGGGTCCACCTTGTCGTAGCCGATGCCGCAGACGATGTCGACGGCCTCGCAGAACACCCGCGACGAATGTGCGCCCACCCAGTAACTGGTGGTGTGGTTGATGGTGTTGCCCGGCGCCCCGCGGACCCCGAACATCTGCCGGGTCGGCTGCTGCAGCGCACCGAACGCCGACAGGTTCTGGTTGCCGTAGCGGTCGATCTGGTTGGCACCCATGATCACATGGCGCCGGCCCCACGACAGGGTCTCGAAGACCCGGTTGAACGGCATCCAGCCCTCCAGCGCTCCGACCTTGCCGATCGCCGGGGTGTCGGCCAGGATGCGGGCTTCCCCGTCGGTGAGCACCAGGTCGGGGGAGAAGGTCAGCTTGGCAAGGCGGGCGCCCACCGACGGCACCGTGGCCATCGGTGAGGCCATGATCTCGCCGGCGTCGCGGAACAACTCGGCGCAGGCGACGGCGCAGATCTCCGCGCGAGTGGGTGAGTCGGTCATGCTTGCGCCTCCGCTTCGAACTTCTTGACCGCAGCCTGGTAGTCGTCTTCGCTGCCGGACAGGTAGGTGGCCTTGAACTCCGCCCAGGTCTCATCGGAGCGGGCGGCTTCGGCGTAGTGCCGCTGGAATTTCTCGTCGCGCCCGTAATCGGCTGCGCCGATGGTGAAGTGGGCTCCGTTCGGGGCCTTCACCACCTTGTCCACCATCATCCGGTTGATCACCTGAGTCTGCGGCGACGCCGTGGCGACCAGTTCCTCGGTGGACACGATCTTCTCCACCGACAGGAACCGGCGCTGCGCCGACATCAGGAACAGGTCGTCGAAGTACGGGTCGATCCCGGTGTAGGCGGCGTTGCCGCGCTCGTCGCCGAGGTTCATGTGCACGAACGCGGCGTCCAGGTTCAGCGCCGGCATCGCGACCAGGGTTTCATGGCCTCCCTCAACGGGATACGGCGACACCACCGTCTTGAGTTCGCCCTCCCAGAAGTCGATCACCGAGCTGCCCAGCCCGGCGCGGATCGGCAGGAACGGCAGCCGCTGAGCAGCGGCCTGCAGCCCGCAGCGCAGCATCCCCTCGTCCATCTCGCGGGCCTCGATCGCGCCGGTGGTGCGGGCCTTGGAGAACCACGGGTCGTAGAACGGCGGGGAGTCCAGCGAGACGAAGCCGTAGTAGGCCCGCCGCACCTTGCCCGCAGAGCACAGCAGTCCCAGGTCCGGTCCGCCGTAGCTGACCACGGTCAGGTCCTTGACTCCGGTGCGCAGGATGGCGCGGACGAACGCCATCGGCTTACGCCGGGAGCCCCAGCCGCCGATGCCGATCGTCATGCCGTCGCGCAGCTCGGCGACGGCCTCATCCAGGGTGGTCAGCTTGCTCATTTCTTGGCGCCCTTCTCGGTACCGGCGAAGGAGTCGCGGTGCTCGTCGGCCACACCGGAGAGGTTGAGTTCGAAGGTGAAGCCCTGCTCCATCCGGTAGCTGGAGTTGACCTTCTGTACGTCAATGAGGTTCAGCGCCTCCTTGGCGGCCCGGATCACCCGGGTGTCCTTGGACGCGATGTCGCGGGCCACCCGCAGCGCGGCCTCGTCCAGCTCGGCGCGCGGCACAACCTCGTGCACCGACCCGTAGTCGGCCAGGACCGAGGCGGGGACCGTGGCTGCGGTGTAGAACAGCCGGCGCATCATGTGCTGCGGCACCAGCCGGGACAGGTGGGTGGCCGCGCCCAGGGCGCCGCGCTCCACCTCCGGCAGGCCGAACTTGGCGTCGTCGGAGGCGACGATGACGTCGGCGTTGCCGACCAGGCCGATGCCCCCGCCCACGCAGAAGCCGTTGACTGCGGCGATCACCGGCACCGCGCACTCGTAGACGGCCTTGAACGCGGCGAAGCAGCCGCGGTTGGCGTCGATCAGTGCGGTGAAGCCCTCGGTGTTCTGCATCTCCTTGATGTCGACGCCGGCGTTGAAGCCGCGACCTTCGGCCCGCAGGATCACCACGTGGGTGGACATGTCGTTGCCGGCGGCGGTGATGACCTCGCCCAGTTCGAACCAGGCCCGCGAGGGCAGGGCGTTGACCGGCGGGAAGTCGACGGTGACCGCGACGATCCCCGGCTCGACGGTGTTTTGAGCGATTGGCATTTTAAAAATCCTGCGCTTTCCCTGTCGTTTCGGGGCCGTGGTTCCTGAGCAAGCACTTGCTTGGTACGCTAGCACAGTGCATGAGGCGATCAACCTGGGATTGACCGGCAAGGTGGTCCTGGTGACCGGTGGCGTTCGAGGGGTCGGTGCCGGCATCAGCAAGGTGTTCGCCGATCAGGGCGCAACGGTCGTGACGTGCGCACGACGGCCCGCCCCAAACCCAGCGGGCCTGCCGTACGAGTTCCATTCCTGCGACGTCCGCGACGACGACGCGGTCCGCGGCATGGTCGAGGCGATCGTGGCCACGCACGGCCGGATCGACACGGTGGTCAACAACGCCGGTGGCTCGCCGTTCGCGTTGGCCGCCGACGCCTCGGCCAACTTCAGCCGCAAGATCATCGAACTGAATCTGCTCAGCGCCCTGTACGTGTCGACGCACGCCAACGCGGCCATGCAGACCCAGGACACCGGCGGCTCGATCGTCAACATCACCAGCGTCAGCGGCCGGCGCCCGTCGCCGGGCACCGCTGCCTACGGCGCGGCCAAGGCCGGGGTGGACAGCCTCACCACGTCACTGGCCGTCGAATGGGCGCCGAAGGTACGGGTGAACTCGATCGTGGTCGGCATGGTCGAGACCGAGCAGTCCGAACTGTTCTACGGTGACGCCGAATCGGTGGCCGCCGTCGGTGCCACCGTCCCGCTGGGCCGGCTGGCCAAGCCGTCCGAAATCGGTTGGACGGCAGCATTTCTGGCCTCCGATCTGGCGTCGTATGTCAGTGGCGCCAGCCTTACCGTGCACGGCGGCGGCGAGAACCCCGCCTACCTCAACGCATCCAGCGCTAACAAGTAGGTCGACCCCAAAAAAAGGAGACAGCACTCATGGGACTTCTTGACGGCCGCGTGGTCATCGTCACCGGAGCGGGCGGTGGAATCGGCCGGGAGCATGCGCTGGCCTTCGCCGCCGAGGGCGCCCGAGTGGTGGTCAACGACATCGGCGTCGGGCTGGACGGCTCGCCGGCCGGCGGCGGCAGCGCCGCCCAGAACGTGGTCGACGAGATCGTCGCCGCCGGCGGCGAAGCCGTCGCCAACGGCTCGAACGTAGCCGACTGGGGCCAGGCCGAAGCTCTGATCAAGCAGGCTGTCGACACCTACGGCACGCTCGACGTGCTGGTGAACAACGCCGGCATCGTTCGCGACCGGATGTTCGCCAACGCCACCGAAGACGAATTCGACGCCGTCACCGCGGTGCACCTCAAGGGCCACTTCGCCACCATGAAGCACGCCGCGGCATACTGGCGGGCCAAGTCCAAGGCCGGCGAGACCGTCGATGCGCGCATCATCAACACCAGCTCGGGCGCCGGCCTGCAGGGCAGCGTCGGGCAGGCCACCTACAGCGCCTCCAAGGCCGGCATCGCCGCGCTGACCCTGGTCGCCGCCGCCGAGATGGGCCGCTACGGCGTCACCGCCAACGCCATCGCGCCGTCGGCCCGTACCCGCATGACCGAGACCGTCTTCGCCGAGATGATGGCCACCCAGGACGCGGCGTTCGACACCATGGCCGCGGAGAACGTCAGCCCGCTGGTGGTCTGGCTGGGCAGCGTGGAGTCAAAAGAGGTCACCGGCAAGGTGTTCGAGGTCGAGGGCGGCAAGATCCGCGTCGCCGAGGGCTGGGCGCACGGGCCGGAGATCGACAAGGGCGCCAAGTGGGACCCGGCCGAGTTGGGGCCCGTCGTCACCGACCTGCTGGCCAAGTCCCGGACGCCGGTGCCGGTCTACGGGGCCTGACCCCGACCGGCACCACGGCCCGGGCGCCTAGGGGTCGCAGATGATGATCGCGATCTCCCGGTCGGCCCAGGCACGGTAGTTGGCGAAGTCCGGGTACATCGCGTCGAGCTTCGGCCAGTAGTCGGCGCGCTCGGCCTCGGTCGCGTCCCGGCTCCGCAGGGCCAGCACCTCGTTGCGGATCCGGAAGGTCACCTTCGGGTTGGCCCGCAGGTTCAGGTACCACATCGGGTGGCCGGACCGCCCGCCCTGGGAGGCCACCAGGATCACCCGGTCACCTTCCCGCAGGAACAGCAGCGGGGTCTCACGCGGTTCGCCGGTCTTGCGCCCGATGGTGGTGAGGATCCCGACGTCGGGAACGTCGTCGCCGAATCGCTTGGTGCCCATCCGCCACTTGCCGCCGATCCGGCCGCCGGTCACCTTGTAGGCCGCGGTGTTGGCCCGCGACATCCACTTGATGATGGTGCCGGTGATCGGCGAGTCGAGTGCCTTCGGCTTCTCTGGCGTGGTCACGTCGGCAACTCTAACGCTGGATGAAGGGACGGATGCCGGCGCGGATGTGGTGGATGACGGCGGTGCCGTCCGGGCTGTCGGCCGGGATCCGGAAGACCTCGTCGACATGCGAGCAGACGCGCATCCCGAACAGCGACGGCTTGGTGATGATGTCGTAGACCGCCCGCACCTCGTCGCCGTCGATGCTGTACTTCGGCAGCGTGGCCGCCGAGATCAGCTTGAACTGCGGCCCGCGATTCAGGCTGCGGTGCAGGTGTTTACCGGAGAAGCCTGTCTTGAGGCCGACCTCGATGCGGGTGCAGTCGTCGGTGAACCGGACCGCGGAGGAGTCGTGACTGACCAGCGCGTCGATGTAGGCCTGGGCGGCCGCGATGCGGTCGGCTTCTGATACGGCTGCCACTAGATGCGCTCGATGATGGTGCCGGTGGACAGCGCCCCGCCGGCACACATGGTGATCAGTGCGGTCGACTTGTCGCTGCGCTCGAGTTCGTGCAGCGCGGTGGTGATCAGCCGGCTGCCGGTGGAACCCACCGGGTGACCCAGCGCGATCGCCCCGCCGTTGACGTTGACCCGGTCCATGTCCGGCTTGTGCACCGCCGCCCAGGACAGCACCACCGAGGCGAACGCCTCGTTGATCTCGACCAGGTCGATGTCGCCCATCTTCATCCCGGCCTTCTCGAGCACCTTGGCGGTGGACTGCACCGGGCCGTCCAGGTGGTAGTAGGGCTCGGCGCCGACGTTGGCCTGGCTGATGATCCGGGCCCGCGGTCGCAAACCGAGGGCTTTGGCCTTGTCCTCGTCCATCCAGAGCACCGCGGCCGCGCCGTCGGAGATCTGCGAGGAGGTGCCGGCGGTGTGGATGCCGCCCTCGATCACCGGATTCAGCTTGGCCAGGCCTTCGATCGTGGTGTCGCGCAGGCCCTGGTCCCGGCTGACCATGTGCAGCTCGGCGGTGGGCTGCTTGTTCTCGTCGATCACCGGGGCCGAGATGGCGGAGATCTCCCGGTCGAACCGCCCTTCGGCCCAGGCCTGCTTGGCCCGCTCCTGGGACCGCAGCCCGAGCGCGTCCACGTCGGCGCGGGTGATGCCGCGGCGCTTGGCGATCCGCTCGGCGGCGGTGAACTGGTCGGGCAGGTCGATGTCCCACGACGCCGCGCGGGCGCCGCCGCCGTTTGCGCCCAGCGGGACGCGGCTCATCGCCTCGATACCGCAGGCGATGCCGACGTCGATGGCGCCAACGGAGATCAGCCCGGCGATCAGATGGTTGGCCTGCTGCGCGCTGCCGCACTGGCAGTCGACACTGGTGGCGCCGACATGCTCGGGCAGCCCGGCGACCAGCCAGGACTGCCGGGTGACGTTGTTGCCCTGCTCCCCGAACTGGGTGACGCAGCCGCCGATCACCTGCTCTACGCTGCCCGGGTCAATACCGGCTTTGGCGATCAAGGCCTTCTGGACCGCGCCGAGTAGTTCGGTGGCGTGCAGGCCGGACAGCCAGCCGTTACGTTTGCCGATGGGGCTGCGAGTGGCTTCAACGATGACAGGATTACCCATGCGGCCAGGCTAGAACACGTTTCATTAGTCTGACAAGCGACGATGGCTGGGGGCCTTTGTTCTATGGTGAGGCCATGTTCTACTGCTACTAGAACGCGTTGCAATTAGGAGACTGCCGATGTCGAATGTGAAGCTGCCGCCCGGGTTCGACCTCACCGACCCGGCGATCTACGCCGAGCGACTCCCGGACGCGGAGTTCGCCGAACTGCGGGCCGGCGCACCGATCAGCTGGATCGAGCAGCCGGACGACCGCAGCGGCGGTTTCAAAGACGGCGGCTACTGGGCGATCACCAGCCATCACGACGTCAAAGAAGTGTCCCGTCTCGACGATGTCTTCTCCAGCGAGATCAACGGGGCCATCCCGCGCTACAACGACGACATCGAGCGGGAGAACATCGACGTCGGCCGGCTGCTGATGCTCAACCAGGACGCGCCGCGGCATACCCGGCTGCGCCGGATCGTCTCGCGCGGTTTCACCCCGCGCCACATCCTGCCGCTGCGCGACGAGCTGGAGCAGCGCGCGCAGGGCATCGCGAAAGAGGCGCTGGCCCGCGGCTCGGGTGACTTCGTGGTGGAGGTGGCCTCCGAGTTGCCGCTGCAGGCCATCGCCGGGCTGATGGGGGTGCCGCAGGAGGACCGCGGCAAGCTCTTCGAGTGGACCAACCAGATGACGTCCTACGACGACCCGGAGTACGCCCACTACGACCCGGCCACCTCGTCGATGGAGATCATCGCCTACGGCCTGCAACTGGCTGAGGGCAAGCGGCAGAACCCGGGCAAAGACATCGTCACCACGCTGATCGAGGCGGACATCGACGGCGAGAAGCTCAACGACGACGAGCTCGGCTTCTTCATCATCCTGCTGGCGGTGGCCGGCAGCGAGACCACTCGCAACTCGATCACCCAGGGCATGATGGCGTTCACCGAGAACCCTGAGCAGTGGGAGATCTTCAAGGCCCAGCGCCCCGAGACCACCGCCGACGAGGTGGTCCGCTGGGCCACCCCGGTGACCTCGTTCCAGCGCACTGCCACCCGCGACTACGAGCTGTCCGGGGTGAACATCAAAGCGGGGCAGCGAGTGGTGATGTTCTACCGTTCGGCCAACTTCGATCCCGAGGTGTTCGACAACCCGCAGCAGTTCAACATCCTGCGTGACCCCAACCCGCACGTCGGCTTCGGCGGAACCGGGGCGCACTACTGCATCGGCACCCACTTGGCCCGCATGACCGTCGGCCTGATGTTCAACGCCATCGCCGACCACATCCCCGATCTCACGCCGCTGAGCAAGCCGGAGCGCCTGCGGTCGGGCTGGCTCAACGGGATCAAGCACTGGCAGGTCGACTACACCGGCAAGTCTGCCGCGGTCTGAGCACTCCAATCGAGAAGAAGGTGAGTTCGTCTATGTCCAGTGCGCCCCTGCCGCCCGGGTTCGACTTCCTCAACCCGGACCTGATCGCCAAGGGCATCCCCGAGCAGGAGTTCGCGCAACTGCGCAAATCGGCCCCCGTCTGCTGGATCGAACAGGCCCCCGGCAAGGGCGGCGGATTCAACGACGGCGGCTACTGGGCCGTCACCAAACTCGCTGACGTCAAAGAGGTTTCGCTGCGCAGCGACGTCTTCTCCAGCTTCGAGAACTGCGTGATCCCCAGGTTCCCCGACGACATGGCCCGGGAGAACATCGAGGTTCAGCGGTTCGTGATGCTCAACATGGACGCACCGCACCACACCCGGCTCCGCCGGATCATCTCGCGCGGCTTCACGCCGCGGGCCATCGGCCGGTTGCAAGAGGAACTTCACCAGCGGGCCCAGTCGATCGTCAAGGAGGCCGCCGCTGCCGGGTCCGGCGACTTCGTCGAGCAGGTGTCCTGCGAGCTGCCGCTGCAGGCGATCGCCGGACTGCTCGGGGTGCCGCAGGAGGACCGCGACAAGCTGTTCCAGTGGTCGAACGAGATGACCGGCAGCGAGGACCCGGAGTACGCCGACATCGACCCGCAGATGTCGTCGGTGGAATTGATCCAGTACGCCATGCAGCTGGCCGCGGCCAAGGCGGAGAACCCGGGTGAGGACATCGTCACCACGCTGATCAACGCCGACATCGACGGCGAGAAACTCTCCGACGACGAGTTCGGCTTCTTCGTGGTGATGCTGGCGGTGGCCGGCAACGAGACCACTCGCAACTCGATCACCCATGGCATGATCGCCTTCTCCGAGCACCCCGACCAGTGGGAGCTGTTCAAGAAAGAGCGCCCCAAGACCACCGCGGACGAGATCGTGCGGTGGGCCTCCCCGGTGATCTGCTTCCAGCGCACCGCCCTGGAGGACTACGAGTTGTCCGGTGCGCAGATCAAGAAGGGGCAGCGGGTGGTGATGTTCTACCGCTCGGCCAACTTCGACGAGGAGGCGTTCGACGAGCCGCAGCGTTTCAACATCCTGCGCGACCCCAACCCGCACGTCGGCTTCGGCGGCACCGGGGCGCACTACTGCATCGGCACTCACCTGGCCCGGCTGACGATCGACCTGATCTTCAACGCGGTGGCCGACCACGTCCCGGACCTGGGGCCGCTGGCCGCACCGGAGCGGTTGCGGTCGGGATGGCTCAACGGCATCAAGCACTGGCAGATGGACTACACCGGCAAATGTCCGGTGGCTCACTAGATTCAAGGAGATTTTGGGGTGGACTTCAGTCCCGATCCGGAACAGCAGGCCGTCGCCGACGTAGTCACGTCGGTGCTCGACCGCGACAACAGTTGGGAGGCGCTGGTCGCCGGGGGAGTGACCGCGCTGGCGGTGCCCGAGCGGCTCGGTGGTGACGGCGTCGGACTGTCCGAGGTGGCCACGGCGCTCACCGAGATCGGCCGGCACGGGACCATCAGCCCCGCACTGGCCACGCTCGGTCTCGGGCTGGTTCCGCTGCTGGACCTGGCCTCTGACGCCCAGCAGGACCGCTACCTGGCCGGGGTGGCCAAGGGTGCGGTGCTTACGGCCGCGCTCGACGAGCCCGCCGCGGCACTGCCTGAGCGGCCCGCGGTCACGTTGGCCAGTAACCGGTTGTCCGGCACCAAGATCGGCGTGGCCTACGCAGAGCAGGCCGAGTGGATCCTGGTCACCGCCGACACCGGGGTGGCAGTCATCTCGGCCAAGGCCGACGGCGTGCAGCTGACCAAGACGCCGACCGCCAACCACAGCGACGAGTACGTGGTGGTCTTCACCGACGCCGAGGTCGACTCGGTGCTCGACGGCGCGACCGTGTCCCGGGTCAACGAACTGGCGCTGGCCATGATCGGGGCGTTCGCGTCCGGCCTGGTGGCCGGAGCGCTGCGGCTCACCGCCGACTACGTCGGCAGCCGCGAGCAGTTCGGCCGGCCACTGTCCACCTTCCAGACGGTGGCCGCCCAGCTGTCGGAGGTCTACATCGTCTCGCGCACACTCACTTTGGCGGCGACGTCGGTGGTGTGGCGGCTGGCCAACGGACTGGACACCGAAGACGACCTCGCGGTCCTCGGTTACTGGGTCACCTCGCAGGCGCCGCCGGTGATGCAGCTCTGCCACCACCTGCACGGCGGGATGGGGATGGACGTGGACTACCCGATGGACCGCTACTACTCCTCGATCAAGGACCTGAACCGCCTACTGGGTGGCCGGTCAAATCGTCTCGAAACCCTTGGAGCGCAATGTTCGTCGATCTGACCCCCGAGCAGCGCAAGCTGCAAATCGAGTTGCGCGAATACTTCGCCACCCTCATCAAGCCCGACGAGGCCAAGTCGATGGACTCCGACCGGCACAGCAACGCGTACCGGGACGTGATCCGGCGGATGGGCCGTGACGGCAAGCTCGGTGTCGGCTGGCCCAAGGAGTTCGGCGGTCTGGGCTTCGGACCGATCGAGCAGCAGATCTTCGTCAACGAGGCGCAGCGCGCCGACATCCCGCTGCCGGCGGTGACGCTGCAGACCGTCGGCCCGACCCTGCAGGTGTACGGCAACGAGGCGCAGAAGAAGAAGTTCCTGCCCGCGATCCTCGCCGGCGAAGTGCATTTCGCGATCGGCTACACCGAACCTGAGGCCGGCACCGACCTGGCGTCGTTGCGCACTACCGCGGTTCGCGACGGCGACCACTACATCATCAATGGGCAGAAGGTGTTCACCACCGGTGCGCACGACGCCGACTACATCTGGCTGGCGGCCCGCACCGACCCGACCGCGGTGAAGCACAAGGGAATCTCGATCTTCATCGTCGACACCAAGGACCCGGGCTACTCGTGGACCCCGATGATCCTGTCCGACGGCGCGCACCACACCAACGCGACTTATTACAACGACGTCCGGGTGCCCGCCGACATGCTGGTCGGCGAGGAGAACGGTGGCTGGCGGCTGATCACCACCCAGCTCAACAACGAGCGGGTCATGCTCGGTCCGGCCGGCCGGTTCGGCGCCATCTACGACAAGGTGCACGCCTGGGCCACCACACCCGGCGGCGACGGCGTCAGGCCGATCAGCCATGACGCGGTCAAGCGCGGCCTCGGCGAGATCCATGCCATGTTCCGCATCAACGAGTTGCTGAACTGGCAGGTAGCCGCGGCAGGCGAGATCATCGAGGTCGCCGACGCCGCGGCCACCAAGGTGTTCGGCACCGAACGCATCCAGTACGCCGGCCGGCTGGCCGAGGAGATCGTCGGCTGCCACGGCAACCCGGCCGACCCGGCGACCGCGGAGTTGTTGCGCTGGCTGGACGTGCAGACCAAGCGCAACCTGGTGATCACCTTCGGCGGCGGCGTCAACGAGGTGATGCGGGAGATGATCGCCGCTTCCGGCCTCAAAGTCCCGCGGGTGCCCCGATGAGTCGAGGAGAGCGATGAGCGACATTTCCTCCGGGATCGAACAGATTCTGGCGTCCGGCCGAAGTGAGCCGCGCACCGGCCGGGATCCGGTGAACCAGCCGATGATTCGGCACTGGGTCGACGCGATCGGCGACGCCAACCCGATCTACACCGAGGAGGCGGCGGCCAAGGCCGCCGGCCACCCCGGGATCGTCGCACCGCCGGCGATGATCCAGGTGTGGACGATGATGGGTCTGGGCGGCGAGCGCCCCGCCGACGACCCACTGGGCAAGGTCATGGAGTTGTTCGACGGCGCAGGCTATGTCGGAGTGGTGGCGACCAACTGCGAGCAGACCTACCACCGTTACCTGCGGCCGGGTGAAGAGGTCAGCGTCACCGCCGAGGTGACCGACATCGTCGGCCCCAAGCAGACCGGTCTGGGCGAGGGCTACTTCGTCACCCAGAAGATCCGCTGGTGGGTGAACGGCGGCGAAGACGCGGAATGCGTGGCCGACATGAACTGGCGCATTCTGAAGTTCCTGCCGAAGGACCGAGCCGAGTCCGCCGAGGTGCCGGAGGATCTCGACCCCGACAAGATGATGCGCCCGTCGTGGTCGCGGGATTCGAAGTACTTCTGGGACGGGGTGGCCGCACACGAGCTGCGCATCCAGCAACGCCCGGACGGCAGCCTGCAGCACCCGCCGGTGCCGGCCCTGTGGAAGGACAAGACCGAAGAGACCGACTACGTCGTCTCCTCGGGCCAGGGCACCGTGTTCAGCTACGTGGTGCACCATGCCCCCAAGGTCCCCGGCCGCAGCGTGCCTTTCGTGATCGCACTGGTCGAACTCGAGGAGGGGGTGCGGATGCTCGGGGAGCTCCGCGGCGTCGACGCTTCAGCGGTGAAGGTCGGAATGCCGGTCCGGGCAACCTATCTCGATTTTCCCGCCAGCGAGGTGGGTCCGGCGTGGACGCTGTACGCCTGGGAGGCTGTGGAAGGGGGCGGGGCATGAGCGCTCCGACTGTGCAGGTGGGCACCAAGCTGCCCGAGCTGGCGATCTACGGTGACCCGACGTTCATCGTGTCCACCGCGATCGCCACCCGGGACTACCAGGATGTGCACCACGACCGCGACAAGGCTCAGGCCAAGGGGTCCAAGGACATCTTCGTCAACATCCTCACCGACACCGGCCTGGTGCAGCGCTACATCACCGACTGGGCCGGCTCGAACGCCGTGGTCCGCTCGATCGGGCTGCGACTGGGCGTGCCGTGGTACGCCTACGACACGGTCACCTTCAGTGGTGAGGTGACGGCGCTGGAAAACACAGCGGACGGACCTCTGGTAACCGTGAAAGTGATCGGTAACAACAGCCTTGGCGATCACGTGATCGCCACGGCGACACTGACAATCGGAGATGCGTGATGTTGTCGGGCAAGGCAGCCATCGCCGGTATCGGCGCGACCGACTTCTCGAAGGAATCCGGGCGCAGTGAGCTGCGCCTGGCCGCCGAGGCGGTGCTCGATGCCCTCGACGACGCCGGACTGAAGCCGTCCGATGTCGACGGTCTGGTCACGTTCACCATGGACTCGAACCTGGAGACCGCCGTCGCGCGGGCCACCGGAATCGGTGAGCTGAAGTTCTTCTCCCAGATCGGCTACGGCGGCGGTGCGGCGGCGGCGACGGTGCAGCAGGCGGCTCTGGCGGTGGCCACCGGCGTGGCCGAATGCGTTGTCGCCTACCGCGCCTTCAATGAGCGTTCGGAGTTCCGGTTCGGCCAGGTGATGACCGCGCTGACCGGCACCGCGGACTCCCGCGGTGTGGAGTACAGCTGGTCCTACCCGCACGGTCTGAGTACGCCCGCCGCGTCGGTGGCGATGATCGCCCGGCGCTACATGCACGAATACGGCGCCACCAGTGCGGATTTCGGCGTGGTGTCGGTGGCCGACCGCAAGCACGCGGCGACCAACCCCAAGGCACACTTCTATGGCAAGCCGATCACGATCGAGGATCACCAGAACTCGAGGTGGATCGCTGAGCCGTTGCGGCTGCTGGACTGCTGCCAGGAGACCGATGGCGGGGTGGCGATCGTGGTCACCACCCCGGAGCGGGCGCGAGACCTCAAGCAGCGTCCGGCGATCATCGAGGCGGCCGCCCAGGGTTCCGGGGCCGACCAGTTCACCATGTACTCCTACTACCGCGACGAGCTCGGATTGCCCGAGATGGGGTTGGTGGGCAGGCAGATGTGGGCGCAGTCCGGATTGAAGCCGGCCGACATCCAGACCGCGGTGCTCTATGACCACTTCACGCCGTACACGCTGATCCAGTTGGAGGAGTTGGGATTCTGCGGTCCCGGCGAGGCCAAGGACTTCATCGCCGGCGGGGCCATCGAGCTCGGCGGTCGGCTGCCGATCAACACCCACGGCGGCCAGCTCGGCGAGGCCTACGTACACGGGATGAACGGGATCGCCGAAGGCGTGCGCCAGCTGCGCGGCACCTCGGTCAACCAGGTTCCCGACGTCGAGCATGTGCTGGTCACGGCCGGCACCGGCGTGCCGACGTCGGGTTTGATCCTGGGTTAGGTGCCGCCTTCCCCGCCGAACGTGAACCCGGTTTCACGCTCGGCGGGTTGAGGTGGGCGTGAGGTCGTCGGTGGGCACCATCGACAGCACGGTGGCGACGAACTCTTCGAGGCGTTCGCGCGGGTAGGTCTGTGGGTCGCGGACGGCCAGCCGGCCCAGCATCTCGGCGAACGACAGCATGGTGTGGCCGAGCAGAGCCGGGTCCAGTCGCGCCAGCTGCGGCATGAAAGCGGCTGCGGCGCGGGCCAGTTCCTCGGATTGAGCCAGCACGGCCGACCGTGAGCTGCGCAGTGAGTCGCGGTAGTCGTGTGGTGCGCTGTCCGGCACGGTCAGGATGAGCCGCCAGCGCGCCGGGTTGTTCAGCACCGCCTGCAGAAACGCGCCGATGGTCGCGGTGTAGGCGCCGGTCGGTCCCAGTGTGGCCAGGTCGGCCGGCATCGCTGCGCGAACCTCGGCGATGCCGTGTTGGAGTTCTCGCCTCAGCAGCGCATCGACGAGTTCGGCTCGGGTACGAAATGCGGTGTACAGGACGGGTTTTGAGACTTCGGCAGCGGCGGCCACCGCCTCCATGCTCAATTCGTGCAACGCGCATCCGCGCAGCACCTCCAGCGCGGCATCCAGCGAGTGCTCGCGGCGCTGGTCCCGCGTCAGGCGTGGCGAATACTTGCGCCGCGGCCGGGTCGATTCCATAACGTCCAAAATATTACGCCACCGTTGCTTTCCATCGCCCGGCAATGCTACGGTGCCGTTTTATTCAGGGTGAACCGCAGGCGGGAGTGCGGGAGGTCGAGATGGATCGGTTGCTGCGAATCTGTGTCGTCGTCGGTGTCGCCGTGGCCGGCGCCGGGTTGGCTGCGGCGCCCACCGCGGGATCCGCACCGCCGGACTCGACCGCGCGGGCGGTTCGGCTTACCGGGCTCGACAACGCGGACTCCCCGCTGGGGCACGGCACCGCGCTGATCGTGGGCGCCAGCGGCCTGCCGATTCCGCCTGCGGGATACGTGGACGCCGCCAACACCTTCTACCTGGCACCGCGCGGCTTCGACGGCACGTTGCAGCCCGTCGTCACGCCCGAGTCGTTATGGCCGCTGACCGGGATCAAGAACCTCACCACCGACGAGTCGTTCGCTCAGGGTGGCCGGATTCTGGCCGACGCCATCACCCAGCAGATCGCCGGGGGGCAGGTCGATGCGGCCAACCCGGTGGTGGTCTTCGCCTACTCGCAGGGCGCAACCGTTGAGACACGGGCCATGTCGCTGCTCGCCGCGCAGGGTGTGCCCAGCGATTTGGTGCACTTCGTCATGCTCGGCAACCCGTCAAACCCCGATGGCGGCATTCTGGAACGCTTCAATGTGCCCATCGACGGCGCCAGTCCCACCATCCCCAGTTTTGGCCTGACGTTCAGTGGTGCCACTCCGTCCGATCTCTACCCGACCGACATCTACACGATCCAGTACGACGGCTTCGCCGACTTCCCGCGTTACCCTCTCAACATCCTTGCGGACTTCAACGCCCTTCTCGGCATGGGCTTTTCGCACGGCGGCTACCTCGGCCTGACCTCCGAGCAGATTGCGAATGCGATCGAGTTGCCGACCGCCGACGGCGGGTTGACCAACTACTACATGATTCCGGCGGACAGCCTGCCGCTGCTGGCCCCGTTGCAGTTCCTGCCGGTGATCGGCCAGCCCCTCTACGATTTGCTGGCGCCGGCCACCTCGATCCTGGTCAACCTGGGCTACGGCTGCATCAGCGACAGTTGGTGCCAGATCACCGACGCCAGCTCGCCGACCACCTTCGGGCTGTTTCCCGCCGATCTCAACTGGGCGGACGTCGCCACCGCATTGGGCCACGGTGTACAGCAGGGAATCAGCAACGCCATCAACGACTTACAGGACCCGGCCACTTATCAGCTCGGCTCGATCCTGGACACCCCGGCGCTGCAGCCGCTGCTGGAGACCGTCTACCGGGTGGTCGGCGGCACTGTCGGCGACCCCGATCCGTCATGGAGCCAGATCCTGCATGTGGGCCTGGATCTGCTGCAGAACGCCGTCCCCGGCGCACTGTCGAACGTGAACTGGGATTCGTCGCCGACCGAGATCTTCAACGCGCTCATCGCCAATGTGTCCAACGACTATGCGACCCTGTTGCCGATCGCCGACACCTTCAACGCCCTGCTGACCACGTTGCCGTCGGTCGCGATTAGTTTCCTCACCGAGCGGGCCGCCGACGGCGATCTACTCGGCGGAATCGGGGAGGCGCTGGCCGCGGCCACCGCGCTGATCCCACTCGGAATCGGGTTCGGCATGGTTGCGCCCGTGGCGGAGGCGATCTTCTTCAACGGCCTCAACCTGGTGAACATGTTCCCCGGCGCGATCGACGCGCTGGCCGAACTCGTGCCGTTGATCCCCTGACCACCGGCTCAGTCGCCGGCGCCCTCGCCCCAACTCTCGGGCAGCAGTGGAACCGTCGGCCCACCACCGAATCCGCCGGCCGCCAACGTCGTCAACCCCGTCACGGGCATACCCGGCTGGGCGTGCGCTCCCCGGAATCCCAGGCCACCCGCGGTGGCGGCAGAAGCGCGGGGCGAGGTATCGGGTCCGGGGGTGTTGTCGGCGTAGACGTAGACGACCTCGTCCGCGTGCCCGCGGGCGGCGAGGCGCCGCCGGGCCCGGGACCGATCCCGTGCAGTCGCGGCCGCAGCAGCGGCCGTCGCCTCGGCCGCCACATCCGGATTCGATGCCTTCTTCGCCGCGCGACTGCGGGCCACGGCACCGATCTGGCCGGCGGTGCCGGTGGGCCCGATCACGTAAGGCGGGAAGAACGCCGGGCTTGAGCCGGCCGGTGGAGCAGCGGGCGGGGCCGAGGCAGGTGCGGCGCTGGAGGCCGGTGCCGATGCCGCCGAAGGCGCGGTGGTCGGTGCCGTCGTGGTGTTCGCAACGGGCGCGGACGTGCCGGCCGAGCCCGGTGCGGCCACGGGTTCCGCCGGGACCGCGCCCCCGGAGACGAGTGCGGGTGGGGCGGGCTGAATTCCGGCCAGCCCGGCCAAGCCCGCTGCCCAACCCAGATTTCCGATCGCCAGGGCAAGTGCCGGCTGAAGCAGCGCGGGAGCGAATTGGCTCAAGGTGGCGGCGAGCTGGCTGGCGTGGAAGGTCAGGTCGGCCATGACGACCGGGAGATCGGTCAGCAGTGCGGCCGGATTGGTCAGCAGGTCGTTGATGATGAGCTGGGTCCACTCGCCCATCTCGCCGAAGACGTCCTTCCACCACTCCGGATCGGTCGGCTCCAGATCGCCGTCGTGGATCCCGTCGTCATCGTGGCCGTGGTCATGACCGTCGTGGTCATCGTGATCGGCCTCGTCATGGTTGACGATCGGTGGTGCCGCGGCGGGTTGCGGGGCGGATGCCACCGCCGCGCCGGAGACGGCCTCATAGCTCGCCATGGCGGTGGCGGCCTGGATCCACATCCGTACGTAGTCGGCCTCGTTGAGCGCGATCGGGATGGTGTTGATGCCGAAGAAATTGGTCGCCACCAGTACGCCGTGGACCGCATGGTTGGCCGCCAATTCCGGCATGGTGGGCATGACCGCCAACGCGCTGACGTAGGCCGCGGCCGCCGTCTCGTGCTGGGACGCGTGCGCGGCACTGTCAGCGCTGGCCGTCGCCAACCAGGCCAGATAGGGCAGATGCGCGGCGAGATAACTCTCGGCGCTGGGGCCCTGCCAGGCCGCCGCCTGGGTGGCCCCCAGCAATTCCCGCAACGCCTCTGCGGTCGCGGTGTACTCCAGGCTCAGCGACGACCACGCGGCGGCAGCCGACAGCAGCGGCCCCGGCCCCGGGCCGGTGCTCAGCGCCGCCGAATGCACCTCTGGGGGAGAGGCCATCCACACCGGCGCGGTCATGGCGCACACCATATCGAAGATGAAAGTCATTTTCAATTAGGTGACCCAGGGGTGGCCGGCGTCGCGTCCGGCCGGGTCGCAGCAGTGCGGGGGTGCGCTCTACGCCGAGACCAGCTCCACGTCGCCGAGCACGGCGGCGTCGTCGCGGCCGGGGGCGATCACCGTGCCCACCACCCGCGAACCGTCCTTCCACAGCCGGGCCCGCAGGGTCTCGCCCGGGAAGACGATCCCGGCGAACCGGGCGCCGAACGAGCGCACCGCACCGGCATCGCCGCCGAGCACGTTGTCCACGACCGCTTTGCAGGTCATGCCGTAGGTGCACAGGCCGTGCAGAATCGGGCGGTCGAAACCGGCCGCCGCGGCAAAACCCGGGTCCGAGTGCAGCGGGTTGCGGTCGCCGCAGAGCCGGTAGAGCAGGGCCTGCTGCGGCGAGACCGGCATGTCGATCTCGAAATCCGGTGCCCGGTCCGGCAACTCCGAGGCGGTGGAAGGTCCACGCTCGCCGCCGAAGCCGCCCTCGCCGCGGGCGAAGATGGACCGCTGCTGTGTCCACAGCAGGGTGCCGTCGGTGCCGGTGACGGTGGTCTCCAGCAGCACCACCGCGGCCTTGCCCTTGTCCCAGACGTCGACGATCCGGCTGATGCCGCGCGCACTGCCCGAGGCCGGCAGCGGCGCCGGGACGATCACCTTCTCCGAGGCGTGCAGGATCTTGGCCAGGTCGATCTCGACGCCGGGCCAGCTCACCTTAGGCGGGTTGACGTCGTTGAACGAGGCCGCGACGCAACCGAATGTCGGTAGCACCTGCGGGGTGCCGTCGACGACGTAGCTCAGCTCACGCGGGTCCATCGGATCCGACCCCGCGCCCAGCGCCAGGTTGTAGAGCTGCACATTGGTTGCGGTCCAAGAGAATTCGACTGCGCCGAACTCGGCACCGAGAGCCTTGTCGAGATTGATCGGCATGAACTAAGCCTTTCCGGCGATGTCGAGAGCGGCCAGGTAGCCGAACGTCATGGCTGGCCCGATGGTGCCGCCCGGCCCCGGGTAGGTGTGGCCCATCACCGGGGCGCTGACATTGCCCGCGGCGTAAAGACCTTCGATGACGCTGTTGTCGTCACGCAGGGCGCGGCCGTTGACGTCCGTGCGGATCCCGCCCTTGGTCCCCAGGTCGCCGGGCACCATCTTGGCCGCGTAGAACGGCCCCTGCGCGATCTGGCCCAGGTTCGGGTTGGGCTTGTTCGTCGGGTCGCCGTAGTAGCGGTCATAGGCGCTCTCACCGCGGTGGAAGTCCTCGTCCACGCCGGTGCGGGCGAACTCGTTGAAACGCTCGACGGTCGCGACCAGGGACGCCGCCGGCACCCCGGTCTTGGTCGCCAGCTCCTCGAGGGTGTCGGCGGTGACGATCACGCCCGAATCCATCCACTTCTTCGGAATGCGCTGTCCGGGCTGCAATCCGGCGAAGATGAAGTTGTTGCGGTAGCGCTGGTCGAATACCAGCCAGGCCGGGATGTTCTCGCCGGGGCCGGCGCCCTGACCGTACTCGCCGCCGTACATGTGGTGCACGGCCTCGACGTAGGGCATCGACTCGTTCATGAACCGCTTGCCGGACATGTTCACGATGATCGACCCGGGGGAGTTGCGCTCGGACAGGGCGAACCACGGTGCGCCGGGCAGCGGCACCGTCGGGCCCCACCAGGAGTCCTCCATGATGTCCAGTGCGGCGCCGAGCTTTTCGCCGGCCAGGATTCCCTCGCCGGTGTTGGCCTTGGCCCCCACGGTCCACTCGGTGGTGATCGGAGCGCGCTGGTACTTGACCCGCATCTGTTCGTTGTGCTCGAAACCGCCACTGGCCAGGATCACCCCGCGGCGAGCCCGGATCAGCTGCGGCTCAGCGGATTCGTCGGCACCTCGGACATAGACCCCGCGCACCACGCCGTCCTCGACGTAGAGGTCGGTCAGTGCGGTGTTGAGCTGCACCGGCACCCCGGCGTTGCGCAGGCCGACACGCAGCGGTGCGATCAGTGCGCGCCCCATCCCGACCAGGTTCTTGCCGGTGGCCTGCGCCCACATGGTCCGGGCGCCCACCTTCAGGCTGCGCAGCACGCCGCGGGGGTGGCGCTTGAGCTGGTTGAGCCGGACGTAGTCCTGCTGCATGACAACAACATTCAGCGGAACCTTGCCGTAGGCCGGCTCCAGGCCCGCCATGTCGGCGCCGAGCTTCTTGGCGTTGAACGGTTTCGGCTCGATCGAGCGGCCGGTGGGCTTGCCGCCGGGCTGCTCCGGGTAATAGTCGGCATAGCCGGGAACCCAGCACATCTTCAGCGGCGAGTTCTTCAGTACGAACGACAGCATCTCCGGCCCGCGCTGCAGGTAGGTGTCGATCTTCTCGGCCGGGACCACGTCGCCGATGATGGCGCGCAGGTAGGTGCGGGCGGCCTCGGCGTCGTCCTTGACCCCGGCGCGCTTGAGCACCTCGTTGTTGGGGATCCACACACCACCGCCGGAACGGGCGGTCGAACCGCCGAAGTGGGCGGCCTTCTCGATCACGATGGTTGACAAACCCTGGTGGGCGGCGGTCAGGGCGGCAACCATTCCGGCGCCACCGCTTCCGACCACGACGACGTCGTACTCCTGTTCGGCCATGTAGAACACGTTATAGAATTGCCCCGCCCGGGCGCTAGTTGGCCGGTGGTATCGGCGTCGGCGGAGCCCGGATGGCGGCGCGCTATCCTGCGGTTGCCTGCCGGGACGGCCGCCTCAGGCCTTATCTACCATTCGGTAGAACGCGTTTCAGTTTAGTGACCGGCGAGGACCCTTTCCTGCCTTTCGTCTGCGGCGGAACCATGTTTTACTAGCACTAGTATCTGTCGTGTTGCACACGCCTTCAGCAAGGAGTTGACATCGTGGCCAGCCCCACAATCCCCAGTTGTCCCGTGGGTTTCGACCCGACCGATCCCGAGATCTACGCGGAACGCATTCCGGACCAGGAGCTTGCCGCGCTGCGCACCAATGAGCCGATCAAGTGGATCGAGCAGCCGGACGGCGTGGGCGGTTTCAACGACGGCGGCTACTGGGCCGTCACCCGCCACGAGGACGTCAAAGAGGTGTCCCGGCTAGACGAGGTGTTCTCCAGCGAGGTCAACACCGCCATCCCGCGGTTCAACGACGACATCACCCGCGACGCGATCGATGCGCAGCGCATCCTGATGCTGAACCAGGACGCGCCGCGGCACACCCGGTTGCGCCGGATCGTCTCGCGCGGCTTCACCCCGCGCCACATCCTGCCGCTGCACGATCAGCTCGAGCAGCGTGCGCAGGCCATCGCCAAGGAGGCCCTCGCCCGCGGCTCGGGTGACTTCGTGGTGGAGGTGGCCTCCGAGCTGCCGCTGCAGGCGATTGCCGGTCTGATGGGGGTACCCCAGGAGGACCGCGGCAAGCTCTTCGAGTGGACCAACCAGATGACGTCCTACGACGACCCGGAGTACTCCCACTACGACCCGGCGGCCTCCGCGCTGGAGATCATCACCTACGGGCTGCAGCTGGCGGAGAAGAAGCGGCTAAGTCCCGGCAGGGACACAGCGAAAGACATCGTGACCACGCTGATCGAGGCGGACATCGACGGCGAGAAGCTCAACGACGACGAACTGGGCTACTTCATCATCCTGCTGGCAGTCGCGGGTAGCGAGACCACGCGCAACTCGATCACCCAGGGCATGATGGCCTTCACCGAATTCCCCGAGCAGTGGGAGCTGTTCAAGTCCCAGCGGCCGGAGACCACCGCCGACGAGGTGGTCCGCTGGGCCACTCCGGTGACGTCCTTCCAGCGCACCGCCACCCGCGATCACGACCTCAACGGCACCTTGATCAAGGAAGGCCAGCGGGTGGTGATGTTCTACCGCGCCGCCAACTTCGACCCCGAGGTGTTCGACAACCCCCAGCAGTTCAACATCTTGCGCGACCCCAACCCGCACGTCGGCTTCGGCGGCACCGGTGCGCACTACTGCATCGGTACCCACCTGGCGCGCATGACCGTCGGCCTGATGTTCAACGCGATCGCCGACCACATCCCGGACCTGCGGCCGCTGGAGAGCCCGAGGCGGCTGCGGTCGGGCTGGCTCAACGGCATCAAGCACTGGCAGGTCGACTACACCGGCAAGTCGTAGTTCGTCGCCGACGCGGGGCCGGTGGTACGTGTGCCACCGGCTTCGGTCGCGTCCGGACCGCCCGCGCCGAAAAGTAGAACCCGTCCTAGAATTGCCGCTGAACGGCATGTTCTCACCCGCTCACCACCACCCGAGGGGACCATCGAAGATGCTCAGCGCCGCGATCCGCGACGAACTCGCCGCCGACTTGGCGCAAGCCGAACGCAGCCGGGTGCCCATCTCGCCGTTGACCACGGCGCACCCCGGCATCGACGTCGTCGACGCCTACGAGATCCAGCTGATCAACATCCGGCAGCGCATCGCCGAGGGTGCCCGGGTGGTCGGTCACAAGGTCGGCCTGTCCTCGCTGGCGATGCAGCAGATGATGGGCGTCGACGAGCCCGACTACGGGCATCTGCTCAACGAGATGCAGGTTTTCGAAGACGCCCCGGTGCCCACCGCCAACTACCTGTATCCGCGGATCGAGGTGGAGGTCGGCTTCATCCTCGGCGCGGACCTGCCCGGTGCGGACTGCACCGAGGACGACGTGCTGGCCGCCGTCGAGGCAGTGGTGCCGTCGATCGAGCTGATCGACACCCGGATCACCGATTGGAAGATCAAGCTCTGCGACACCATCGCCGACAACGCCTCGTCGGCCGGATTCGTGCTCGGCAAGGGCCGGGTCTCCCCGGGAGACGTCGACGTCAAGAACATCAACGCCACGCTGAAATGCAATGGCGAAGTGATTGCCGAGGGCCGTAGTGACGCGGTGCTGGGCAACCCGGTGACCGCGGTGGCCTGGCTGGCCCGCAAGGTCGAGAGCTTCGGTGTCCGGCTCAAGGCCGGCGACATCGTGTTGCCGGGTTCGTGCACGCGCGCCATCGATGCCCGGCCGGGGGATGAATTCGTCGCCGAATTCGATCACCTCGGCCCGGTGCACCTTTCGTTCAAATAGAAGGAGATCGCCATGGGATCCAAGGCAAGTGTCGCGATCGTCGGGTCGGGAAATATCAGCACCGACCTGCTGTACAAGCTGCTGCGCTCGGACTGGCTGGAGCCGCGCTGGATGATCGGTATCGACCCGGATTCCGAGGGTCTGGCCCGGGCGCGCAAGCTCGGTCTGGAGACCTCGGCCGAGGGGGCGGACTGGCTGCTGGCGCAGGACGAGAAGCCGGACTTCGTCTTCGAGGCCACCAGCGCCTACGTGCACAAGGCGTACGCGCCCAAGTACGAGGCCGCCGGTATCCGGGCGATCGACCTGACCCCGGCCGCGGTGGGCCCGGCGGTGATCCCGCCGGCGAACCTGCATGAGCACGTGAACGCCCCGAACGTCAACATGATCACCTGCGGCGGCCAGGCCACCATCCCGATCGTCTACGCCGTGACGCGTGCGGTGGCCGAGCAGGGCGGCACCGTGCCGTATGCGGAGATCGTGGCCAGCGTCGCGAGCGTGTCGGCCGGTCCGGGCACTCGGGCCAACATCGACGAGTTCACCAAGACCACCTCGGCGGGTGTACAGACCATCGGCGGCGCCCAGAAGGGCAAGGCGATCATCATCTTGAACCCGGCCGACCCGCCGATGATCATGCGCGACACCATCTTCTGCCAGATCCCTGAGGACGTCGACCGCGACGCGATCACCAAGTCGATCCTCAGCGTGGTCGAGCAGGTGCAGACCTACGTGCCGGGCTACCGGCTGCTCAACGAGCCGCAGTTCGACGAGCCGTCGCTGAACTCCGGTGGCCGCGCGGTGGTCACCACGTTCGTCGAGGTCGAAGGCGCCGGGGATTACCTGCCGCCGTATGCGGGCAACCTGGACATCATGACCGCCGCGGCCACCAAGGTGGGCGAAGAGATCGCCCGCGAGATGGTCGCGGCGAAGGCTGGAGGCGCAAAATGAGCGAAGCATTCTGGGACGTGCGGATCACCGACACCTCGCTGCGCGACGGCAGCCACCACAAGCGTCACCAGTTCAGCACCGACGAGGTCGCCGCGATCGTCGCGGCTCTGGACGCCGCCGGGGTTCCGGTCATCGAGGTCACGCACGGCGACGGACTGGGCGGGTCCAGCTTCAATTACGGGTTCTCCAAGACTCCCGACCAGGAGTTGATCAAGCTCGCCGCGCAGACCGCCCGCGACGCCAAGATCGCCTTCCTGATGTTGCCCGGCGTGGCCACCAAGGAGGACATGAAGGAGGCGCAGGGCAACGGCGGACAGATCTGTCGGATCGCCACCCACTGCACCGAGGCCGACGTCTCGATCCAGCACTTCGGGCTGGCCCGCGAGCTGGGTCTGGAGACCGTCGGGTTCTTGATGATGGCGCACACCATCTCGCCGGAGAAGCTGGCCGCTCAGGCCCGGATCATGGCCGATGCCGGCTGCCAGTGCGTCTACGTGGTGGACTCCGCCGGCGCGCTGGTGCTCGAAGGCGTGGCCGACCGGGTGTCGGCGCTGGTCGCCGAGTTGGGGTCGGATGCTCAAGTTGGTTTTCATGGGCACGAGAACCTCGGGCTCGGTGTCGCCAACTCGGTGGAGGCGGTGCGCGCCGGCGCCAAGCAGATCGACGGCTCGGTCCGCCGCTTCGGTGCGGGTGCGG
The DNA here is from genome assembly GCF_020181635.2 of Mycobacterium zoologicum. Classification (NCBI taxonomy): domain Bacteria; kingdom Bacillati; phylum Actinomycetota; class Actinomycetes; order Mycobacteriales; family Mycobacteriaceae; genus Mycobacterium; species Mycobacterium zoologicum. The sequence goes on along the minus strand of NZ_JAYJJS010000015.1, from coordinate 1,551 downwards.
GCAACGCGCCGGTCGAGGCACTGATCGGGGTGTTCGACAAGATCGGCGTCAAGACCGGCATCGACTTCTTCGACATCGCCGACGCCGCCGAGGAAGTGGTGCGCCCGGCCATGCCCGCCGAGTGCGTGCTGGACCGCAACGCGCTGGTGATGGGCTACTCCGGGGTGTACTCCAGCTTCCTCAAGCACGCGGTGCGCCAGGGTGAGCGTTACGGCGTTCCCGCCCACGAACTGCTGCTGCGGGTCGGCCAGCGCAAGCTGATCGGCGGCCAGGAGGACCAGCTCATCGACATCGCGCTGGAGATCCAGCGGGAGCGGGCCGCAAAGTAGTGATTTCGGCGCGATTGTCGTCGCTGAGCGCACATTATCGCGCCGAAATCGCATGAGAACCCGCGCCGACGGGCGAACGCGACGAATACCGACACCGCCCGTACTCGGTTACCCTTCCGCCTATGACCCCGCTGGAGCCCATCAGCGTCCCAGCGGAGCTTGCGTCCCGGGCATCCCAGTGGAATGAGCATGCAGCGGTTCTGGCGGGCGACGGTGCCACAACCGTTGTCTCGGCGATGGCTGCTCAGGGTCAGCCGAGTGCGGTGGCGATGAGTGCGGTGCTCGCCGGTGTCGGGCATGTCTCGACGAAGATGGCGGCGCGTATCACCACAAGTGCCGCCAACGTCACCCAGGCCAACGCGGTTTTCGACGCCAACGAGGCCGCCGCCGCGGCGGCGCTGACCATCGACGCGGTGACCTAGATGAGTGCCCCCGGCGCAGGGCCCGGCGGCTTGCCTTCGCTGTCTGAGTTGTTGGCTTGGTCGACGACCCATCTGATCGAAGGGGCTGCCCAGTTGGAGGCTACCGCCGACCGGTGGGACCACGCTTTCGTCAGCATGTGGAAAGACGTGCACACCGTGGGCTGGAACGGCACTGCGGCCAACGGTGCCAAAGCCCGGCTGACCTCCGATAAGAATCAGGCGGCCGGGGGAGCGGAGAAGTTGCGGGCCGGAGCGCAGGTTGCCCGCAGCGGCGCCTCCGATGTGCTGTCCGCCCAGAACCGGCTGCGCTATGCGCTCGAGGATGCCGCTGAGGCCGAATTCAACGTCTACGACGACGGCACCGTCGAAGACACCCACACGGAGGTGGACAGGTCCGATCAGGCGCAGGATTTCGCTGACCGCATCTACCAACGCGCGAAGGAGTTGGTCGGCGTGGACAGCCACGTCGGCCAGCGTCTCAAGGACACCGTCGGTGATATCGAAAACGACATCAATTTTCACGAGCCCGACGGAAACGGGGTGCAACTCGTGGGGAGTCATGTCCCGCTCGCGCCCGCGGGCGGGTCACCGCTGTCCGAAGCGCGACGCCGAGCGGTCGAGTATGCCGATCACTGGGCCGGTAACGGTGACGACTCGCGTAGGCACAACCCCGACTACAAATATTTCGGCGATGGCGGCGGCGACTGCACCAATTTCGCATCACAGGCGATGCGCGCTGGCGGATGAGCAATGATCAGAACCTGTGGATGACCCTCGGTGGGGCGGCATGAAAGTGGGCG